>JABMQN010000270.1 GCA_013203045.1 Chloroflexota bacterium
GAGGATGACGGATCTCCCGTAAATGTACCACTGATAAGTGGCCTTATAGTGGTTGCTGTCATTGCCCTTGCTTCACTCATCTTTTTCATGCAACGTGGGAGAAGGAAAGATCGAAGTAGAGTGATCACTTAAATTGGGATCGGCAATAAATTCACCGATATTAGTAGGGTAGATGTTATATTAATGGTCTTCGGGTAAATTACCTGAAGACCATTAATTTTGTGCATTGACAGCTCCCAAAAGAAGTGGTTTCGGAGTACTTTTTACGTTTGAGGAATGCTCCAAAAGGACTTGGTTTTTAGTCGTTTGGACGTGGCTCCAAATCAGTCCAAGTCTAGTATTTAACCTGGACCAGTTTTCGGGGGGGGCAGGTCACCCTCTGGTCCCTGATTCCCTGATAACTTGCTCGGATGAGCGCCGTTTATTTTGTGTTTTTGATGGGCTTCTTTTACGAGTTTTTAGAGGTGACTTCTGCTCATTTTGACCAAAATAAACATTCCCGGGGACTTGCACGATAAAAGAGCTCCCCTTCCCGGGTTTTGACTTAACACGGATTGATCCACCCAATCTGTTAGCTGCCTTTTTAACGATGGCAAGGCCAATGCCTGTTCCCGGGTATTCTTCCTTGTGGTGTAGCTTCTTGAATATTTCGAATATCTCTTCATGGTGAACGGAATCTATACCTATACCGTGATCGAGTACCGTGAACTCGTAACCTTGAGCCTTTACAGTTTTCCAGCTAATTTCGATGCGCCCGGTGGGATCACTTCTAAACTTAACTGCGTTGTCAATTAGGTTGCGGAAGATCTGCCCAAGTAGCGTGGGATCTGATTTGATCGTGGGCCAATCCTTTTTCATCACAATTCCCTTGTCTTCTGATAATCCAGATGAGACGATCACCTTTTCCAGTAACTTGCCCACATCAACCTTTTGCTGGCGAATCTCGTTCTGGCCAAGATGTGAGAGTACCAGCAGGTTTTTTGCCAGGTCTTCACCCTCACGTACTGCCGTGTCTATCGTATCAAGATAGCTCTGGCGTTGCTTAATGGAAATATTTTTCGGTTGTTTGCGCAAAAGGTGCGTGTAGTAGCGAATGGCCCGCAGTGGCGTGCAGATATCGTGGGACGCTACTTCAGCATAACGGGTCAATTCCTCGTTTGCATCTTGTAGCTCGATGGAATATTGATGCAATTTTGCCTCACTCTGTTTACGATCAGTAACATCATTAAGGGCTGTTATTCTAATGGTGCGCCCACCATAGCTGGCCTGGGCACCGCATACTTCAACATCAAATATTGTGCCATCTTTTTTCAGGGCTTTTCCTTCGTAACGTCCAAGGAATTTCTCTTTTACCCTTTGAATAACATAGTCCATGGATTTCGGCGCAACCAGTTCCAGGACATCTCGTCCCACGATTTCATCGTTCTTGTATCCGAACATTGAGATAAAAGCGGGATTGGCATCAATTATTCTTCCCCGTTCTGCAATGACAATTCCCTCAAAGGCAGCTATGTTCAACTTTTGAATCCGATCAAGGGTCTCTCTTAATTCCTCCTCTGCCTGTTTGCGCTCGGTGATATCAACAACAATCCCTCTCAAACCTGCCGGTCTGTTGTGTTTAATAATCGGACTTGTGTAAGTTATCACGGGAAAGGTGGAGTTGTCTTTTCTCACCCCGGTATATTCAACGACTAAAGTCTGCTTATCATCCAATATTTTCATCATATTTTCTTGTGCTCTGTCTCTATCTTCCGGTATCAATATTTGAAAGACATCAAAATCTTTCATAACGTCATTTATTGAATATCCGAATGAATCATATACATGTTCGTTTATGAATGTAAGGTTTCCCTGAGTATCAATTTCATAAACGACTTGTGGCAATAAATTCGCCATTTCTCTGAATTTCTGTTCACTCTCCTGTAGCGCCTCCTCTGCTTGTTTGCGCTCGGTGATGTCGATCGCTGTTCCCAGTAATGTCTCTGCGTTACCATCATCATCATAAATTAAATCGGCTTGTGCCTGAACCCAGATCACCTCTCCATCAGGGCGAATAACCCGGTGATCAATATTGTATTCCCTCCCCTTCAAAGCCAACTCCAAATTATTCTGCACGAATTCAATATCTTCAAAATAAACAACATCTGCTACGAGATCGGGTGTAATCCATTTTGCTTCTGGATCGAGTCCATAAAGTTTAATGATCTCATCTGATAACTCAATTTCATTCGTTTTCAAATTCCAGTCCAAAAATCCCATCTTCGCAACACTCTGAGCTTTCAATAATTTTGATTTATTCTCCAGTAGTTCGCGTTCCACCAGCTTGCGCTCTGCTATTTCATCTACCAACTGTATGTTAATTTCGGCCAGATTAGCGGTTCGCTCCTTCACTAGCTGTTCTACTTCTTGATATGCCTTTCGTAAAGCCTTTTCAGCCTGTTTACGCGCCAAAGCATTAGCCAGGATTCGCCCCACCATCTGCAAAAGTCTGATACTATCATCAGACCAAACCCGTCTGGTTCGCACGGAATCGAATCCGATTGATCCCAGCGATGATCCGCCACATTTCATGGGAACCATGATGAGTGACTGAATCCCCTGTGCTTCGAGGAGTTCTTTTTCCAGGGCTGCCTCGGGTGGGAGATCGGCGATGCATGGAATGTAAAATACGTTACTTTGCTCGAGAGTATCCATCATCCATGATGCTTCTTCGACAGATAAATCCTGTAAGTTATCGATCTGTGGTTCGATCCCTTCGGCACACCACTCATGGGTGTTTGAGATAGTAGTGCCATCTGCCGAGTATTGAAAAACGTAGCTACGATCAACTCCAACGAATTCCCCGATTAGTCTGAGTGATTCTGTAATTTCAGAGTCCATTTCCTCTGCTGAAATATTGATAAATTGAGTTGAGATTGCAGTGATTAATCCCTCAAATTCCGACCTGAATTTAAGGGCATCTTCGGCCTCCTGACGTTCAGTGATATCTCGGAAACTAACAACAATACCTCCAACTGCCGGATTATCTATGAGATTCTGCCCATCTGCTTCGATAGGAATCCAGTTCCCATCACTGGCTTTTACGTGCAGTTCCACTTTCACAATTTCTCCCGGCTTCTGAGTAACATGGGCATACATCTCGGCAGCTTCTTCAACATCATCCGGGTGAATTCGTTCGAAAAGGGACTCAACTGATTTATCAGGATTATGTCCCAATATACGTTCATACGAAGGACTCCGATAGCGCACTGTCCCATCGGTGTTCAGTATTACAAAAGCATCCGCAGAATTCTCTATCACGGCCCGGAAATACTCTTCTTTCTGCTGAAGTTCCTCTTCAGATTGTTTGCGTTCGGAGATGTCAACTATAAATCCCCTTACTCCAATTGATATCCCTTTCTCAATAATCGGGGCGCCATAGGCTATCACCGGGAATGTGTTGCCGTCTTTACGAACTGCCGTCAATTCTATTTCAGATATTCTTTCCCCATTCAGTAAACGTTCAATGGTATCTATGGTGCCTTCTCTGCCTTCCGGGATAAACATCTGGAGTGCGTATAGACCCTGGTCAAGTTCCTCAGGGGTATATCCAAAAGCATCGAAGGCCTGCTGGTTTGCATAAGTCACTTTACCTTCGGCGTCTAATACGAAGGCGATCTGTGGTAATAATTCCGCCCAATCCTGAAAGGTTTCTCTGGTATTCATGCCGCCACAATTATAATTTGCATGCCGGGGCAAAGCAATAGCCACGATTGTGTTGCGGAGCCAGAGACAAATAATTCTGTAGCTTTTGGCCGGGGATTCAAGTGTGAAAATGAGTGGGAAGAGATACTATGGGAAGATTAATTCAGTTCATCCAGCCGTTTCTCCAGAACTTGAGCCACTTCTTGGCATTTAGCTGAATGATGTGCCGAGGGGAAACTTGATAGCAGTTCTCAGAAGGAAGTCCTTTTGGAGGGGGCACATTTTGAGGATTTGTCGTAGCTGGGTTGAGGATCCCCTTTTGGGAGCGGTCTACTCTTGTCTGACGTCACTTGTTTTTCTCGGATACCAACTCCACAGAATCGCAAAAGAGGACTCTGATGTGGTCATCGGGTATGGTCTCTCCCTCGTACTTGAAATCGGTCAGGAAGATGAAATCGGCGGGTTGCATTTGGATGCATTATAAGTCTTGAGAAAGGGGTAAGCAAATTGAGTACAAACTAGTAGCTGAAAATAAAAGACTACTGGTACTCGTCATCTGACATATCAACACCATAGAAATCATCGTCTGCAGGTAATACGGTATACCATTCGTCCGTGTAATCGATCTCTATCCTTACATCCTGCGTCTGACATTCAAGCACATGTCCACCTGCATTTCTATCTTCGGTAATAAAATGAAAATGGTATCCTGCTGCATTGGCTCCATCCATATAATCAGGAAGCCGAAATCCCACTATCACTCCGTCTACTTCGCGAAACTCAAATATAGGTTGTTCTTCCAACACATCCAGTAGTCGAGGGTAAGGCCTTTCTTGTCTGGGCACACTCCTTGTCTTTATATAGCTGAACGTACCATCCAACATAATTGCATAAGGTATGTTCTCTGTTGGCAATAAGCTATCCAAGTATTCCTTCAACTGATCGTAGTCCTTTGTTTCATCTAATAACACCGTCTGATCTGGCTCAAAGTAAGTTACCATTACAAATGGTGCTTTCATCTCATCATCGACCTGATACGCTATGCCATCTGCCTTTATTTGATAGACTTGATGATCAACTTCAATCATTTCTCCATCCAGAGCATTGAATGTCCCCAACCCGAAATCACCATGCTGCTTTATCTCATCATACGTTATGTCTCCGTCATAAACTCCTGCTAGAAGAGAGCCAAGTGTGGAGTACTGGTACAGAACATCTTTTCCATCGCTCGAATCTTGCGATGACTTACA
>JABMQN010000271.1 GCA_013203045.1 Chloroflexota bacterium
CGATAGGGGAGTATGGTCTCCGAAAGATCAGAGACCTTGTAGCTATTTGAAGGTAATTTGGAAAAGCCCTTGACAAAGGGAGTCCTCATAGGTGTTATGCTTTTATTTACATATGTCCAGACAAATCGGCATGTGGTCACTCAACATATGCCATTCTGCCCATTTTCCTATAGTCATTTTTTCATTTGAACACAAGCTTCGATTTAAGAAAATATAGTCAATGTGAAACGGGCTTTGATTTTTTCCATGGAAATGCAAGGTTGCTTTTGATTCTTCGCCAAACTTCTCTTTATGGATTTTGTGATAGGCACTAATTATATTGATTTCCCCAAAATACTTGATTACATCATCTAAATCGCCTGTAAGCCTCCCTGTAGCCTTGAATGATGTATTCCAATTAAAATCCCCAGCAAATACAGTTCTGTTGGCGAATAAATGCCTGTAGTATTCCAAACTACTGAAAACTTGACCGATATATCTTTGCTGTTTATTTACCGTGTCGTTCATTGCCCAAACTGCAAAAAGATTCAATTCATATAGACCAGAAACCTTTACGGGAATGATATATCTGAAATTGCTGTTGTGCATTTCTTCAATGTTCAAACCAATTCCGTGCTTTGAAAATACGCCGACACCTCTGTTCAAATTGTCTCCATACCACAACACATTGTCAGGTCTAATAAAACCCTTTTGTTGATTGAATTTGTCAGGATGCTCACATTCTTGAATGATCCAAATATCGGGGTCAAAACTTTCAATTAGCCTAGAATGCTTTTTTCGATATGCACCTTTGCAGTTCCAGGTGACAATTTTCATCTTGATTTTTCTCTAAAGCATAACAATTAATATACGGATGCGTGTTGCATCCCGGATGTTTCCTCAATATTGTCCTTTTTGGCAAGAATTGTCGATAATTTAGCTTTGGCAAATGATACTATACTGCATGCAATATATCAAGGAGTTCCTATTCATGATGCCTAAAAACAAGTGGTTTTGGAGCACTTGATCACTTTGCATATTCAGTTTGGACCGGATACACCTTGCACAACAAAGCCCGTACGCACCACCCACCGGACAACTCGTCGCATGAGTCAGGCTCATCGAGCGTGAGTACGTTAGCATTTGATCCCCACACCCCGGATAGGTCCGGTTCATTAGCTGTCATCTCAGGGAACCACCAGCTCGCCTCGCAATTGATCACGTTGGGGAGTATTCCGGAATTGTACTTCGCCTTCTGTTTAATCCGGCCTCTCCTGGTCTCGATATAGGCCCAAGTACCATCATCGATACCAAGATTGCGAGCTGTATCTGGATGTATGTCCATCAATGGATCGGGATGTTTGATCCGACCCAGTCCATTTTGCATAAATTCCGAGTGATGCATGGGCATGAATCGCCCACCCGTGTTCAGTATCAGAGGATATTCCCGCGCCACATCCGGGGTACTCACGGGACTCTCTGGGGGTTCCTGATAGTAGGGCATGGGATCATATCCCAGCTTCTCGAGGACGGAGGAATAAAGCTCAATCCTGCCCGAGGGTGTGGGAAATCCCGTTTTCTCCCATGGCTGCAGATCAAACGAATCCGGAAACAGAACCATCCTGTCAACCAAGTCCCTGAAGGTCAGGCCCAGTGGTTTTAGCCTGTAGTTGCTGACCTCGTCCACCGTCCGCCATGGCCAGTAATCAGTCTGGCCGACAGCCAGGCCGAGACCACGAAACAACTGATAGACATCGCGGCGTTCCCCTAGAGGTGTTATGGACTTTTCTCCGCCAAAGACGAGGCTGACGTAATCCCCCATGTTAGTACAAATGTCCCGTTCCAACCACGTGGCAGCAGGCAACACGTAGTCCGCCATTTGAGACGTCGGTGTCATAACAAGTTCATGTACAACATGGAGTTCAAGATTATTACTCCTCAATGCGTCGTAGACAAGTTTGGTATTGCCCATGCTGGTCAGGGGGTTTGATGCCCAGGTGATGAGAGCTTTGATAGGGTAGGGTTTGCCGCTGAGAATAGACCGCCACAGAAGTGGGACATGTGCCTGGGTCTGATAACTGATAGCGGCGGGTACTCCATAGACCCTCTCGACATGTTCCGCAGTCATCCCCCATCCTGTGAGGGAAACCAGTCTACTCAGGTCTGACCCCAACTGTTTGGTCCTTTCTTTGTGCGGTATTCTGTCAATCATGGTCAACTCTGCCTCGGTCACGAACTTGCCGCCATTGATGGTCTCGCCCGGTCGGATGATCAATTCACCGCCAAATACACCAAGGTTGCCGGTTATGGCACGCAGGATTACACGAGCGTGCTCGGTCCGGGTGCCGTTAATTCCGAAGTGGTCGGCTGCCACCCCATATGCGATGCTCGATGGTTTATTAGTGGCATAGATCCTGGCAGTTTCCATGATCTTCTCAGCAGGAATACCGGTAATCTCGGCGCATTTTTCCGGTGGGTATTCCTGAACTCGTGTCTTCAACTGATCAAATCCAATCGTCCACTTATCCACAAAATCCCTATCGTACAAGTCCTCATTGATAATGACGTTGAGCCAAGCCATGGCCAGGGCTGTATCGGTACCCGGTCTTGGTCGCAACCAGATATCGGCTATATCTGTAGTTCCGGTCTGCCTGGGATCGATCACGATGAGTTTCATGTCTCGCTCCTGCTTTTGCTCACGGATCGTCGCCCATGTCTTGTGGTTTGACTGTGAAGGATCACTCCCCCATATTACCAGGCAATTTGCCCCGGCCGGACCACCGGTATGGCTGCTGTCGTCTCCCAGGACAGCTCTGTTGATGGCCATATCATTGACACCACACATAACCCCGTGACCGAAAGTGTTATATGGATTGCCAAGCAGGGTAAGAAAGCGACCTCGAGGCCAGTAGTTATTGCCTTTATCTTCGCCTCCCATTACTCCCACCGTTTGTGCACCGTGTTCCTGTTTGAGTTCGAGGAGTTTGTTGCCGATTTCACCTAAGGCATCATCCCAGCTTATACTCTCCCACTTGCCTTCGCCACGTTTCCCCGCACGCTTTAAAGGGTGCATGAGCTGATCCGAGTGATACAACCAGTTGATGGCCATCCTGTTTCTCTGGCAGGTAAAGCCCTGACTTAAGGGATGGTCTGGATTACCCTCGCATTTGACTGCCTTGCCGTCCTCAAGATGAACGAGAACACCACACAAATTGGCACAAAACGCACAGACGGACTTTTTTATTTCTAGCATGTTGACCTACCTTTTGATGTCTGATATCACCCGAAAAATAAGCTCCAGAGGAAAATCTCGGATGGCCTTATAAAGTCATATCCTCCAAATTATGCCACAGAATAGTCGATAACAGAGCCCTCTAGAGCCCAGATCCCGGTGGCAGTCGTTTTGTTGGTTACATCGATTTCGTCTCATGCTGCATGGATCACCTACGATGGAACATTATTACTATGGCTCCATTACAGCGGGAAGCCATTCAGGTTCTATCCTGAATATATCTTCTTCGGCACCCCCGGCTTCGTATACCGTATAATAATCCGTCGAGTATCGCTTCGTACTGCTAAAACTAAAGCGTGGAATGCCGTCAACGGTCAGTGTATATGATTCAGCGGCATCATATATCGCTTGGGAATCCAGATTCTCTGGGCCAACGGTTTCAGCAGCTTTTTTGATGATGTCGAGAACCTGGTAGAGGTTTCCCATAGCCTTGTACCCAACACCGCCTCGAATGATTTCTTCGGCGTTATCAGGGTGGTTTTCGTAGAGGAGTCTTTTGGTCAGGTCGATCAGCGTTCCCTCTTCATTCCACCACTGGGTGGACCCGAGGAATAGCATTCCATCAATCTCATCCCAGAGTTTGGCATCGCTCATCGGTCCAAAGAAAGCCGCATGAGTAAAGGTGCCGATAAACTTGGCGTCGTACCCTGCATTTCGATATTCCTTGACGAAGGACACTAATACCGTGCTCGGGAATACATAGTCGCAGTCTTTCAATGCCTCAACTTCTGGGCCCCAGATAAAGGAGAAATTGGTCAGGTATCCGCCAACATATTCGAATTGCTCGGGGTGAGCCTCCGCGTAATCTTTCATCGCATCGAAAAACTCCTTCGTATAGACCTCATCCCACCCTGCTCCGCCAATCTTGGCCGGTCCTTTGGATTCATAATCCCAATCGTTCTCGGCAATCCATTTAATCAGGGTAAGAGCCTCATGTCTGGGAGGGGTGGACGGACCGAACACATAACCAGATGGTACAACTTCATCAAGGTCTATTGACGCAGCAAACAATGGCACCTGATCTTTGTCAACCCTGGACTGCAGCGTTACTGGGGTTCCGGGGACGCCGGTCCAGATCAGATCCGCTCCTCTCTCTTTCAGCCATTCATATCCAGGTATATCCTTGGAAGGATCAAATTGACCGTCGTAAGTGATCACTTCCAATTCAACCCCTGGGATCAGGTTTTCTTCATTAAAGTAATCAACCAGATCATCCAGAGCAAGGTTAATAAGGTTCTGTGCTGAGGCTGATGGGCCTGTGAGGTCTGAAAGGTTACCGATTGTGATTACCACATCTTCAACTGGACCGGGTGAAGATGTGGGATCCAAAGTGGGCTTCTCTTCTTTATCGTCACCACAGGCACCTAGAAAAGGTAACATCACAAATAACAGGAGAGATAGAACCAAGCCCCATAGTTTATTTGATGATTTCATTACTTTCCTCCTTATTCTTTGGGATTTCGCTTGTTCCTTTACTCACATTCCTCTAACGTGCTACCGGTCACTTCGATCACATCCTGCTGCTCGGCAAGCTTGCGCAGAAATCCCGATAGCCTGATATTAACTTTCATGTTTCATCGCGGACACTTACATGCCCTCAGGATTCACCTGCCGCCATTTCAAACGGAGTATTGTGTCGTTCGTGGCAACGGTGCCTGTATCCTATTGGATCGCGAATTTCCTGATCAACTCGGAGAGCCCGGTCGTGGCCAGTCTCATCTTTGCCGTTTTCGCCTGACTCTCATCCAAGAACTGTAATGCCTTTGTCTCGCAGAACTTAACACACATTGGGTCCCCGTCGCACAAATCGCATTTGATTACCCTCCGGGCGGCAGCGTCAATTCCCATCGCGCCAAAGGGGCAAACAGCTACACATAATTTGCATCCGATACATAAATCATAATTGAGGGACACCCTGCCTATGTTTTCATCTCTGGTGAGAGCTCCTACCGGGCAAACAGACATACATGGGGCCATCTCACACTGCTGACACATCATCGGAATTCCCGGGCAGATATTTTCCCACCCTATCACGGCGATCCGCGCTCTGGCAGGGTTCGAAACCCCGTTCTTATTGACCGAGCACACCACCTCGCAAAGTCGGCAGCCAGTACACTTCAGATGGTCAACAACCAGCATTTTCGTCATTTTCCATTACCTCCTGTCTTCAGGGTGGGGCATCTAGATTATGTAAGTTGGCTCCTTGGCCAATCCAAGATTATCAATAGTCTCAGGCGTGGGGATGCCGTCATTGTCCCAGCCATGCGCTTGATAGTATTCGTCCAGTTGCTGTTCATACTTTTCCCGATCCAAGGTTTTTCCCTGGAAGCCGGGAAGGCCGAGGGCAGGCGTTGGATCGACAAAGTAACGCTCCGGTGGATAATCGTCTTTCCTTCCGGCTCCTTCCCTGATGTTGAACATCCGCTCCATGGTATAGATTCGCTCGGCTGCTTCCATCATTTCCGTAGGTGAAAGTTCCATTCCGGTGATGTACTGCACCAACTTGCAGTAGTCATCGGAACTCATGGTCGAAGGGCTCAGGAAAAATACTTGAAATTTGCACACTCCCAAAGCGTCCGAAAGCGCAAACATGAGCTCGTGCCAATGGACCAGTTTTCCACTTCCCTCATACGAATGAAAGTCGGCCGGTACTGCGAAACCAAATAAACTGTCCCTGGTCTCTTGGGGAAGTGAGATAGCATCCACACCAGGCCGGCTTCTAAGGTGGTCGGCACCCCTGGTGGATGTCGACACACCCAGGGCCATGGCTGGCGTCGCGCGCTCATCTGTGTGCAGGAGACTCATGCCCTTTACATGAAGGTTGTAGAATCCGGTTTCCTCACCCAGCTTCTCTATGGCGCGGAGGGGCCCGTCGGCCAGGATATCTCCCAGACCTTCCCTCCTGGCGATCTGTTCGATCATCTGGTACATCATATCCTCGTCGCCCCAGTCCAGCTTCACACCTCCCGTGACCACATCGTCGATGATTCCTTTTTCATATAACTCGATGGCCCATGAGAGCATGCTGCCGAATTCCAGGGAGTCGATACCATATTTGTTTAAAAGGTGATTGCCAACCAGGATGGCTTCCATCCTTCCCACATTCAACTCCGTGCCAAGGGCCCCAAGGGTGCTCCACTCCGGCCCTTCAGAGTAAGTTCCCTGGCAGGGACCTTCCGGGACAATATATCTGTGACGGCAGTGGACCGTGCAACCGAAGCATGCCGCCATGCCAATCGAGAGCTTCTCGAGTTTGTCGGCGTACAGACTCTCTCCAGCCGGGTCCTGATTGCTAAGGAGGTTCCTCACCCGCAGTCGACCTATGATATTGCTCGGTTCGTGAAACATGAGTGTCCCCATGATAGAAAAACCCTTGAATACCTCATTATCCCGAATCATCCCGGATAATCTCTCAAGTTGCTCGAAAGCCTTCTCGGGATTACTGATCGGCACATCGCGGGTGCCTCTTGCTGCCACGGCCTTCAGGTTCTTCGAACCCATGACACATCCCATCCCGGTTCTGCCAGCGGCATTCTTGGTGCCGGTAATGATGTTGGCGAAATGTACCAGGTTCTCACCGGCTTCGCCGATACACATCACCTTTATTTCTTCGTCCTGGTGGTTTTTTCGGATGATGGACGGGGTTTCGCGGGTATCCTTTCCCCAGAGATGCGAGGCATCCCGAATCTCGATCTCACCGTCATGGACCCATAGATAAACGGGTGTATTGGCCTTTCCCTTTATCACCAGATGATCGAAACCGGCAAACCTGAGTTCCGGTGCAAAGAAACCGCCCATGTTGCTGCTTCCTAGTAAGCCTGTCAGTGGGGATTTGGCTGCCAGATCGCATCTGCCACTGGACGGTGCCAGCGTACCGCCAACCAGGCCGGCACTGACGATGAACGCGTTATCGGGACTGAGGGGGTCGCATCTCTCCGGGACATGATTGTAGAGAAGATACGCCGCGATTCCCCTGCCACCCAGATACATGCGCCGTATTTTCTCCGGAATGTGTCCCGTTCTGATCTCCCCCGTTGAAAGATCGATGTAGGCTATTTTCTGTTCTTGCATGTTCGGCCTCCTTTTTGAAAGGATTGTCGACTCCTGATCACAATAAAGTATGTCAGTGCCTTCTGATGGCGATAGTTGGTCTTATATAGCGGGCTCGGGCGCTGTACCGTATAACTGACTCAGCAGCACGATGGGATGCATCACCATAGCCCCGGTGCAAGCCTCTATCTGAGACTTGCACGCCGCACAACTGGTGATAACGTTATCATGTTCCGCTAAAGCGTGTTTTTTTCGGAACAAGTCCATGCCCATCTCCACGGAAAGTCTGGCATGTTCCTTCTTGTAGCCATGGTATCCGGCCATCCCACAACATGCGGTGTTGACGTTCGTTAACGAAAGACCCGGAATGAGCTGCATCAGTTCCAGAGAGTCCTTCATCGCGTCCTGGGCCTTCAGGTGGCATGGTATATGGTAGAATGCCTCTAGTGCCGTCTTCTTCAGTTCGAACTTTATTTGACCTTTCCGTGCCAGCTGGGTCAGATACTCATCCGCGAGAAACAGATGGTCTGAAACCAGCCTCGTCTCATCGCTTTCGAAAAGTGCAAGGTACTCCCGCTTTATCATGAGGTTGCAGCTTGGACAGGTGGTGATGATGTCATATCCTTTTGCCGTCACGGAGGCAAGAGACTCGATGTTGTGAAGGGCATTGGCCTGAGCACCAGCGATGTTCATGCCGGCCATCATAGGCAACCCGCAACACTTCTGATCTGGGACCAGGACTTCGAATCCATTTCTTTCCATCACATTGACCAGGGCCCTGGCCACCTCGACCTGGTAGTAATTAGCGAAACACCCCATAAAGTATGCTATCTTGCGTTTGGCTCCCGGCTCCCTACTGTTAGCCTTTCTCCCGGCAAACCACCTCATGAAGGTCTGCCGTTGGAACTTCGGCAGGGCTCTGTTCCTGTCCAACCCCAGCATACTGGTCACCAAGGTCCTGCCTGGCTCAAGATTGGTGATAAGGTTGGCGACGGGTGCAGTAAAACTCCCGAATTTGGCAAGCTGCTGGGGATTCCCCATAATTCGATCGCGCAGCTTTCGTCCGTGCTTTATGGCGTGATCAGCTTGGGCCATCCACATTAGCCTTGGGATATCGATGTCTAAGGGGCATTCAACCCGGCATGCTTCGCAGTGGAGGCACATGTCAATTGAATCTATCTTGCCTTGCAGGAACTTTAACAGGTAGTCCCTGGGACTCCAGACAGTGCCATCGATGCTCAAAGGCCGGGAGATGGGGCACTGTTTGATGCAGGCTTTACAGCCAATGCATCGGAGCAACTGGGAATAGTCGGTCTTCAGCAGGCTGCTTCTGCCGTTGTCCAGCAGGATGATGTGCAGCTTTCTGTCCCGGGGCGCAGGGGAATCCGGAAGGCCTTGGATCTCATCGCTCCCGATCTTTCGGGGTCTGAGGTTTAACAGGGCGCTTTCCAGACCGAAGACGCCCATGCACTTCGTCTGGAACTCAGCATCATCGCGGGTTGGTACCAGTTTGTCCAGCGCTACTATCAGGACTACTTTCCTGGATTGTTCCAGGCTCTTGGATATGTTGGAGGAATGTTGCAGGAAGAATATCGATCCATCACCAGCGGAAGCCGCGTTTACGCCCAATACAGCCACAAAATCCTTCGGTGTGTCTCCGGTGGCAATGTCCATTCCGAAGTCCATCGAGTGTGCAGTGACTTCGAAGCTCCCCGTGATGCCTTTTCCCAGTAGGTCTGGCAGGTCCCAGTAGTTATCAATCCGGGGCTCAAACGAGTCAAATTCAGCGTAGTACGGCTGGACAATGTTGAAGCCTCGTTCTTCCAGTGCAGATTTGAGTTCATTTGTGACCACGCCCGACCTGTTGATGGCAAGGCAGTTGCAATCGCCTGATATCTCCGCGATGTGATCCGTCGCCGCGTTAGCATCGGACGCTACCCGCAAGTCTATATCCGGATAGTCTGTCACGCTCTTCTTGAAGTTCCCTATGAGCGTGACGTGATCGCGCAGGGATGATTCGCGCAGGTCTTTCAGGCGTGATCTGGCCGCCTCCAAATCATATGCGGAGCTGGCGCCAATCAGGGTACCTGAGACCTGCCGCCTCCTGTCTCCGACTGAAGGCTCAATGATTCGGATCGGTGGGATTTCGTTCATCGCATGTTCCTGCATGCCCAGAGTAGTCAACGCAGCCAGGTGTTTTGACTTGCTCTTGCCTAGTATCTTTCAGCAGTTCCATCTCTTCGAAGGTACGTGTGTAGTCAGTGTGCCGGATGTTTCAGTTACTTCAGCAGATCGGGTGCCAGTGCAGCCACCATGGAACGCATCCCCTCATGCCAGTCCACCCTCGTTTCACCAATCAATTCATGCATTAGCGTGGTGTCAATGGCAAGGCTTCCGAAAGCCTGAACACTATCTTGAAAGACAGGATCAAAGCCTGTGAGTTTACCAAGGTAAGTGCACCATTCTTCAATACTGACTGCCCGTGACCCTCCAAAATTAGTGGTGGTCACTGTGGGTGTGGCAGCACCGAACAGATAGGGAATCTTCTCTACATAGTCATCAACATGAACAGGATTGTAGAAATTTGGTCGCTCTGGATGGATGCCAATATGTATGCCCTCTTTCATCATCAACAAATGAAAGAAGGGCCAACCGCCATTGTTGCCATAGGGCACGCTCAGGCGTGCAATTGTAGTTGGTATGTCCATTTGGTGGGCAACAAACCGGCATACCGTTTCCGCAGCTATTTTTGAAATACTATAGGTCGGGATCATGTACCGGTGATTGTCACCGAGAGGGTCCGTTTCTTTGCGTGGTGTCTGTCCCTCATACTGGTATACAGCGGTGGATGAGAAGTGGACGACAGCTTTGGCTTTACGGCACTGTGCCATTAAGTTTCCCACTCCCTCAGCGTTCGCCGCCAAATCATAGGCAAAATCACCTGTTCTAGTTACTGCCAGGTTCAGCACATAATCGACGTCATCAGGACAATCAACAAGGCTATTTCTATCAGAGAGATCGGCCCTTATTGTTTTTGCACCTAATGCTTCTATACGATTACGATCTTCATCCTTGCTGAATCGTGCTAGTGCCCACACTTCGGCCTGGCGAGAATAATGAGCGACGATGGGTTCACCTACCTGACTAGTGGGTCCAGTTATCAACAGCTTTTTGCCTGTGAAGTCTACTGGTTTTACTGGCATGATCTTCCTCCTGCGGAATTAATCGGTGTTCAGTTATGAAAATCAGGACATTACACCGCCGTCCACCCGGAGCGCCACACCATTGACATGTGCCGCGTCTGAAGAGGCGAGAAAGGCAATGACACTCGCCACCGTATCCGGTCCTCGAACGGCACCATCGGGCGGTATGTTCCGCATAAGCAGTTCCAGACTTGCTCCTTCAGGTATCTCGAACTCGGAAGTCATCGGTGTGTCTATAGCAGCCGGGCACACAGCATTCACCCTCAACCCGGCCTGAATGTATTCGATTGCAAGCGCCCGTGTGAGACCAACTATGCCTCCTTTAGACGCTGCGTAAGCCGCCAGATACGGATGTCCACGCAGGGCTGCTAGCGATGCTACATTCACTATATTTCCCTTGTTTTCAATCAAATGAGGGATGGCTTCCTGGCAGACAAGGAAAGTCCCTGTGAGATTAACTGCCAGAAGCCGTTCCCATCGATCGAGGGGATAATCATGAGTATGGGCTGCCTCCAGAATCCCTGCAACATTGCAGAGTACATCCAATCGGCCATACTCAGCAATTGCGGTAGTCATTATTGAACTAACTGACTTCGGGTCGCTCACATCGCAATGGCAGGCAGTGGCTGTTCCACCTTGGGATTTGATTTCACCAATCACATCTTCCAACGCTGCTGCCTGTACATCCCCACAAACAACTTTAGCTCCCTCCACAGCCAGACGCTGTGCAGTAGCTTTCCCAATACCACTAGCCGCACCGGTTACGAGTGCTACTGTACCTTGAAACCTATTCATCTCATCTCCTTCAATCCATCAATTTTCGATATTTAGCCGGTATAGTTACCCGATGTTCATTCCGTACATCGAAATACATTTTGATTCGATAGCCGTTTCAGTGTAATGAAATTACCTTTCCTACGTCATCGTGGTGGTTTCCGTTGACATATGCCTGATTTTGGTGGTCTTTATCTTCCACTCCCCATTCACTTTTGAATACTCGTCATGATAGACCGACCACATAATTATTGTCGTTTTCACCTTTTGGAAAAACATATAGTTGTAAAGTCGCCATCTGGCGATAGCGGTAGTCTCGCCGGTTATTTCAATTACTGGATCGAATCCCTGATGAATGGGAATGGCATCAAGCTCTTCGCTGGCCACAGTATCCTTCAGAAATTTTATGATGGCATCCCTGCCTTCCAGTAACATGTCAATGGCATAGTCTGCCACTGCGTCCTCTGTGAAGCAATTAACCAGGTCATCCATCCTTTTCTCATCAACACACCACCAGTATTCCCGTTTGACTTTTTTAATAGCCTCCATATCGTAGAGGATTCTGATTTTTTCCAAATCAGTCAGATCAGTCATTGTACTCCTCCTGTTCAGTATCTTGCCAATTCGATTTCATCCCTGAAGTTTATATGCACTCAAGTTCGCTATCGGCCACAAGCATGTCATGGTGATTGCCATATAGATACAGATTCTCCGGCTGATAGACCCGGTTACTTTTGGTCAATCTGAGCCAACTCCATAAACACCCCGCAAGTCTGGGCAGGGTTCAGAGCGTACTCCTTATACTTCCTGAACCTATCTTTATGGAATCTTTTTATCTGGTCCTGATCGAATTCAATCTCTCCCAGAATTTCAATGCCCAATTTCTCCGCCCTTTCGCGCCCTTCTTCAACATCATCGACCGAGAAGATCACACCCATCAAGCCTTCTCCGTGTTGTTCGAGAAACGTCTGGATCAGACTGTCGCGACCGGGGAGCGGAGTGCACATCTCGATCCCTCCATCCCAGCTAAGCGCAACCCTTACCCCATGTGGCTCGGCTGCTTCGCTCTGATCCTCAAATGTGCATCCCAGAAGTTTCGAATAAATATCTACAGCCTTATCAATATCTTCGACCGCCATAATCACCCTGTTAACGCCCAACGGCTTCATTCCCCCCCCTTGTAAGTTCTGAGGTTGAGTCCCTGTCCGAGCCAGTGCATCCCGCAACGTTTTCCGGGAGCCCCGAGAAAGGACTCCCGAATCTACGATTGCCAGCCTTTAGTGACTTTAGCTGGAAGATTTCAGGGCCCGGTGGCAACAGGGACCCACTCCGGCTCGGCTCTGAACAGATTTTCGCCAGCTGCTCGCGCCTCGTATACCCCAAGGTAGTTTGTTACGCCTCGTTTCGTCTCATTGTAACTGAAACGTTCAATACCATCCACCGTTAAAGAGTAAGACCCAGTGGCATCGTATAAAGCTTGAGAACTGAAGTTCTCTGCACCCACGGTTTCGACTGCATTCTTGATGAGTTCAAGCACGATGACCATGTTGGCCACCGCTAGATACCCATTGCCGCTCCGCATCATTCGTTCAGCTGAATCGGGGTGGTTCTCGTGGAGAAGTTCCTTGGTCAGATCAATTATAGTTCCTTCTTCATTCCACCATCGGGTAACATTGAAAAACAGCATCCCGTCGATCTCATCCCATAGCGCAGCATCATCCACCATTCCCATGAACGCGGCTTGAGGAGCACCACCGATAAACTTTGCTGTATGACCCGCGGCACGGTATTCCTTTACGAAGGAAAACATTATACCAGGGGGGACAACATAGTCGCAGTCCTTAAGAGCATCCACCTCCGGGCCCCATGTGAATGTGGACATGGGAACCAGATGCCCACCTACCCACTCGTATTGGTCTGGATGAGCATCGACATACTGCTTCATTGCAATCTGGAACTTGTCAGTGAATCCATCCGACCATCCAGCTGTGCCGATCTTAGCAGGTCCATTGGTTTCAAAGTCCCAATCGTTTTCGGCAGTCCATTTAAGTGTCGTGTACGCCGACCACTCGGTGGTTTCTCCGTAGCTGAATGCATAGCCACCTGGCTCAAGGTCCTCCAAGTTGCCACTGGTGATGAAAAGAGGAATTTCGTCGCGATTTGCCAGAGACGCTAATGTCACACCGCTGGCCGGGGGGCAAGTAATCAGGTCTGCGCCCCTTTCCTTCAGCCACTCATAACCGGGTATGTCCTTGGAAGGATCATATTGTCCATCATAGGTGACTACTTCCACCTCAATTCCCGGAATGAGGTTTTGCTCGTTGAAGTATCGCACCGTATCATCAACTGCGTCATTCAGGACTTTCAGTACCTGGGATGCCGGTCCGGTCAAATCCGAGAGATTACCGATGGTGATTACAATGTCCTCCACCGGCTCATCTGTTGGTTCAGTTGTTGCTGTCGGCGATGCGGTAGGAAGTGTCGGGGTGTCAATATCTTCGTCATCACCATTGTCACACGCACTCACAAGCATCACCATGAGCAACATAATCACCGAGACAAGTACTACCGATTTGGCAAAGTGCCGCATAGCCTTACCTCCTTTGTTTGTTCGGGGGTTGAAGCCCAATAGCTTAGACTAGATTTCAGCGTGGTTACTGCTTACTTGCTAGTCTTACTCTACCCACAAATTGCTAAAATACCTGTAGCCCAATCCATGTATTGTGGCAGGTTATGGACGATTGATGAAACTACTAGAGCTGAGGTCCCCACTTCGCTTGGATTTTAGGTTCGCATTCGAGCTGGCCACCGGCCATAATCCATTCGCCAAGTACTTCAGCAGCGCGAATCGGGTTGTAGATGTCCTCATGTGAGGAGAATTTGCCATTACCTGCATAGGTAACGCGGCTCCAGCTATCAAAGCTGAATTGTTTATTTGGATCAGTAGGATGGGATACAATGTTTGGCGCACAAAAAATAAAAGCGTCGTTCTCCTCGTCGATACAGCACCATTTATGAGTAAAATTCATATGCGGAAAAGGTGCCATCACCGCCGTGATCCATTCCTTTATTTCCTGGCGTCCATGGAACTCACCATAAGCATGCTCAACGTAAGTTGCATCCTCGGTGAATATCTCTGCCCAGGTCGCCCAGTCACCCGTTTCAGATGCCTTTTGTTGTTTCCCAAGATAGATTTTCACGGCATCTTCAAGTTCTTGACGTGTAAAATTACCCATCGTTCCTCCTTATTCGGTCGTATTTTTAGTTTCCATAGATTACAAAAACGTGTTTTTTTATCCCATCCTGCCCCCTTGTTTGTATTTATCCGATATTGAACTTACACACTCGCGGTAGGTCAATAACCGATCTGTTCAGCGCCGCGCTGTTGAATGAACTGATCTTCTTCATGACATCGGATCATAAGGTGAAGCACATTGACATTGGTGCAACAAAAGCTTCACATTGAGAGTAGCGATCTGTGATTCCTGTTTTTTGGAATCGATTCACACAGTTCTCCGCGTGGTTTCCAGCATATTCCCACGATAAGATATTCAGGACCCGCATTTGGTGGGATTCGTCTACTCACTGGATTTGTCACTTGCAGTGATAAGTTGGCTGGCCAAGTTGGTCTGTACCTTGCCAAATTTTAGGTTCAACAAGGTTTCATGACACGCAATACCAACAATGTTGTCCAGCTTAGTTCTGACGAACTCGGATAGTGCATCTGTATCCTTAAAGACCACCCATGCCGTCAAATCATACGGCCCGGCAGTCGCGGCTAGTATTTGAATCTCTGGAAATGATGCCAGTTCATCAGCCACGGTTTTCACCCGTGAGGGAGGTGCTTTTACCAATATCAAAGCGGAAGTTCGGTAGCCGAGTAGATAAGGATTAGCTACCGCGACAACTCTGACGACCTGATCTTCCAGTAGTCTATTTATGCGTTTTAGTATTGTTGGGTTACTTACTCCCAGTTTCCGGGCGAGAGCAGCGCTACTTTGTAATCCGTCGTGCTCCAGTTCTCGGATTAGTGCAACGTCGAGCTGATCGGCAGACCAGTTGCGTACATTCAGTTCAGTCAGAGGATAATTATCCGCCAGCACTGCATGTGAGTTCTTGAACATCCGCAATATCGGCATGACTTCAGTACCGACCACACCCTGGATTTTCCCCAATTCCTCGGTAACAAATTTCCAAAGCTCATCCAGGCGACGGCAATGGACCCACGCAAGAATATCGTATCGTCCCGCCACGATAGTTGCACCTATCACTGACTGGTATGAACCCAGTATGTCTGATACGATATTGATCTTACCACGCACAACATTTATGCCTAGCGTCGCCATCATCTTGGACTCGAGCGGGGAGGGGCCGGCTGTTGCCTGAATGCGAATGACATGCTCCTCGAGCAGGCGTTGCAGCCTTCTTCGGAGGCTCCTTTCACTGATACCCAGGGCAGTCGCCAGATCAAATCTTGATTGTCGGCCATCCTTTTCCAGTTCCCTGATCAACTCCATATCAGTCAAATCTAATTTGGGACTTATCCTACTTATTGTCATTTGCTTTACATCCTCAATGTTGTCGATATGCCGATTCAATTAACCAAGCATGTTTGTTTCTAGATTGGGCCTTACCCAAGGTCTGTCCGAACGTCCACCATATAAACAGCAAATTTGCTCACATTTTTGTAGCTATCGCTGAGATTTGGTCCGAGCAGATCATTCAGATTAGTTGACTTCACGTCAAACGTCTCAAAACGATGCAACTCAGGATAGTAAAAGTCCGCCGTCCGCGACGATAACCTCTCCAGTAATATAATCTGCAGCAGCGCTAGCCAAGAAAAGCGCTACTCTGGCGATATCGTCTGGTTCCCCCATACGCTGTAACGGGATTCGTTGTATCAATAACTGCAGTATCTGGTCCGCATCCATGCCGGCGATCTCACTGAATTCCTTGCTTGCCGCAGCGTTCAGAGGAGTGCGAATTCCACCCGGAGCGATGGCATTGACCAGAATTTGGTGTGGCGCCAATTCCAAGGCCAGCGCCTTGGTCACCATTACAACCCCACCCTTCGATGCATTGTAATGGGCTGCCATGCCGGTGGGATGGAATGCATCGATGGAGGCAAGATTAATGATCTTGCCCCCTTTGCCATTCTCAATCATTCTTTTAGCAACCGCTTGAGACCACAGGAACACTGCCTTTAGATTGACATCGAGGACTTTATCCCAGAGGTCTTCCTTCAGGTCCATGAAGGCTTTCATGGGACAGATGCCGGCGTTGTTTACAAGGATATCGATGCTTCCAAATGCCTGCTGACATGCATTTACCGTTGTGTCAGCGTCACTGGCACTGCGAACGTCAGCTTGTACCGCCTCTGCGGAACCGCTCCTGGATTTAATCTCTTCAGCAGCCTGTTCAGCCGAGTGCAAGTCTATATCAGCAATCATTACGCTAGCACCTGCCTCGGCAAGGCGAACGGCGATACCTTGGCCAATTCCCATAGCCCCGCCTGTGACGATGGCACTTTTACCTGTCAAGTCAAATAGTTGCGAAATGGTTTGGCCGTTCATGTCAATATATCCTCCTCCAAACAATGTACGTATCTTGCTGGCTCGGAATTCGTTCGTTTCCATGCGAATCGGTACGGATCGGGTTACGTGTCAACAATGTGCCAAACAGACACTGTCTTAATGTCCGCACGCATCACATAATTTGGATTGCATACCGTAATCACGCCCAACCAGTCTCGGGTGGGTACTGGATGATTTCGATCTGCGTTCCGTCTGGATCGAGTACCATGAACATTTTATGACCTACGATATCCGCGGGTTCTGAGCCGGTTGGGATACCCTGGCGCTTGGCCTCAGCATATGCAGCTGCGGCATCATCTACTCGAAGCGCCATGTTGCCATAGCCTAAACCCTGAGGAGTCTGCTCATATTTCGGATATTCAAAACAGAGGAGCTCTACACGTGAACCACCAAGTAACCCACCAGCCATGCGACCCTTGGCTCCAGGCGTATCGACCATGGCTTCCAAATCCGGACCTTCCAGATTAACATCAAACAATGTTTCGAAACCAAGTACATTCTTGTAGAAGTCCAATGACCGATCCATGTCCGATACTACCATCGTCAAATGCGACCAATTCAGGACTTTCATGGCTCCACCTTTGCTTATTCCTTCACTCTGAGTCATTGTACCCTCCTTATTAGATTTGATATGATGCTATTCATTCATGGGGGTTGATAACTAACCCATCCAGACTTACAGATTTGATCCAATTGGCTCGGTCACCAGACCGTTACTTGCAGTCCAACAATCAGCCAAGACAGAACGTTTAGGGATCATGGGCGTTTTTTCAATTCCCAAACCAATTTCTTGATGGCTCTGCAGCCAAATGGACCTGATCCATATTCTGACGTCCTAGTACTATGCGGTCAAATTTCTGTTCTGCATTTCTTCTACGATGTCGCCCAGTTTTAAGTTCGTCAATGTTTCTCGCGTCTGCAATCCCGTAGGTGCATCCCATCCTCTGAGTTGGTAATACTCATCTCGCATGAATTCGTATTCCTTTCTATCCACGATCGCGCCGATGCGGGATTCCGGTTTACCATCCTTGCCTGGCACAAGGGTCTCAGGATCCACGTGATGTCCCGGGTAGGGAACGGTATACCATTCCTCGGGAAGCACGTCGTCTTGCCTCGCTCGATGACCCTCCCGTAACAGTATGGCCCGCTGCAAATTGAATACTCGTTCCCCTATGCTATTCAGAGCCAGATCATCGACATCGTCACCAGTCACGGCAGATAGCATTTTGCTTTCGAACATGGGATCACCGGCATGATCCTCCGTATTAGGAACATCCATCAGTGGGACCAACATATCGCAAACCATCAGGCATTCTTTGGCATGTTCACGGTCCTGAATGAGCTTCGCAGCCAGGGCTTTGCCATCATATGTGGTCAGGTCGGCCGCTGCTTCACTGCCCCAAAACTCCCGAGCTACGCGACGGAGGACTTCGGGTGACATGTATGTCCCTTCAGAGCCTTTCACCCAACTGGTCCAGTGAGCAAGGGGTATCCCCACTTCGTGAATTTGACCCACAGTATCCCTCGGTTCGAAGGGGAAGATGAGAGCGGTGGTAATGTAAAATCGAGGTTCACGGGCTTCACTATACTTTATCAAGGCCTCTGCGGCACTGCCAATTTCTGCCGCTGCTTTTTCCCGTCCCCTAGCCAAAACCTCTCCGAAACCTTCTCTTAGTGATATCATCCGAACCAGAGTTTCCATGTACTCCAGGCTGCCGATCTTCGACATAGGGATGCCAGTTTCCTCTTCGCTAATAAGTCCAGCTTGAAAGCACTCATGCAGCCAGTTGATCAGCAAATTGAGCTCCCATGTGTCTAGTCCCCAATCATCGCAGAGCCTGTTGACAAAGAAGGGGACTTCATTTTCCTCGCCATAATATCCCCATGACCATCCCAGATAGAACCAGCGAGAGTGGCACATGTATTTACCGGATGCGCCATCTTGTGCTGTATAACGAACCCGTGGGCAGTTGCCGAGACAGCCGTAGCACGGTTCTTTTCGAGTGTTCGGTCCGTGAGATTTGAAGTCGACTCCCCACATCGGCATATTATCCCTATGCATCTCTTTAATAAAAGCGGTGATTTCTTTGATTTTTTCGGGTTGGGCCACCTTTACCTTGCGTTGCTCACCTTTCACCGCTATGGCCTTCAGCATCTTTGAGCCCATAACGGCCCCCAAACCACCCGATCCAGTCGAATCATTATCTGCCAATAATATGGCTGTGGGCACCAGGTTCTCCCCCGCAGGTCCGATTGTCACTACACTGAAATCTTTACCCAGTTCCTCCTTGAGGGCATCCCTAGTTTTGGCAGCACCCTTTCCCCAGATATCTGAAGCATCTCTCAATTCTGTATTGCCATCGTGAATGAGAAGATAAACTGGTTTTTCCGATTTTCCGCTGATCACCAGGGCATCATAGCCCGCGAACTTCAATTGCGCCCCCCAATGACCACCCAGATTGCCATAGTTGAATGTTTCTGGCGTGTTAATTGGTGACTTTCCGAAGACACCCCACCGTGAAGCCCCGATTCCCTGTACACCTGCCATGGGCCCAAGGGAGAATATCAGCCGGTTTCGCTCGTCCAGAGAGCCGATTTCTGGCAAGACTTCATCCCAATAGATCTTGGCCTCGATGCCTCTTCCACCAAGAAATCTATCGGCATAGTTGGCAGTCGGGACCATTTGAACATTCCCTGATGACAGGTCAACTTTCAATATATTTCCAGCGTATCCATAATTCCCCATTTCCAACCTCCTGTGATACGGTTGCCGTTTTGTGTGCTGGCTTGTTTTCCTGTGGACCGCCTTATCATGTAGCGCAGAATCACCTACGTCTACATCGACCAGCATAGATAGATGGCTCAATGATCTCTAAGGGCCTCCTTACCGTTCCTATTGTTTAAAACGGACCTATCGTGGACTCTCATCAGGGCCCACACATCAGCGGTATCCATTCAGGATCTTCGCGGAATAGATCTTCATCAGCTGCCCTGGCTGCATACACTCCTACATAGTTCGGAGGATTTCGTTTTGTCTCATCTGTGCTGTAACGGTCGACGCCATCGACGGTCATAGTCCAAGTATGTGATGCATCATAGATTGCCTTCGAATCTAGATTTTCCGGGCCTACGGCTTCAGCTGCGGTCCTGATCATGTCCAATATCATGTATACCTGGGCGACCACCATATACCCGTTTCCGGTTCGTATTATACCTTCAGCTTCATCAGGGTGGTTTTCAGAGAGGAATTGTTTGGTCAGTTCGAGTATTGAGCCTTCTTCATCAGTCCACCAACGAGTCTCTAAGAAGAACAGCATCCCGTCAATTTCGTTCCACAGATCAGCGTCATCAATCATTCCCATGAATGCCGCCTGCGGTGAACCACCTACGAACTTTGCAGTATAACCGGCACCCCGATATTCCCTGGCGAAAGAAAACATCACAGTACCAGGGGGAAACAGATAGTCGCAGTCTTTGAGCGCCTCAACCTCCGGAACAAACGTGAATGTGGCCATGGGGGTGATATATCCGCCAACCCACTCAAATTGATCTGGGTGAACTTCAGCGTAGTGCTCCATCGCTTCTATCCACTTTCGCGTTAATCCATCGTCCCAGCCAACCGCACCAATTTTCGCCGGTCCATTGGTTGCATAGTCCCAATCGTTTTCGGCAATCCACGCAGCCGTTGTATACGCTAAACATTCGGGGGACGAGCCTGTTCCGAATACATAACCGGGAGGATCAATAAGTTCCCCTGGGACGTTGTGCATAAACACCGGTATTTGGTCTGTGGTGGCCCTAGACACCAATGGTGGTCCGGTCGCCGCGTCGCAGAGGATCACATCCGCACCTTTTTCCGTCAACCACTCATATCCGGGAATGCCTTTGGCAGGATCATACTGTCCGTCATAGGTGACCACCTCCAGCATAACTCCCGGAATAAGGTTTTGTTCGTTGAAGTACCGTATTGTGTCTTCCACCGCCATGTTTATGGGGCCCATTACCGACGCTGCCGGCCCCGTCAAATCCGAAAGGTTACCGAACGTAATAGTAACCGCTTCCATCGGTTCATCGGGTGATTCATCCGTCGGTTCAATAGGCGTAATTGAGGTGTCGGTCGTTGTAACCGGTTCTTCACCTGTCTTGTCGTCGTCGCCACAAGCAAGCAAGAACGTTAATAGTAGCATGGTGATCAATAGCAATGATCCGAGCCTGATTGCATTTCGCATTAGTCCGCCTCCCATTTATAATTGCGTGTTCACCCAGTGGTTGGAACCAGTTAATCACAGGACGATCGCAGCTTGGACATCGTAGCATCGCAGGCCAAGACACAAGATGCCACATCGTCTGTGTCAGAGAGATCATTAGTTTCGAGGTCCTCCTCGTTCCCGAGTTACATTCTCCAAATGTCGGCTTGATTCTATGGGTCAGCGATCGAGGGCATCTTCCGGGCAGACTGTGTGCCTGCCAAACAGACAACGCCCAATGCAACTTCCATCTTTGTATTTTCAGATCCACAATCCTCGTATTACATGGCGTCGTTACAAGTTGTTCTTTTTCTTCTTCCAGCATGAATCACATATCATACATAGTTGGGCACCTCCTCCCGAGTCGACCTTGGCCCTTCCACTCCTAATCTCCGCAGGTTCAATTAATAAAATAGGGAATAATGCGCCAGCGTTTTCTTGATTCCATTGATTGTATTGAATATGGGGCTTTGATGAGTGGCGCTAGTATATCACGGGTGAATATATATGTCAACACTAAAATTACATAATTTGTCCATAATGGATAATTTTAATTGCCTTATATATTACATATATGTAGTTATCGGCTAATAATATGTACAATTAGCGATATTCGTTTCGGTTTCCTGGGTGGAGTTGTTTGCCTCATATTGACCTCCTCCACGAAAACTGATCCAGTGACAATGTTAGATCGGGGCTGGTGGCCCCTACTCATTCGCCCCAAAATTAAGTCCTTGTGGAGCACCTGTTACGTTCAATATTCAAAAATCATCACCGCTTGATCGGCTTATTGTCAGTGCGTACACAAGGCAGTATAATACACCGCATGGTATATGGGTATTGGAAGAAATCAAATAAATGTTAGGAGTAGATCATGCGAATATTATGGATCGGGTATGGTCAGGCTGGCGGGAAACTCACTAATGCCCTCATGGGAATGAAGCAGAAGTCATATCAGGGAATAGCCATAAATACTGAAAACGCAGACCTTGCCGGACTCAAGAAAGTGAGTGACCGTGTCGTCATCGGAAAGTACAAGCAAAAAGGAAGAGGGGTAGGGGCAGATCTCGACCTGGGTGCGGAGATCGCTCAGAAATCCCTATCGCTGATGATGGACAGGATCGCCTGGCTCGGCAATACGCTTGACCCGGAAGCTTTCTGGATTGTTTCCGGACTGGCGGGTGGGACAGGTGCAGGTGGCGCACATATACTAGCAGACGAGCTTAAAAGTATATTTCACATACCGGTGTACGGAATGGGAGTATTGCCTTCTACATCCGGAATGCCGCCGGAAAAAGAGGTGCTTAATCTATCTAATTCGTTGACAAGCTTCGAGCGATGGCAGCAGTACTTCGATAACATTTTACTTATCGACAATCAGCAATATGAGCGCAGAGACGATACGCGGGAATCCCTGGAGGAAATGTATGAGCGAATCAACACGGATATCGCGAGAAGGCTGACCCTTATCCTGACCGCAGGAGAAGCAAAACACCCTCCTCAGGAGGTTTTAGCAACCCCGGAGATTAAGGCAACTCTGGGCAGCCAGGGAGACATCTCGACTATCGGTTATCGGGGTGAAGATATTCGTTTAAGAACGCGGTTTTGGAAGAAGGGAATAGAGCCAGACGAAAGACGACTGGAAGAGATCATAGAGGGGAGCATATCCAGGGAATCACTCACGTTCCCTTGCGATATCAACGGTTCCAGTGCTGCTGCACTAGTTCCCTATGGAAGGCCGAAGCACCTGTTCACACAGGCCATCACAGCTGGAAAAGCCTATATTGAAAAAATGCTGGGTGTAGCGGCGGTTCGGTACGGTGATTATCCGGACACATGTAGCGGGGAGTTGGCTGCGATAACCTTAATATCCGGAATCCCTGATTTCGCAAGACTCGATCAAATGAGAAAGAGGATACAGGAGTTATCCTAAGATATTGTAATGCATATAGATTTATCTATATCCAAGTCTTTTTGGAGCAGTGATTTTCTGGATATGTCGTTGTCCAGGGAAAATGTCAGGGTTTAGTGCTCAGCGATTTTGTCAGTAGAGTTATGGATATACCATTACGAATTCCTCCTCTGGTACAGGATGTGAAGGCAGGGAATGCTGTCGATCATCATTATCCTTCTCTTCCTCCGGTGAGGCCAACTTAGAGTCAAGCAGGCGCTTGAGGGTGGCATAGCCAATGCCCAGTTCCCTGGCA
>JABMQN010000023.1 GCA_013203045.1 Chloroflexota bacterium
AGCTTGTTGGGTTACCTGTTTAAATGATTTGACACGCCCCTGGTGGATTGAGAAGATGAGAAATATTGGCTATATATTGTAAGCTGCAAAGCATCGCGTTGATGCTGTATAATAGATAGGTCATCTGGGTGGTCGGGTGTAAACTAGTGCGAGAATCCATCTATTTCGCGAAATACTATCTTCGTGCAAATGGGGGAAAGTTGTTCCGCGTCGCAGATGATGAGTGAAGGCAGCTTCATTTATTAATAATAGTCGATGATAGCTCAAAGATGAAACCTCAAGAGCAGATGGATAATTCCTTTAGCGATTTGATCGAAACTATTCATTTTTCAGAGAAAGTCGCAACTAAAATACATGGCCTGCGAGATGAATCTGAAATCCTCCGGACAATCAAGGAGGAATTTGCGAAGTCAAACCGTTACGTTGCTACCATTCTTTTTTTAACGGAGAATGGTGCCTCACTACAAGTTATCACCTCGTCCCTTTCTTCGTCGATATTGAAGGCGATGGAGAAGGCGGCCGGGTTGTCCTTGAAAACGTATACAATAGATCTGAAAAAATCAAGTATATTCAGCAAGGTAGTAAAAGAAGGGGAGACCTTACAGTGCTGTGGTGTTGATATCCTTGCTGAATTGCTTCCTAACAGGATCGTCACAGCAGTTGCAAAGATCATGGGGGTTGGTAAGGAGCCTTCGATTTTGACACCGTTGTATCGAAATGAGGTTGTTATTGGAGCTCTTACAGTCACGTCTCCCATTCTCTCGGAACACTTTCTTCCATCTGTAAGAAATCTTGCTCAACATATCTCTATGGCTTTGGAATTAGCCGACGAATATAGCGAGCGCAAGCGGGCTGGTGAATCGCTCAAGGAGAGTGAAGAAAGATATAGAACTCTGGTTGAGAATTCCGAGGCACCCATCACTTGCTATGATCTGGATTGGGGCATTCGTCTGATCAATAATGTCGGCGCAACCAATTTAGGCGGTAAACCTGAAGATTTTATGGGGAGATCCATATATGAGGTTGTGCCAGATATAGCACCTGCCGCTGTTAAAAGGATGAGGAAAGTTGTTGAAACGGGATTGGGGCGAGAGTACGAAGATCTGGTGGAATTTCCTACTCGAAGTTATTGGTTGAGATCGAACATGCAACCCATAAGAAATGCCAGTGGCGATATAGATTCCGTACTAGTCATTTCTCAAGATATCACTGAACGCAAACAAGCCGTAGAGGCACTCAAGGAATCGGAGGAAAAGTGGCGTTCGCTGGCTGAAAATGTGCCAGATATCATTACGACCGTGGATCGAAATGGTACGATTCTGTTCGCCAATCATACTATACAAGGGGTTGCTCCCGATAGAGCAATCGGCATGAGTTTCTATGACTATGTGTTACTGGAGTATCGTGAGATAACTCAGAGATCAATTGAGCGAGCTTTTGCGACTGGAAATCCGGTAGACGAGTACGAGGCTTTAGGGAATGGTCCGCATGGAACAACGCGATGGTATGCCTGCCGTGTTGGACCGGTCAAGCAAGAAGAAGAGGTTGTTGCGGTGAACGTGGTTGCCACGGATGTGACGGAAAGAAAGAATTCCGAAGACGAGATTATGCAGCGCAATCGGGAACTTAATGCCCTGAATACTGTTGCGACAATGTTGAATCAATCTCTAACTCTCGAGGAAATCCTGAATAATGCTTTGGACAAAGTTCTGGAAATATTGGATATTGAGAATGCTGGTGTGACCTTACTGGATAATGAGACTGAGAGCATGGTGCTTGAAGTACATCGGGGGATGAGTGCAGATCTTTTAGAAGCAGTTTCCAAGTTGAGACTACGCGGTGGAATTATGGGTCGGGTTGTTCAGTTGGGGGAACCTATATTTATAGAGTCGCTGCCCGATTCGCTTGAATTGCTTGCTGAGAAAGCTTATAAGAGGGTAGTAATTGAGCAGCAATTGAAATCGGCAATATTTGTTCCTCTTCAGGTAAGAGGGAAGGTGTTGGGGGTGATGTGCGCTATAACCCGAGGCGATCGTGTATTCACTCCGGAAGAAAGGGAGATTTTAAATACGGTTGGACAGACCATTAGCACTGCCGTTGAAAATGCACAATTGCTAGACGAAGCCTCACGGGCAGAAGCGCTGGAGGAGCTGGATCGATTGAGAACTGAGCTTCTGGCCAGTGTGTCCCATGAGTTACGCACGCCCTTGACGGCTATCAAAGGTATTGCTGGTACACTGGTGCAATCGGATATCCAATGGGACGCTGAGACACAGAGTGACTTTCTCAGGACTATAAATATTGAAACAGACAAACTCATCCACATCGTCGAGGATCTTATGGAAATGTCGCAGTTGGAAGCTGGCGTCATAAAGATGGAGAAAAAACAGAGCCGGATATCCGCCGTCGTAAGTCAACTTAGAAATCAAATGGCATCTTTTACAGTTAAACATAAATTTGAGGTTGCTGTGCCTCATGGCTTACCATCTATCTATATTGATGAAATACGTATCGGAGAAGTCATAACGAATCTTGTTGCTAATGCCGCTGCTTATTCGGGAGACGGAACACGTATTAAACTGGAATCGGAGAGGGTCGGTGGTGATATTGTGATAAACGTCACCGATGAAGGCATTGGTATTCGACCTGAGCATATAGATAAAGTTTTTGACAGGTTCTATAGGTTGGAAAGCGGTGTGGCGCGCAGAAGAGGTGGCACTGGATTAGGGCTTGCGATCTGTAGGGGAATAGTGGAAGCTCACGAAGGAAGAATCTGGGTGGAAAGCAAACCGGGTGAAGGATCGACGTTCAGTTTCAGCTTACCGACTATGGATAAGATGGGCGCTTGATATTTTGTGGAGTAGTTGAGATTTTATAGCAATAGGGTTACAATGTCTATCAAAAGGTACTTTAAGCGGTTGAGGGAGATTAAAAAAGAAATTAGCGGTTGCTATTTGCACGGGGAGTATTGTCTCAGAACTGACTTACACTGAATGAATACTCCGATGCCATTAGAATAGGAGGTATCGAAAGATGGACAACATACGTGTCCTCCTGGTGGATGACGATCCAGTAATACTGGAATTTGTTGGGGCCAATCTGAAAGCACGTAACTTCGATGTGACGACGGCAGAAGATGGAGAATCTGCTCTCAGAGCTATGGAGCAAACACTACCTGATCTTGTGATTTTGGATATTATGATGCCCGGAATGGATGGCGTTGAGGTTTGCCGACGGATTCGTGAATGGTCAAGAGTACCTGTGATAATGCTCACCGCCAAGAACGAATTGAACGATAAAGTTACCCTATTGAATCTTGGAGCCGATGATTACATTACCAAGCCTTTTGGAATAGAGGAATTATTAGCACGTGTTAGGGCAGTTCTGCGCCGGAAATCAGGGACAAATGTTCCTGACGCGGTCACATTCGTCAGTGATGAATTGCAGATTAACTTTGCGGAACGATTGGTAACTGTCGATGGTAAGGCGATAAACCTCAGCCCGACGGAATATGATCTTTTGCGAGAATTGGCGCAGAACGTGGGCAAGGTTCTCACTCATCAGATGCTGCTATCGCGGGTGTGGGGTGCAGAGTACGGGAATGAAACGGAATACCTGCGAGTATATGTTGGGCGCTTACGGAGCAAAATCGAGGTTGATCCAAAGAAACCCAAGCATATTATGACCAAGACGGGAATAGGTTATCATCTCCAAAAGCATCCGCCGAAAACGCAGTAGGTAACACCGGGCTCAGTGATGCCCCAATTATATAAGGTAAAGAATAACGGGCAGCACGAGCATCTTTGGCTTACCTTCCTGTCCTCATGGAACCTCCGTTATTATAATAGGCGGAGAATTGCCATCTTCAGAAAACCCTCATATTAGTATGCCCTTTTCCATTACGTGATTTCCCCAAATATTTATCATACTTTTATGAAGTGCCCCCTGCTGTTTATGCGCCTTTTATTCTTTGGTGGTACTATGGTACTACTCGCCACTAGAAGCTTCTAAGTTAACCCAATAAGAAAATCCGGACAGACCATTACTTTAAAACTCAAGGGGGAAAAGAATGAATAGGATCAAAGTACTAATCGAGGAAGAACAGGAAATTCTGAGAGAGGCGTACAGAAATATCCTTTCAGAAGAGCCATCCATTGAGGTTGTCGGTGTCAGTGATGGTGAATGTATTTCCAAGGGGGACAAAGAAGGCATCGAAAAGATGATAGCGGAAACCGACCCTGATGTAGTATTGCTCGGGACCAAGCTGGTACAGTCTGCAATCATCACAGGCCTCGAAGTGATCAGAGTTGATTTCCCCAAGGTTGGAATCGTGCTCCTTTCTGCTCACTATGATGCCGAGGGTATTGGTAGATTGAAAGGATTTGCCAGGAATAATGCTCGGGGAGCGTATCTGCTCAAGTATTCCATAAGCACTGCCAAAGAGATTGTCCGAGTTGTGACTGACGTTGCGGAAGGGCAGATAATCCTTGATCCTCAGGTGTTTGCAGGCTTGATTCAGGACAGCGATCTGTCAGATTCACGCATGTCCGAACTTACGGCAAGAGAGTTAGAGGTACTGGGCTGGCTGGCGATGGGTTACAAGAATGCAGCTATTGCTCAAACACTCTGTCTTGAGCCGAAAACAGTGGAACGCCACATTAGTAACATCTTCAGCAAACTCATCAACGGTGATGCTGAAACCAAACATCCCCGCGTTGAAGTTGCGCTCTCATACCTCAAAGCGAGCGGTCAGCTCAATCAGGAGGTCTATCGAGCGAACTAAGGCCTCAATAATTTCAATCTTTTTATTGCATCACAACAAAGGCACTTGCGCATCTGAAATTGTACAGATGGGCAAGTGCCTTTGTTATGTTCAAATCCTCTTTTCTAGCTTGAAAAAGATACTGATTCTCCGGTAAACTCTCATATACCACTTCGATCCGTCAAGTAGTTTCAGTTACATTGTCGTGTTTTAACGGAATAGTCAGTTGAACTAACAAGAAGAGGTGCATATGGCAGAAGAAGCTAACAATACCAATGATTGGGCACCACTGCTGGATAGTCTGGAAAAGAAGCGTGCTGCTATTCATAAAATGGGTGGTGCGGAGAAACTCGCCAGACACAATTCTGAAGGACGTTTGGATGCCCGCCAGCGCATCAAAGAACTTCTTGATCCCGGCAGTTTCAGAGAGATGGGTACGTTTGTTGGCAGTGTTTCGCGGGGTGGACAACCTTCAGTTCCCGCTGACGGATTGATTGGTGGGATAGGCCAAATAGATGGTCGGCCTGTGATCGTTGGGTCTGAGGATTTCACTGTGATGGGTGGTTCGATTGGACTTGGCACACACGCTAAACGTTTGCGTCTGGCACAACTGGCAGCTCAGGAACGTGTGCCGTTGGTGATGCTTCTTGAGGGTGCGGGTGAACGCACTACAAATATGCTCGAACGTTATCCCTATGCTCCCAATGATTTGCAAGCATTGGCTAAACTTTCGGGTTTAGTCCCGACTGTCTGCGTTGTGATGGGAGCTTCGGCGGGCCATGGGGCACTTACGGGAATGCTAATGGATTTCGTGATAATGGTTCAGGGCAGTGCGATATTCTCGGCTGGGCCACCTCTGGTTGAAGCTGCTACCGGAGAAAGAGTGACCAAAGAAGAACTCGGTGGCGCGGATGTTCATGTCAAAGAGAGTGGGGTAGTGCATAATGTAGCAAAAGATGACAATTCAGCGCTTGAAATGGTGCGTCGCTATCTGAGCTATCTTCCAACAAATGCATGGGCGCTCCCGCCACGAATTGAAGATGTCGAGGAGGGTGAACGAAGCCTCGATGAGATACTGGAACTTGTTCCTCCGGACCATCGAAAATCATTTGACATGAAGCGATTGGTCGAGATGGTTGCTGACAAAGATAGCGTTTTGGAACTGCAACCACTTTTGGGGGAATCAATTATTACTGCATTTATCCGGCTTGGGGGTCGGCCGGTGGCAATTGTTGCCAATCAATCCCTAGTTAGAAGCGGTACAATCGATAGCGATGCTGCTAACAAAGCTGCCCATTTCCTGGAGGTGGCCGATGCTTTCCATTTGTCGGTAGTCTTTCTCACAGATAATCCAGGGATTATGGCTGGCGTGGCAGCAGAACGTTCAGGTGCCCTACGCTCCGCGGCTCGAATGTATGCAGCGCAAGCCAAAATGCGCTCACCCAAACTTCATGTAACTGTACGCAAAGCCTATGGTTTCGGGAGTTCGCTCATGACAATGAACCCATTTGATAATCAGACTATCTCTCTTGCCTTTCCCAGTGCGACTTTGGGTGCCATGCCGGCAGGTGGGGGAGGGACAGCGTCCCATGCTGATTCGGATACACAATCCGCGCTCAATGCTGCTGAACTGGGAGGTGCCTGGGCTGCTGTGGATGCGATGAACTATGATGAGATGATCGACCCTCGGGAACTGCGCAACTACTTGTTATCTGCATTGGAAATGGCCTCGGGACGGGAGACTCAAATAATCGAGCCGAGACCTGGAGGAATTCGACCCTAATTGAAACAAGGCTACTTACGGAAACACGGGTTGCTCGGCGAGTTCTTCGAAAACTTTAATACGCAACTTTTTCAAAGTCGATTTGAACTGATCTCGTTCCTTTACTGACAGTGAGCCAAGTATGCGGGGGATGACTTGCCGCGAGTGGCTTCGGTACGCCTCTTCACCTTTCTCGGTTAATTCTACCCTGACTTCTCGTTTTCCCTCTGTGCTGCGGATGCAGGTGATGAAACCCTGTTTCTCCATACGATCAAGAAGTTGATAAATCGTTGCTGGACGACGGACCAGACGACGCGAAATCTCAATAGCTGTAAGGAATCCACCGGCAGCCTCAATGGCATACAATACACCGACTTGAATCGAGGAGAGTCCAAATGGCCTCAACTCGTTATCTCGCGCTCGCAACATCCCGTCTGAAACCTGCCCCAGAAGTACCCATATTTCATGTTCTTCAGTCAGAGTCAGGGTGTAATCTGATGTGGACACTGGTTTGACTGGAACCTGATTTTCTGAAGTAGTAGCCATTATGCGATCCTCTCGATCTAAGTTTATGATATCTTGTTTCTCTTGCAAGAAATTTTATCAGAATATATGTAAATTCGATAGTATTGACAGGCAAAATTAAAGGTGATAGAATGAGCAAAACAATATAGGATACTATATAGCAACCTATATTATACTAGACTTGTCAAATTGTAGCAACCCTCAAGGGAAACAGGGGGATCTCATGTTTATGTTCTTCGATTTCAAAAACTACTTTCGAATGGTGAAACTAGCGATACGAGAGAAAGACCGGAGAGGTCGACGTATGGCACGTATTATGATGTTGGTTGTAGTACCGATTATGGCACCGATACATGCCATATTCTGCTTTCTCGATTACATTTTATTTCCCAGACTATGGCGACTCAAGGTGAAGGAACCTGTGTTCATCATTGGGCAAGCTCGTAGCGGCACCACACTAATGCATCGTCTGATGACCCATGATCCGAATCAATACAGCTATTTTCTTGCTTATGAGATGTTTTTCCCTTCATTAACCGAGAAGAAAATCTTTCGTTTTTTAGGGCGTATAGACCGCAAATTACTCGGCGCCAAGTTCCATAAAAAACTTACTGCTAAGGAAGATAAGGTATTTGAGAAGACGCGGGATGTGCATTATACCGGCATTTACAGTCCTGAGGAAGACGATTTCGTACTCACCTTCTCTTGCGCATCAGGTATGTGGATTGTGCTTTTCCCCTATATGGATCAACTCGATTTTTATTACCTGGATGAATGGCCTAAAAAGCGGCGACAGAGATGGATGGGTGGCTACCAGCAATTCCTGCGCAGACAACTCCTTTTAAATGGTAAAGACAGGACTCACCTCAGTAAGAACCCGACGTTCAACGGTCGTGTAGAAGCCCTTATCGAGGAATTTCCGGATGCACGCTTTGTGGTAATGGCCCGTGACCCCCGTGAGGCCATACCGAGCCTTTTGAAAATGCTGAAGGACTCCTGGCGCCGTATGGGCTGGAAGGATGAGAGAACCGAAGAATCGATCCAGATTCTGGCGCGGCAATCCATTCATTCATACTGGTATCCGTTCAAAGTACTTGAGAATCATCCCCAGACAAAGTGGACAGTCGTGGACTATCGGGAGTTAGTCGGAAGTCCCAAACGAACTATTGAAGCAGTGTACGAAAAACTCGGGCTAGAAATGACTCCAGAGTACGCAAGTATCCTAGAGGAAGAGGAAAACCGGGCGCGCAAGCACAAGACAGAGCACCGATATACACTTGACGAATTCGGTATCGATGCTGATGCCCTCCGCGAGGAGTTAGCCGATCTTTTCGAGCAGTTTGGGTGGGAGAATCAAACACCCATGCCTGCCGGAGAAACGATCGGATAAACCGGTTCGTACTTCGGCAAAGCTCAGCACGAACGATTCGGACATTAAGACTCCGGTGGCGTCTGTTTGATCTGATCTTGTCGAAGAGTGAACAGAAATTCACGTAGAGCGAGGCATCAGCCTCGCCCAATGCGACCCTTAAGGGTCGCGCTACGACACTAACCGAGCAATTGAAGGAGGGTCCAGATGGCCTTGGAAAGATTCTATTTGACAGATAAAGTTGCTATTGTAACTGGCTCAGGGAGAGGGATAGGAAAGGTGATCGCCAAAGTCTTTGCCGAGGCTGGAGCTGATGTGGTCTGCACATCGCGGACGCAAGGAGAAATTGAGGCCACTGCCGAGGAAATCAAATCAATGGGACGCCGTTCGATTGCCATACCCTGCGATGTTACCAAGAGCGATCAGGTGGATCAGTTGGTACAACAGGCGAAAGATACCTTCGGCCATATTGATATCCTGGTCAACAATGCTGCCGGTGGCACCTTCACTAAGATGATGGATATGAATGAACACCAGTTCGAGACCGATCTCAGGTTTTCCCTTATCAGTGCTTTCATCTGTAGCAAGGCCGTTGCCAGGATTATGCTTGAGCAGAAATCGGGAGCCATCGTTAACATTTCCAGCCGGGAATCGGAGCATCCGAGTCTGGGATTGCCCGCGTATGGAGCTGCCAAAGCAGGGATGAATTCGATCACCCAGACACTTGCGTGGGAACTGGCTCCGTATGTACGTGTGAATGCCATTCGCCCCGGACCAATATGGACTGAGGTAACTGCCTTCTTCCCCGAAAAGCTGCGGGACATTATCACCGAGGCGGTTCCGTTGAAGAGATGGGGGGAACCGGAAGATGTTGCTCTGATGGCACTCTACCTGGCTTCGCCTGCCGGGAGCTGGATCACAGGCCGGATGTTTGATATCGATGGTGGAATTGAGTTCTCATCTGCGGCATCAGAAGAGATGTTCTCTATGCTGGATCAGTAAGTCATCGATAACCATAAGTGGCAGAATGGCGAAGTCTTCAGCTCGATTCAAAGAAAAATATGGCCCCTGGGCTTTGATTGCCGGCGGATCGGAGGGGATTGGTGGCGCCTATGCTTCAGCCCTGGCAGAACGAGGGCTGAACATAGTGCTTGTAGCTCGCAGACCAGAGCTTCTCGAATCCAAGGCGATCAAACTCAAACAGCAATACGGCGTGGAAACGAGAACCATCGAACTTGATCTGGCCAGTCCCCAAATGCTGGATGTGATAAGCGATAAAACGAATGACATTGAAATAGGTTTCCTGGTTTACAATGCCGCTTTGGCCAGCGTGGGAGCGTTTTTTGATTCCACTTTGGAAGGCGAACTTACTCGACTGGATATCAATTGTCGTGGGCCACTGAGCCTGACCTACCACTTTGGACGAAAGATGATCGAGCGAAAGAGAGGCGGGATCATTCTGATGTCTTCCGGTGCGGGTCTGCGCGGAGCCCCCTATTATACGCACTATGCGGCGACTAAAGCATATGATATTGTAATGGCAGAAAGCCTGTGGTATGAATTTCGCCCTTATAATGTGGATGTTCTGGCGTGTATTGCCGGCTTGACATCATCTCCGGGGCTGAAGAGTTCCATGGAGGAAGAAGGTACGGCGAAAGGGGCTTACGTGATGACTACGGAACAAGTGGTTGAAGAAGCACTTGGCGCACTGAGGAAACAACCAAGTATAATCACGGGAAAGCCGAACCGTCGAATGATGTTCATCCTGGGGTTTATGCCCCGTAAAAAGGCGGTGGCGGCTATCGGGAAACATGCGATCAAGAATTTTCTTGGCGGAAAGAGTCCACCTCAGTTCCAATGAATTTGTGTATGGAAGGTGAATATAATGGAATGGAAGACAAGAATCACAGAACAACTGGGTATTCAATACCCGATCATCCAGGGAGCACTGGCTATGATCGGAAAAGCGGAACTGGCGGCGGCGGTTTCGAATGCCGGCGGTCTGGGCATGATAACTGCCTGGACACTCAAGACACCGGATAAACTCCGGGCAGAGATACAGAAATGCAGGTCTCTAACTGATAAACCTTTTGCGGTTAACCTGAGCCCAACGGTGGATCCTATCCTTGTTCCCATGCGCGAAGTCGCTATTGAGGAGAGGGTTCCCGTGATCGAGACGGCAGGTTACCGCTCGGAAGATCACGGCAAGCGAATCAAGGAAGCCGGGCTGCTCTGGTATCACAAAGTGCAGTCAGTCAAGCATGCACTTTCGGCTGAAAAGCACGGAGCGGATGCTGTCTGTATCATGGGACTCGAAGGTGCCGGACTTAAGAGCCCAAACATGCTTACGACGTTTGTCAGTGTACCGTTGGCGGCGCGTGCACTTAAGATACCCGTGATCGCGGCCGGGGGAATTGGAGACGCGCGTACCTTTCTCGGAGCACTAGCGCTCGGAGCAGAAGCGGTGCTCCTGGGGACAGTTTTTTGTATCGCCAAAGAGTGCCCCCTTGCAGATCGTCGCAAGCAAGTGCTTGTGGAGGCTGATCCATATGATCCGAAATGGCGTGATCCCATTCTCCATACACCCACGCTGGAAGAGCTTCAGGAACTAATGGGGGCACAGGGGACCAAAGAGATAATGCAAGCCGCAGGTAAGGCGGAGAGAGCAGGGGTGCCGAAAGAAGCCGGACTTGACACAGTATCCCTGGCTATTGGCTTTATCGACAATGTGCCTACCGCTAAAGAGTTGATCGATGATATGATCGGTGGAGCGGAACAAATTCTGACGAGTGACGGGATTGGAGGCTGGAAAGCCGGTCCGGCTTCGTCAGAATGATGGTCTTGAATTTAAGTCCCCGGAGTTGTATTATTAAATTCCTTCAATTTTTAAAAAAGAAGGGAATTATGGCACTTTAGTTGAGTTGTTGGACAAGACTGAACTTGCGATGATGGAGGCCATTTGTCAAACAGGGGGTGTTGGATGGATATTTACCGAATCGGACTGTAACGCCACTGGAAACCACGTGCAATATCGTATGGCGAAATCATTCTGCCGGTTGTAGGTTCGATAACTACGCGCCCCCAAGATCCAACCCATTGGCTTAAGCGTTCATGCCAAATAAAGGAGGTATGGATAAATGGAACTCAAAAACAAATTCGGAATATCTATTCTGGTGATGCTATTACTGACATTGCCCATACTGGCTGCCTGTTCCAGTGAAGATGATGGAGAGTCGTCTCCTCCGGCGCAACCAACAGCCTCACCCACGGATACAGTTACACCAGCCGAAAAATCTACCATCACCATCGGCCATCACACGGACAAAACAGGTTTTGCATCTGCGGCAATGGAGACAGTAGATTTGGGTCTGGCAGATGTTATCAGGTATTACAACGATAACAACCTTATCCCGGGGATAAAGGTAAAACTGGTGGAATACGATGGCCAGATAGATCCCGCCCGCGATAAACCGGGCTGGGAATGGTTGAAGGAGAGGGGTGCTGATGTGATTATGGGATTCCTTCCTAACGCCGGACCTGGCCTGCAAGGCTCGGCAGAGGACGATAAGATCCCATTGTTTGTAGCTAATGGGCTGTTAGAACTCGTGGAGATCCCTGGGTATATGTTTGTTACTGCCCCTTTGTTGGAAGACCAGGCTTGGAACCTGATCAGCTGGATCATGGAGAATGATTGGGACTGGCAGACCAATGGCCCTGCCAAAGTCGGTGGGGCCGGCGACGAAGCCAGCAATTTTCATGTCATCTATGAGCAGTTTGAGAAGTATGCCGAAATGTACCCGGAGAGGATGGAGTGGGTGGGTGGCCATATTATCCCCACTGGAATATACCAATGGGATGTCCAAGTGGAGGCCCTCAAGGATTGTGACTACATATATCCAACCAACATTTTTCCATTTTTTGTTAAGGATTATTTCCGAGCAGGTCATAGCAAAGCGAAGTTCATTGGCACTGATTCTCACACCCCCTGGAACAAGTTGGTGGAGGATATGGGGCTCTGGGAAGAGATTGACGGAATGCTGTACATCGCCATGACTGAGGAGTGGGCCGAGGACGCAGAATTTATGAACTTGATGACCCAAATTCTACGGGAATACCACCCGGGTTCTTATGAAGAAGTCATTCATGAAGGCAAGGGTTATGGCTCGGTGGTCAATGGCATGATGGTCCTGGAGAGCATCAAGATTGCTGCTGAAGCTGTAGGTCCCGAGAACGTTGATTCACAGGCTATTTACGAAGCGGCCCAGTCAATGACGCTATCGTTTGATGGTATTCAGCGTTACAGTTTCAGCGAGACGAAACGGGCAGCCCCCGATCGTTTGGCGATCTATGAAATGGATAGTTCGAACAAGAAATTGGTAAGGGTCAGTGATTGGCTGCCTATAGAGCCTGCACAGTAAACATGAATTTTACAACCTATTTCCGCATAGCTAGCGGTTGTTCGAGAGCTTAAGATAATACGATCAGGGCAAAGAATCGTTTCATTAGCGGAGGAGGACAGTTCAATGGCAGATATACCTAATGATAATGCCCAAGTACACCTTCGTGGTGCCTGGGATCAGATGATCGAGGAAATAGGAAAAGCAAGAGAGGTCATAGACGATCCAAAGCTCTATCCTCCTCCACCGACAGATCGGAATCTGGCTGAGGGCTATCGGTATCTCCTTGGATTCCTTTTTGGGGCGATCGACCGCGCACTCAGCGATCCTGACTACCCGTACTTCCGGCGGGCCATTCAGCCACTCGATAAAGCTACCATCGATAATGCAGATGCTATCTATCTGTGCGCTGAAATTGATGGCAATGGTACGTATTTGGTAAAGGGCAAGGCACAGGATCATCGACACTGGCGCGGTGAGGCTCGTACTTCTTCGGGCCGGAAAGCACCCCAATACGTGATCTTCGAGGCGACTAATGTGTATGCCGGGGATAGCGGCAACATCGCCGAGTTGATGCCTGGTTCCCGTGTGAATACGGGCACACTGGACTCTTCGAATCTTATCGTGGAACCAGATGGCTCTTTCGAGGTTATGCTGGCGCCAGAATGCCCTCATGGGTATTCTGGGAACTTCATCGCAACCAAGACCACCAGGCAACGTAACAATCCGGACGGGACGACTGAAGATGTCGATTATACCGCCCGCTATCTGGTCGTAAGGGAACTCTTCTATGATTGGGGGAAGGAAGACACCCTTGATTTGCACATTGCTCGTGCGGGCAACGAGGGGGTACATCCATCTCCGCTTAGTTCGACAAAGACTGTTGGCCAAATGGAAAGGATCGGCGAAATTGTCAATAACCAGATGAGGTTCTGGAATGAATTCTATGCGGTTGTGCTGGAGACGTATCAGGATATGAACGGCGATGGCAAACAATTCATGCCCCGCAATGCTTTCAATGACCCGGCCTCGGCAAACCTGGCCACTGGTGGTGGCCAAAGCACGAACGTTTATGCAGGTGGCGTCTATGATCTTGGCGAAGATGAAGCGCTCATCATAGAGATAAGAACACCTGTTTCACCTGCTTACATGGGGCTTCACCTCTCCAACCTCTGGGGCGAATCGCTGGATTATGCGAACCATACCAGTAGCTTGAATGCTTTTCAGGCGGAGTTGGACACTGATGGTGTATTGCGTTATGTGGTGGCACATCGTGATCCCGGTGTCCCTAATTGGTTGGATACTACGAACTTACCGCAAGGATTCATGGCTACTCGCTGGAGCTATACAGAGAATCCGGGAGAGTTGCCGACTGTCAACGCGAAGAAGGTACCCTTTGCTGACATTAGAGTCCATCTACCAAGTAATGTGCGATCTGTTCCAGTTGAGGAGCGACGTGAGCAAATCCAAATTAGGCAGGAACACGTTCAGAGGCGTTACCGCCAATACTGATTGGGGGAAATGTAAATGATCAGAAGTTGGAAACTAACTCCATAACAAATATTCTGAGAAGCTAATGAACTACCCCGCAGCAAGCTGACGGGGTATCAATTCGGAACCTTGTATTTATCGCCGCAAGCGGCGGGGAATTCAACCCAAAGGGATTAAAGAA
>JABMQN010000272.1 GCA_013203045.1 Chloroflexota bacterium
AAAGAAGCCACGGAGTCACAGAGATTTGAATTATAAGTGGTGGGGATGGGTGAAATATAAATAAATACTTTGTGACCTCGGTGTCTCTGTGGCAGCTTTTTAGTTCCGTCCTTTCGGTATCGGAAGGATCAGGGTTAGGACAGTTTAAAGACCAGAGAGGGGCAAGAATGGACCTTGAATTAACACATGAGCAGCAGCAATTGGAAAGCGAGATATATGATTATCTGAAGCAAAACTTGACTAATGAACTGCGGCAGGAACTGGACGTAAACCCTGAGGGAGAAGGGCCATTATGTCGTCAGTTTATGAAGCAGCTTGGCAGGGATGGCTGGATGGGTATCGGGTGGCCCAAAGAATATGGCGGGCAGGGGCGTTCTGCTATTGAACAGTATATCTTCTTTGATTTAGCCATGGGTTATTTTCGAATCCCACTTCCGGTGCTTTCCCTGATGACGGTTGGCCCGACACTTATGCTTCTGGGAACCGATGAGCAGAAAAGGGAATACTTACCCCGAATTCTATCGAACGATGTGGTCTTTGCCATCGCATATTCTGAACCTGAAGCAGGCACTGATCTCTTTTCACTAAAAACAACGGCAGTTCCCGATGGTGATGATTATATTATCAACGGGCAGAAAATATTCACCACGTGGGGACATGTGTGCGACTATTTCTGGATTGCTGCCCGAACGGATCCCCGTGTTGAAAGGAAACATAAGGGTATTTCCATATTCCTTATAGATGCTAAAAGCCCGGGCATCAGTATAGAGCCGATGTGGTTGATGGGTGAATACAGGGTAAATGTAGAGTTCTTCGATAACGTCCGCGTACCAAAGAAGAACCTCATCGGAGAGGAAAACAAAGGGTTTCAGTATATGCTGACCCAGTTAGCTCACGAGCGGATTGCGATGGTTCCTCACTCTGCGCCTCAACGTCATATAGGTGATGTAACTACTTGGGCTCAGACCAAACGCTACGAAGGGGCTTTCGTCATTGATCAGCCTTGGGTGAGAAATAAACTGGCCGAAATGACGGTCGAAACGGAAGTGCTCAAGATTCTCAATTATCGGGTGGCGTGGATGATTTCACAGGGGGTTACACCCCATGTTGAATCGGCCATGATAAAAGTTTTCGGGACTGAGCAGATCCAGCGGGTTTTTCAAGGTTGCTTAGAAATCCTGGGTCAGTACGGACAACTGAAGGATGGATCGGGGGCAAAGCGTATCGTCAAGAGACTCCAGCGCGAATCACAAAGCTGCCTGCAGATGACATTTGCAGGCGGTGCCAATGAGGTTCTCCGTGATTCTATCGCCATGCTGGGTCTGGGATTGATGAAGTCGAGATAGTAGATCAGGATTTCAAACTGCTAAATGAAAAGTACAAAACTCTGGAGTGCGGTAGTTCTACTACCGCGAAAAGAGCGTCAGTATTACTGACGCAGTCCAAAATCAGCTTTGTGACAGACTATTTGGCAGAGTAAGGTGAGAAAGTGCTTGAAAGCTTTGACGGGAAAACACCGCGTATTTCTGAATCCTCCTTTGTTCATCCGACAGCGCATGTTCGGGGCGATGTGGAGATCGGTGAGTATTCGATTATCTGGCCGGGGACGACTATCGCCGGTGATATGGGTACCATTAAAATCGGCCGATGCGTGATCATAGAAGACAACTGTGTTCTGCATGCCGGGGCGTGTGAGGATTGGGAGCGAAACAAGCGGTCGCTTCTTGAAATCGGTGAAAATGTGACTATCGGACATGGCGCAGTTGTCCATGCTCGAAAGATCGGAAACCGGGTAATGATAGGTATGAATTCCACTGTGTTGGAGAGGGTTGAGATTGGAAACAACTGTGTTGTAGCTGCAGGCGCTCTGGTACCGGAAGGAATGAAGGTGCCTGACGGATCAATGATTGCCGGAATACCAGCCAAAATAAAAGATAATCTGAAGGAAGATCATGCGGTTTGGGTGAGGGGTGAACTGGAAGGGGATGATTCTTATTACATTGAATACATTCGAAAGTGGAAGGAATCGGTTTGATGGGATTTCCGACAGGATTAACAAAATTATGACGGCCTGTTCATCTCGTTTATCCTGTCAAAAAAACTGATAAATTCGAGATCGAGGTGATGACATAAAGAAGGTGCAGGAACTCATTCCTGCCGGGGTTCCGGGGGGTGTCCCCCCGGCATAATACCTCCCCCAAGATTGGGGGAACGAGGGGGTTGAATACATGGACTTTTCATTGAATGAACAACAGGAACTCTTAAAGAAGGAAGCAAGGAATTTCTTTGATGCGGAGTATCCCAAAAAGCTAGTGAAGGAACTGGAGGAAAGCGAACTTGGATATTCCCCTGAGATATGGAAGAAGATGGCGGATCTGGGCTGGCTGGGCCTTGCCATCCCGGAGGAATATGGAGGGGTGGATGGCGATTTGCTGGACTTGGCTATCCTGTTTGAAGAAGTAGGGAAGACAGCTTGTCCAACACCACTTTTCAATACTCTTGTTTACGGTGTACTTCCGCTATTGGAGGGTGGCAATGAAAGCCAGAAGAAGGAGTTGCTTCCGAAGGTAGCTGATGGCGACGGGATTCTGACCATGGCAGTTAGTGAACCGGAGGCGGACTATAAGCCGGAATTCATTTCTACCCGGGCAGTTCGGGATGGTGATGGCTTTGTAATCAATGGAACCAAGTTATTTGTTCCGTATGCTCACGTGGCCGATTACATATTAGTGGTAGCCGCAACCGGAGAAGTCAATGCGGATGGAAAAGGTATTACCCTCTTTCTGGTGAGAAAAGGAACCGAAGGTATTGGGCGTGTTCCGCTGGTTACTGTTAGTGCGGACAGGCAATTTGAAGTTACGTTTGATGATGTGAAAGTATCAGCAGAAGATGTTATTGGTGAAATTGATGCGGGTTGGGCACTGGTTGAATCAACGCTTCGCAAGGCCACGGCCCTGCAATGTGTAGAGACGGTTGGTGTCATGCAGCAAGCACTTGCCATGACTGCTGAGTATACTTCAAATCGGATTCAGTTTGATCGACCCATAGGCAGCTTCCAGGCAGTACAACACCGGTTGGCGGACATGCTGACCGATCTGGAGGGTTCCAGGTGGACTTCCTACCGGGCGGTGTCTCTTCTGAACAAAGGGCGTCATGCCGGCAGAGAGACGGCCATTGCCAAAGCATGGACCGGTGATGCCTGCCAGCGAGTGGCTTATGCGGCTCAGCACCTTCATGGTGGTATCGGGATGGACCTTGATTACGATCTCCATTTTTACTTCGAATGGGCTAAGTCTCGAGAGTTGAACCTGGGTGCTTCCTGGAATCATTTGGCATCTATCGAACCAGTTGTTCGTGGTGAATGATGACTTCTTTGATTTTTGTATTTATAACAGTTAATGTGAACTAAAACTATGCAGAGGAGGTCGAATGGGAAGAGTCTCAAGTGAAATAGGGATCGCGTTTGTCTTGGTTTTAGTTCTATCATTGATTGTTGCATGTGGCGGTAGTGGTGATAATGGCACCGTAGAAAATGGAGGAGACGTTGGTGATGACGTCGATATTGAACGAGAGGATGTTACCATCACTATCGGCAATCTCACAGATAAAAGCGGTCCAACAGCGAATGCCCTCTCGATCATGGATATGGGCTTACAAGATATGGTCAAGTACTTCAATGACGAAAACCTTATCCCTGGGATTGAGTTGAAGGTGATCGAATATGATGCGCAATATGACCCCTCGAAACATATACCGGGCTATGAATGGTTAAAGGAAAGGGGATCGGATGTCATTTATTCCTCTGACCCGAATGCAATAGAAACACTAAAATCACGGGTTGATAAAGATCAGATTGTGACATTTGCATCAAACGCTCAAGCCGTATTGTTGGAAAAACCGGGATATGCCTTTACAGCAGGTACTTACCCTGTCGATCTGTATTACACTTTTTTAGACTGGATAGCTGATAACGATTGGGATTATGCTACCAACGGCCCAGCCAAAATTGGTATGGCCGGATGGACAACTGCTATCAACGTTGCCATGACTGAAGGAATGGAAGGATATTGTAACGAACATCCGGATCGGTTTGAGTGGGCAGGAGAATATCTCATTGACATGGGCTTTAATTGGGGCCATGAAGTTGAGGCGTTGAAAGACTGTGACTATGTATTACCTCCAGTTGGATCATTCGTAACATTCGTAAAACAGTATAAGGACATTGGAGGACGGGCTAAGTTTTTTGGAGCTGATCCGCATGCTGCGTTCTTTTCACTCATTAGCGATGCACAACTATGGGTTGAGATCGATGGAATGCTAATAGTCAGAGAATCCGATTATTGGAATGAAGAGGGGGAACTCATAAACTTGGCGAAACAGCTACTTCACGAGAATCACCCTGATTCGGCTCAAAAGATCATGCGTTCAGGCGTTAGCTATATGGTGACGTACCATCATTATATATTACTCGAAATTATAAAGAATGCTGTCGAGGCTGTGGGCCCGGAGAATATCGATTCGCAAGCAATCTACGAAGCTGCGCAATCATATTCCCTGACCATAGACGGAGTTCAACGGTTTTCTTTTACCGATACCAAACGGTTCGGCTGTGATAACGTCGGTATTTATGAAGCGAATGGCGCTGAAGAAACGATATTCAGGGTGGATTCCGAATGGATACCAATGATCTGGGTACGGTAGTGCCCGAGGGAATACGACCTGACGGGGAAATCCGCTCTTATCAATACATGTTGAAGGGGATACCATGTGGCAAACCAAGATAACTGAGATGTTTGGGATAAAATACCCGGTCATTCAAGGGGCTTTTGGGACTTTCGGAACCGCTGAATTCGCTGTCCCAGTATCAGAAGCTGGTGGATTGGGAATGATTACGGCAGGTGGATTCCAGACTCCGGGAAAGTTTAGAGAGGAACTCCGTAAGGCCAAATGGATGACAGATAAACCTCTTGCGGTCAATCTAACAATAATGGGCTGTCTGGAGATCGAGGCTATGAGGGATGTCATCATTGAAGAAGGTGGCATTGTAGCTGTAGAGACCGCACCGATGCGTGCAGACCATCTGGGAAAGCCGCTGCAGGAGCACGGAATCAAGTGGATACACAAAGTCGCGAGTATAAATCACGCGCTGGCGGCAGAACGGCAGGGCGCAGATGCCGTGGTGATTGTGGGACTTGAAGGTGCTGGTTTTAAATCTATGGATCAGGTTCCGACAATGATCGCCATTCCCTGGGCTGCCAGACAGTTGAAGGTTCCTTTAATCGCAGCAGGAGGCATAGCGGATGCCCACGGATTCATGGCAGCTCTTATGATGGGCGCTGAAGCGGTGTATATGGGAACAGCGTTCATGGCAACAAAGGAATGTCCCATATCGGAAAAGCACAAGCAATTTCTAGCCAGTACCGCCCCTTCGGAACCCAAGCTGCGCCAGCGATGCCTTACACCACCGAACCTTGACGAAGTGTCTAAAGTATTAGCGGAAAGAGACTCTATGCCGGAGCACGAGTGGCTTTGGAAGCTGGAAAAAGTGATGGTCAGTGATACAAAAGCGGTGTCACTGGAAGGGGCATCCGAAGAGGAAGTGGAGGCGGAAGTGCTCAGGTCCGTTCCTGGATCGCTGGCAGTGGGTGTAATTGACAGTATTCCCACCATCAACGAGTTTATGAAGAACCTTATCAGCGAAGCGGAGGCACTCCGACGTCGCTGGTCAATTCAATAAAAAAGTAGGGGCGGACTCATGTGTCTGCCCAATAATAAAAGGAGGATTCCAATGACAGAAATGGGCAGAGCAGCAGTTTACCTGGGAGTGGGCCAACCTTTTGAGATTAGAGAATACCCGGTGCCTGAACCTGAACCGGGAGCTATTCTGATTAAGATCACAATGGCCACCATATGCGGATCTGATCTTCATATGTGGCGTGGGGAACTCGATCTGGTAAATCATGTCGGATTACAATTGCCGGCTATTATAGGACATGAAATGACGGGAAAAGTTGCCAAGCTGGGTGAAGGTGTTACCACCGATTCGGCTGGCCAACCATTAGCTATAGGGGATCGTGTGGTATACCGCTATTTCAATCCTTGCGGCCGTTGTCCCGCATGTTTGAGGGGAGAAGACGCTGCCTGTGGGATGAACCTTCTTTTCCCGTTCAAATCCGTTGAGCCCTTCCCCCATTTCACTGGAGCCTATGCGGAATACTATTATCTTCAGCCAAATCAAACCGTTATCAAAGTGCCTGATGACCTGACAGACGAAATGGTTGCTCCAGTCAATTGCGCTTTGTCAGAAGTTATTTACGGCTTGGATAAAGTGAATCTCCGATTTGGTGAGACGATCGTCATTCAGGGAGCTGGCGGATTGGGAATCAATGCCACCGCGGTTGCCAAAGACATGGGCGCCAATAAGATAATCGTCATTGATGGCATCGATAACCGGCTGGAATTGGCAAAAACATTTGGTGCCGATGAAATCATTGATATGAAAGAATACAAAACCCCGGAAGAGCGTATGATGCGAGTGCTGGAACTCACCGAATTCAAGGGAGCAGATGTAGCTGCTGATTTTGTAGGAATCCCGGCGGCCATCCCCGAAGGTGTCAGTATGCTGGGCCAAGGCGGTAGGTATCTAGAAATTGGAAATATAAGTCCCGGCAGGCCATTTGAATTGGACCCGTCCGCACTGGTGAGCGGGAACAAGAGCATCCATGGTGTGCTTTATTACAGTGACGAAGCCCTTAAACAAGCGATTGACTTCTTGAGCCGAACCAAAGATAAATACCCCTTCGACAAGATTCTCGCCAAATCATATCCGTTGGAGCAGATCAACGAGGCATTCGAGGCACAAGATAAAGGGCTGGTGTCTCGATCTGCCATTATTCCTTAGAGATTGATAGACGAACCATTTTAAACAGAGCTACGAAAGGTGACACGAATGGCAATCAGTCTACACACCAAACTATGTGACATGCTGGATATCGAGTATCCGGTTATGGCATTCAATCATTGTCGCGATGTAGTAGCAGCAGTGGGTAACGCCGGGGGGTGTGGTGTTCTGGGGGCTCTGGCATTGCCTCCTGAACAAATTGCGATAGAGGCAAATTGGATAAAGGAACATTCCGATAAACCCTTCGGGATAGACCTTGTGTTTCCATCTGCCGCCCCTGAAATGATAACCCATGAGCAATTGATGGCGATGATCCCCCAGGGGTACAAGGACTTCATGGACAAATTCAAGGCCCCATTAGGACTACCTGAACAAATCTGGGGTGGAGCGGGAATGGACGTCTTCCTGGAACTCGGTATTGGCGGCTCCTATGAATCACAGTTAAAACAACTGGATGCCGCCCTCGAGACAAAGCCGGCTATCATTGCTGCTGCACTGGGATTCAATCGGGAGATTGTGGACAGGTGTCATTCGGCAGGAGCAAAGTGTGCTACCCTTGTTGGCAACGTCAAGAACGCCAAACGCGCGGCTGAGGCAGGCGTTGATATCATTGTGGCCCAGGGAACGGAGGCGGGCGGGCATACCGGGAGAATAGGGACTCTGGCCCTGGTTCCTCAGGTAGTTGATGCTGTCAGCCCTACCCCCGTACTGGCTGCCGGCGGCATAGCGGATGGCAGAGGACTTGTTGCCGCCTTGGCTTTAGGAGCCGTCGGCGTGTGGACAGGCACCATATGGTTAACTGCCCACGAAAGCCCACTGGTAGACTTCTTGAAGGACAGGGTAATCGAGGCTACCGACGAAGATGCTGTCATCAGTAAGATATATACCGGGAAAACGGCCCGCGTTCTGAACTGCAAATATATCGAGCGCTGGCAGCAGCCGGACGCACCGGCGACCCTTCCGATGCCCTTGCAGAACCTTTATTCACCGATGCCGCTTTTCCTTTCTACCGAAGATTCGTACTCGGCATCACTATTCGATAAACCCGGCTTACAGGAATATGCTACCAGTGCCGCAGGAAACGCCGCTGGTTTGATCAAGCAACGCAAGTCGGTCAGAAAAATCATGGAAGATATGATGACAGAGGCGGTTGAAATCCTGGGCGCAGAATAGAACCCTTCAGATTCTGCTCGTCTCGATTGACAGGAGGCGACCGATGCCTATCAACAAAATAGTGGGAAGCTTCGATGAAGCTGTTGCCGATATATTCGATGGCGCCACCGTAATGGTCGGCGGATTCGCAACTGCTGCCAGTTGTCCCAGTCTCCTGCTTGAAGCTCTTGCCCGAAAAGGGGTGAAGAACCTCACAACCATATCCAATATCGGGGGGTTCGGCCCGGATATATGGGCAATCCAGGGATACAAGTTCACTGAAGACATTGATATCCTTATGCGAAGTGGGCTGGTTAAGAAAGCTGTTGTCTCTGCGCCATCAAGTATCATGTTAGAAAATAGCCTCGAAAGGCAAATCAGAGCAGGCGAAGTGGAAGTGGAGAAAGTCCCTCTGGGGACTTTGACGGAGCGGATCAGGTCTGCCAAAGCAGGGGTCGGGGCTTTCTATGTTCCGGTTGGTGCCGGCACGATGGTGCAAGAGGGAAAGGAAACCAGAATCATCGATGGACGAGTGCATCTGCTGGAGTACGCGATAAAGGCCGATTTCGCGCTGATCAAAGCACACAAAGCTGATCGCTGGGGCAATCTTGTTTATCGAAAAGCAACAAGAACGGTAAATGAAACGATGGCTGGCGCAGCAAAAGTAACCATTGCCGAGGTCGATGAAATCGTGGAATTGGGAGAGCTTGACCCTGAAACCATTGTTACTCCTGGCGTGTATGTAGACAGGGTGATAAATCGACCGCGAAACGCCGCTAAATCGAATGCGCAGGGTGAGAAGGAGATCGATTCTCGTTTTACCGAATCTCACCAGAAGTTCATGGAAACCTGGAAAGGCAGGCCAAAAAAGGCGGGCTAGCATGGCTGAAAAAGAGAAGCTGGACAGACAGACCATGGCCCTGCGTGTGGCTAAGGAGTTCCAGGATGGTGACGTGGTAAATCTGGGACTAGGTATCCCTGTATTGGCATCAAATTTCGTTCCTGCCGGTAGGGAAGTTATGTTTCATACCGAAAATGGAGCTCTGGGATTTGGCGAGATTACTCTCCCCGGTGAGGGGGATTTGGACCTCACCAACGCCAGCGGGCAAACAGTGCACCCGCAGCCAGGAATGTCCTTTTTCGGGCAGGCGGAATCACTGGCAATGATGAGAGGCGGACACATCGATGTGAGCGTTGTGGGAGCTTTTCAGGTTTCCGAAAAAGGCGATCTGGCAAACTGGGCAACACCTGAAAAGCAACTGACAATTGGTGGGGCTATGGACCTCGCAGAGGGGGCCAAGAGGCTTATTGTCGCTATGAATCACATAACCAAGGAAAGCCATTGCAGAGTGGTCAAAGAATGCACCTATCCTCTTACCGCTCTGGAATGCGTTGATCTCATCGTAACTGATATCGCGGTTATCGAGGTGACAAATCAAGGTCTCGTGCTGAAAGAGGTCGCCCCTGGATGGTCACCTGAGGAGGTTCAGAGTCTTACTGAGCCTGTTCTGACTATCGATACTAATTGTCAGGAAATGACCTTAATGTGATCTCGAATGATTTCGCCCAAAATAGCAAAAAGGAGTTGAAATGATACGATTATCAAGCAAGTTCGGACTGGTTGCATTGGTCGTGGTTTTGTTGGCATTGCCACTGCTGGCTGGCTGTGGAGGCGATGATGAAAAGGGAACAGCCAAATCCACATCGCAGACAGGTGAATTCTCGGAGGTTGTGACCATCACTATTGGCAACCTGACAGACAAAACCGGCCCAATAGCAAACGCACTTTCAGTCATTGATATTGCGCTTGAGGACATGGCCCGGTATTTCAATGAACAGAACCTCATTCCAGGGGTTGAGTTGGAAGTGATCCACTATGACGGGCAGTATGACCCTGCTAGACACATTCCGGGCTACAAATGGCTCCGCGATAAAGGAGCTGACCTGATTTATGCCGCCGATCCAAATGCGATAGAAACCTTGAAGTCAGTGGTCGATAAAGACGAAGTAGTGCTGTTTGCGTCGAGTGCCCAGGATGTTTTGCTCGAACAGCCTGGATACGCCTTTACTGCAGGTACGCATCCCGCCGATCTGTATTACACTTTCCTGGATTGGATCGCGGAAAATGACTGGGATTATGCTACCAAGGGTCCGGCCAAAATCGGGCTGGCTGGCTGGGCAGTGAATATCGAATTCGCCATGGCTCAAGGATTGGAGAAATACTGTAATGATCACCCCGAAAAATTTGAGTGGGAGGGTGAGTATCTGACCGATATGGGTTTTATCTGGCAATCAGAAGCGCAGGCGCTGAAAGACTGCGATTATGTGGTACCTCCTCCCGGATCGCTGGTAACCTTTGTCAAAGAATATCGAGAAGCAGATGGCAAAGCGAAATTCCTCGGAAGCGATCCGCACGTAGCCTTTTTCGCCTTGGTAAGCGATGCAGGAGTCTGGAACAAAATAGATGGCATGCTGATGATCCGGGAAGCCAAGTGGTGGAACGAAGAGGGCGAACTCATTGACCTGATAAATAAACTTGCGCATGATTATCACTCCCCTGGAGAATTGGAAAAGATAACGAAAGCTGGTGTTTCATATCTCTCGGCATCACATTCTTATATCATGATGCAAATTATAAAAAATGCAGCCGAAGCCGTTGGCCCGGCAAACATCGATTCGCAAGCTCTGTATGCAGCAGCCCAATCTTACGCGCTGGACCTTGACGGTGTTCAGCGATATTCCTTCACCGATACCAAACGATTTGGCTGTGACAATTTTGGCGTGTACGAAGTGAACGTTGCTGATGAGACTATTTACAGGGTGGGAACGGAACGCTTGCCAATCATCTTGGCCCGATAATTTCGATCAGCCGCGATGGAGGATCGTTAATGACAGCTAGAGTTAGGTATTAGGAGTTTCCGAGTTAAAAATATCCTGAGGAACATATGGCTGAAAATAAATTGACAGGATTGCGAGCGCTAGTGACTGGTGGAAGTAGTGGGATCGGTTTTGCTTGCGCTCGCAGGTTAATACTGGATGGGGCTATGGTGACGATTGCTGCCCGTGATCCGGATCGCCTGGCGCGAGCGGTGGAACGATTGGAAACTGAAATGCCAGATGGGCGAAGTGTGAAATCGATGATCTGCGATGTCACCAATGAGGACGATGTTCGTTCAGCGGTTTGTTTTGCCGCAGGTGACGACGCCAAACTGCATATAGCGGTGGCGGCGGCTGGGACCGGAATGCTTGCCCCGATCATTGCAACTGATATGGATACTTGGAGGATGGTTATTGATACCAACCTGACAGGAACGTTTTTGACGCTTAAACATGCCGCTAGAGCTATGGTGAATGCCGGCGGTGGTTCGTTCGTTGCCATATCATCCATTAGCGCGGCTGTTACTCATCCGTATATGACCACATATTGTGTTTCAAAAGCCGGGATCGAGGCGCTTGTTGCGGGCGCCGCCGACGAGTTGGGACGGGCTGGAATTCGAGTGAATGCAGTGCGGCCGGGTATGACACCAACGGAACTCACAGCAGGCGTAGTTGATGACCCGGAAATCAGGGCGAGTTATCTATCTCAAATGCCCCTGAACGAACGTCTCGTCGATGTTGAGGATGTCGCCAGTACAGTCCGTTTTCTGGTCGGGCCGGAGTCAGCGATGATTACCGGCGAGGCCATCAATGTTTCGGGTGGGCACCAATTGCGGCGTGGACCTGATTATGAGGACCTGACTCGTCAACTTTGGGGAGATGACGCCATCGAGGGTCGCATCCCACTAGATTGAAAATGTTCACAAAAAAGGGTAATTATGGATTTTTCACTAACACAGGAACAGGAACAGTTCGGACAGGAGTTTCGCGATTATCTCGCCAGGCATTTGACACCGGAGATCAGAGCCGAGAGTGTGAATTTCCTCAATATGAACAAACACACGGACCCGGGAGTATTCGGCAGGGGTGAATACGGCGGACCACTGTCGAAAGAGTTCATTCATCAGTTAGGGGCTGATGGCTGGTTAGGTGTAGGTTGGCCAAAGGAGTATGGCGGACAGGGGCGCACTCCCATGGAACAACACATCTTCTTTGAGATCATCTATGGGGAGAGGGCGCCATTTCCGGTGCTGACTTTGAACGCGGTCGGGCCCACTATCATGCAATACGGCAGCCAGGAACAAAAGGATGAATTCTTGCCCCAAATACTCAAAGGCGAGATGGAAATTGCAATTGCGTATACTGAGCCCAGTGCAGGTACCGATTTATTTTCCCTAACCACCAGCGCTGTTAAAACGGACGATGAGTACATAATAAATGGGCAGAAGGTATTTACCAGTATCGCGCATATAGCGGATTACCTTTGGCTTGCGGCTCGCACTGACGCTGATGCATCCAAGAAGCACAAAGGGATATCGCTCTTTCTGATCCCGATTGATATGCCGGGTATAACGATCACACCCATCTATACAGTCGGTGGTCATCGAACAAACGCCATCTACTTCGATGATGTGAGAGTGCCAAAGAGTTGCCTTGTTGGTGAAGAGAACACCGGCTCGCAATGTATTGTCTATCAATTGGATCGGGAGCGAATCGCCCTCGTTGCCTCGTACCCGATGACGCGCCGTATCAACAAGACAATCGATTGGGCGAAGAAGACGATGGCCAATGGGAAACCTGTCATCGATCAGGCCGGAGTGCGTGCCAAGTTTGCCGAATTGCAGGCGGATGTAGAAGTACTGAAGCTTTTTAACTTCAAAGTTGTGGACAACATGACGAAGGGGCTGCCAGTCTGGGCAGAAGCTTCGACGGTGAAAGTGTTTGGTTCTGAACTAAATATTCGAATAAATAACACTTTACTGGAGATAATGGGGCCTTATGGTCAAGTACAATCCCCCGATCCGCTGGCACCTTCTGACGGTTTGGTCGATGAACACTTTAGGGATGATTTGATCTTCATTTTTGGTGGCGGCGCGAATGAAGTCCAAAGGGACATTATTGCTATGGTTGGATTGGGCATGCCCAGATCACGATGAGGTAGGTTTGAGATGGATTTTGACCTGAATGAAGAACAGAAATTAATCAGGGACTCAGCACGGGATTTCCTCAAAACCGAATGTCCTAAATCAGTGGTGAGGGAGCTTGAAGAAAGCAAGACTGGGTACTCACCCGTATTGTGGAAAAAGATGGCCGAACTCGGCTGGATGGGAATCACGGTGCCTGAGGAATACGGTGGAGTGGGTCTAAGTTGGCTCGATCAGGCGGTTCTTTTTGAGGAGTTTGGTCGCGCTGCCATGCCAGGACCGATGTTTAGCACCGCAATTGGAGCGCAACTACTTGTGGAAGGTGGAACTGACGGGCAGAAGGAGACATATCTCTCCAAAGTGACTTCAGGTGATCTCATCCTGACACTGGCTTGGGAAGAGCTCGAAGTGGTCAATAATCCAGCATTTGTCTCAACCCGCGTAGTTCCTGCAGGTGGAGGATATGAGATTAATGGAACCAAATTATTTGTTCCCTACGCTCAGGTGGCTGATCTACTACTTGTAGTGACTCGAACTGAGGGGAAACCGGGTGATGAAAATGGGATCACCGTTTTGTTGGTGAATCCAAAGACGACGGGTATCCATTTGACCCCGGTAAAGACAATCGCTGCCGACAAGCAGTTTCGGGTAGATTTCGAGAACGTGCAGGTTTCTTCAGATGATATGATTGGTGGGACGGACAAAGGTTTGCCTCTCATTAAATCGGTCCTCGAAAAGGCTGCGGCGCTGCAATGCGTCGAGATGGTAGGCGGAGCTCAGCAGGAATTGGAAATGACCACCGAATACACCAAAACCAGGTTCCAATTTGATAGAGCAATTGGTACTTTCCAGGCTGTGCAGCACCGGTTGGCCGATATGTACATCGATGCCAATGGTGCTCGATGGGTTGCCTATCAGGCAGTTTGGCGGTTGACTCAAGGTCTACCGGCAGCAAGAGAACTCATGATTGCCAAAATCATTGCCAATAAAGCGTGCCAACGGGTGGCATTCAGTGCCCAGCAGCTTCATGGCGGCATCGGGGTTGATCTGGATTTTGACTTGCATTTCTACTATCGAAGAGCGAAAGCGTTTGAGCTCAAGTTTGGCACGACGTTACAACATTTAGAATCGCTGGGTAGCCAAATCTGAAACCTAAACAGGATACATTATATGAGAAAGTTATTCGAGCCGATCAAGATCGCCGATATTGAAGTTAAAAACCGAATCGTTATGCTGGCCATGGGTATAGGATACTGTGAGCAGGATGGCACGATCACCGATCGTTTGATTCGCTTCTATGTCGAAAGGGCCAAAGGAGGAGCAGGGCTCATTATTGTACCCTGCGCCTACAACGATTTCGGCATGAACTTACCCATGCATCCCGCCATGGAAGATGACAAATGTCTCCCGGGGATAAGGCGTTTGACCGATGCACTTCATGAATATGATGTTAAGGCCTTTGCGCAATTACTGCATCTTGGTTCATCACTTTGGGCTATGCCTGATGGCAGCCCGCCTGTTTCTGCCTCGGCGGTTCGTTCCAAGCTCACTGGAGTTGTGCCTCGTGAACTGACTATTCCGGAGATCAGGGAAACCATTGCTCATTTTGCCGAAGGCGCTGAGCGTGCCAAGCAGGGCGGATTTGATGGTGTGGAGTTCGCTGGGACAGGTGGATATCTGTTCAATCAATTCATTTCTCCACTGACCAATAATCGTGACGATGAATATGGTGGCGATTTCGAAAGACGGTTGAGATTTCCGGTCGAGACTGTTGAAAAGGTACGAGAAAGCGTTGGGCCCGGTTTTCCTATCTCCTATCGAACTTGCGGTGATGAATTCATGAAAGGCGGCAATCGACAAGGTGAGATGAAGTTTGTGGCGCAGGCTGTGGAAAAAGCGGGTGCGGATGTCATTAACGTGACGGCTGGATGGCATCAGTCGTTCATACCCCTCATTACGATGGATGTGCCCAGAGGCACGTTTGTCTATTTAGCTCAGGGTACCAAAGAAGTAGTTAATGTCCCAGTAATCGCCTGCAACCGGATCAATGATCCGTTCCTCGCCGAACAAATCCTGCAAAACGGTCAAGCCGACATGATCGGTATGGCTCGTGCGTTATTGACCGACCCCGAACTGCCTAACAAAGCTGCCGAGGGCCGATTCGACGAAATCAGACCGTGCGTCGGCTGCAACCAGGGTTGTCTTGATTCTGCCTTTTCGATGCGAGAGATATCGTGTGTATTCAATCCGGCTGCGGGAAGAGAGGCAGAGTTTGACTTAATTCGAGCTGAGAAATCCAAGAAAGTGTTCGTGATAGGTGGAGGGCCCGCAGGGATGGAGGCTACCCGAGTCGCTGCGTTGCGAGGCCATAATGTAACGCTATTTGAAAAGGCCGATAAGCTTGGAGGCCAGCTCAATTTAGCCGCTATTCCCCCCGGAAGGGGAGAACTAGCCAATGCTGTCAGCTATCTTGTTGGTGCGATTCAAAGGGCAGGAGTGAGAGTGAAGTTGGGCAAAGAAGTTGATATTGAACTGATTACGCGGGAGAAACCCGATGTAGTGATACTGGCGGCAGGAGCTATTCCCATACATCCTAATATTCCCGGCATCGAGGGAGAAAACGTGGTCTTTGCTGCAGATGTGTTGGAAGGCAAGGCAGAAGTTGGGGAAACGGTAGTGATCATCGGCGGTGGAGCCGTTGGCATCGAGACCGCTTTGTTCGTTGCCAAAAAAGGTACGACCAGTGCAGAAGCTGCTGTGTTCCTAGCAGTGGGTGGAGCGATGGCTGCCGAGGCTGCCATTCAACTTACTCAGAAGGGGAAACACGTAACCATACTGGAAATGCTGGATAAAATCGGGCAGGATATGGGCATTACCACCCTTTCATCACTGAGACTGCATCTTCGGCAGCATGGTGCCGAGGTGATCACTGAAGCGAAAGCAGAGCGAATCACCGAATCGGGTATTGAGTATACCAAAGATAGCCAATCGATATTTGCAGCAGCGGATACAATAATTATCGCTGTGGGCTCTCAACCTGAGTGTGAACTCGCTGAGAAACTTCAAGGGCTCGTGTCCGAGATTCATCAAATAGGCGACTGTGTCTCTGCGAGGACTGTTCGAGAAGCCATAGAAGAAGCAGCTCAAATTGGGCGTCAGAGTTAGAGATGAAAGGCCGTTCAGAATGTAGCGCGAGGCTTTAGCCTCGCCAGAAGCGATCCTTAAGGATCGCGCTACGTGACAGGTGGGGGTAAAAAGCTTTTGAGCCCTAATAAAATGGAAGCTGAAATTAAAACTAAACGGCCTCAGATGAATCAAGGAGGTGTCCAAATGGATGCCATCGAAGCAATCGAGGGCAGGAGAAGTGTACGTTCCTACAAGCCCGATCCGGTGCCCAGAGACGTTCTGGAAAAAATCATGGGAGCTACTCTAAAGGCACCATCATGGGAGAATACGCAACCGTGGGAATTCGCTGTTTTGAGTCCAAAAACCCTCAATGAACTCAGAACAGCCATTAGAGAGAAAATGAAAACGGGCGAAAAGCCCAACCTGGATATTCCCTGGCCCAAGTTCTCAGGGCCTCATCGTGAGCGTGGGAGGGTATTAGGAAAAGACATTCGTCAAGCCCTTGGACTCTCGAAAGATGATCCTGAAGGTCTGAATAACTGGTGGCTTTCCATGACGCAGTTTTTTAATGCTCCCAATGCCATTATTGCATATATCGATAAGTCGCTAGAAGAGTGGTCGGTTCTGGACACAGGTCTTGCACTGGAAAATCTCATGATAGCGGCGTGGCATTACGGCGTGGGAACGTGTGTCATGTCTGCAGCAGTGATCTATCCTGATGTCCTTCGTAGATTATTGAATATACCTGAATCGAAGCGCTTTATTGTGGGTTTGGCTGTGGGGTATCCCGATCTTTCCAGCCCAAAAGCGACTTTTCGGTCGGGTAGGGAATCCATGGAAGAACTGGTAGCATGGCATGGTTTTGATTAGGATGCTCCGCTTCAAATCGGTTTCCAATTTGAGTGTAGAGAGAACTTGACATCGAAATTTGAAGAGTGTAGTCTAGCACAAGCCACGTTCACAAAGGAGGTAAAGCTAAATGGAGGCCTATTGTTTCAAGTGCAGAGCGAAAAAGGAAATTAAGGATCCGAAGAAAGTTACTCTCAAGAATGGGAAACCAGCTACTCAAGGTGTCTGTCCCAAGTGCGGTACGAAGGTATTCAGAATAGGCAAGTAATAGCTGATAACTGCACTAGAGTTTTATAAAGGGAGTTTCGGTTATCTTTTTAACCGAAACTCCTATTTTTTATATATGCGTTCCAATAATTCCTTTGGATTAGTTTGCAACACCTGGGCGATTTCCTCCTCACTCAAACCAGCCCCTCGGAGAATGTCGTTAGCAGAGTTTGGCGTGAGTAAATCATCCTCATCATGAGCATCGGAGTTTAGGATAAGTTTTGCCCCAACAGCGCGAGCTACTTTCACTACGTGTTCGTTAGTTAGTGCGTGTCCTTTTCGGGCAGTGATTTCGAGGAAGATTCCATTTGAACTTGCTGCTCTGGCTTCATTGTCAGTTAACATACCAGGGTGAGTAAGTATATCGACATGCGGCGATCCTACTGCGGCTGCATTGGTGCCTTTCTCCACTGGTTCAACGGTAGTTTCCCCGTGGACTACCACGAGTTTAGCTCCCATTTCTTTGGCCTGCCTGGCCACATCAGCAATTGCTGCTGTTGGTAAATGGGTAAGCTCTACCCCCGGGATAGCCTTGATATCCCAGTGTTTCTCAGCTAGAGCACAGTCTTTCGAAATTTCAGAAATGAATCGTTCCAATTCCCCGGGTCCAGCGTGATCGGTAATGGCTATGGCTCGGTAACCATTGTTGACCGCGCGGCGAATCAACTCCATAGGAGACAGTTCTCCGTCACTCAGAAATGTATGGGTATGGAAATCGCAAATCATGTTGCTCTATTTTCATCCATGACTGGGTTGGTGTCAAGATACTGGAAATATAACACAATGTGTATCTGTTTTGGACCGCTTGTCACAACAATAATGTTGACCAAAACAACTTGTCCAAAGTCTTTGGTTTATGGTACTCTTTATAGCAAGTAAGACGACCATTATTTAGAAAGATTATGTCCTAATTTAGCAATTAAGGAGAAATTTGACTCATGGGTAAAATTAATGTGGCCATAATTGGTGTTGGCAACTGTGCTTCTTCTTTTGTTCAAGGTGTACACTTCTACAGAAATGCGGATGAAAATGATTTTGTTCCCGGATTGATGCATGTGAACCTTGGGGGCTATCACATAAGTGATATCAACTTTGTGGCGGCTATAGATATAGACAAGAATAAAGTGGGTAAGGACCTCTCAGAAGCCATCTACACTGAGCCTAACAACACCTTCAAGTTCTGTGATGTTCCCTCGTTTGGAGTAAAGGTTGATAGAGGCATGACCCATGATGGATTAGGGAAGTATCTCAAGATGGTTATCACCAAAGCTCCGGGACCGACAGCAGATATCGTAGGGATTCTGAAGGAAAGGGAAGTGGATGTGGTGGTAAGCTATTTGCCGGTAGGCAGTGAAGAAGCAACAAAATGGTACGTGGAGCAGATTCTCACAGCGGGTTGCGGTTTCATTAACTGCATCCCCGTTTTCATTGCCCGTGAGCCGTATTGGCAAAAGAGATTCAAAGAAAAGAACCTGCCGATTATCGGAGACGATATCAAGTCGCAGGTCGGGGCCACTATTACACATAGAATATTGACCCGCCTTTTCCAGGATCGCGGTGTTAGGGTGGATAGAAGCTATCAGCTCAATTTTGGTGGCAATACAGATTTCTATAACATGCTGGAGCGAGAGCGCTTGGAATCGAAGAAGATATCCAAGACTAATGCAGTAACTTCACAGCTCGATTATGATATAGGCGAGGGCAATATCCATGTTGGTCCCAGCGATCACATTCCCTGGCTTGATGATCGGAAATGGTGCTATATCCGTATGGAAGGGACTACTTTTGGGAATGTGCCTTTAAACCTTGAATGCAAACTTGAGGTCTGGGATAGTCCTAATTCTGCCGGTGTGGTGATTGATGCAGTCAGGTGCTGCAAACTGGCTCTTGACCGGGGCATGAACGGCTCACTGGTTGCGCCATCGTCTTATTTCATGAAATCACCTCCGATACAGTACACAGACGATCAAGCTCATATCATGACCGAAGCTTTCATAGCTGGCGAGAAAAAAGCACCGCCCAAGGCTCCCGCTATGACAAAAAAGAAAAAGACTGCATCGAAGAAAAGCCGTAAATAACAAAGCGGATGATTTCTGAAGGCGGAAGAGCAGCAATCGTCAAATGAAAATCGTACAGGTTTCACCGTATGACTATGCTTTTCCGGGCGGCGTAAACCATCATATATTTTGTCTGGGTAGTAAGCTTACCCAGATGGGGCATGAGGTTCATTATATTCTCCCCTGCTCTTGCCCCGAAGATCCTCCCCACATTGACAACATCCATTTTATCGGCAAACCTATTCCTATTCATGCCAGTGGTTCTATAGTTCGGTCGCCGATTTCACCAAGGATTTTCTATTCCGCTCATCTCTGTGAGTTACTCGAGACCGAGAAGTTCGATATAGTCCACATGCATGAACCACTGTTTCCGCCATTGACTACTGCGTGCTTGCGCTATTCGCGTTCGGTGAACATTGGGACTTTTCATGCTACTCGGCCAAGAAGTTGGGGGTATTGGTTTTGGCGACCGTGGCTCAATCAGTGGACTCCCAAGCTTGATGGGAGAATTGCCGTTTCTCAACCAGCTCTGGATTTCATTAGTCAATACTTTCCTGGGGATTATACAATCATTCCCAATGGTATTGATCTGGACCATTTCGATAAACACACAGAGCCTTTCGAAGAGTATTTAGATGGAAAGATAAACATCCTTTTTGTAGGACGGCTGGAGAAGCGAAAGGGTTTTCGATATTTACTTGAGGCTTATAGATATCTCAAAAGAGAAAATCCCAATATCCGGCTCATTGTAGTGGGGCCTCTTAACAAAATGCGCCTGCATTACAAGTTTATTACTAGAGGTTACAGCCTTAAAGATGTTGTCTATGTAGGATACGCTTCCAGTGAAGATCTACCACGATACTATCACACAGCCGATATTTTTTGTGCTCCCGCTACCGGTGGTGAGAGCTTTGGTATTGTTTTGTTGGAGGGTATGGCAGCCTCAAAACCAATTGTGGCAACAAATATAAGTGGGTATGCCAGTGTGATTTCCCGCGAGGTTGACGGCTTGCTGGTTAATCCTAAGGATGTCAAAACACTTGCCGGAGCGCTTGATCTGCTCATCAACGATAAAGAACTTCGCGAACGTCTTGGGACTGAGGGAAGAAAGAAGGCAGTACAATTTACCTGGGACAAAGTTGCACGTAGAGTGATGGATTATTACGAAGAAACACTGGATAAATGTACCCGCAGGATTAACTGATGATTTCCAGACTCAAACCCACTGTTGGTAAAGTTCTATCTGAAACCCCGGCGCGCTTGTTAACGAAAGCTCACCTGACTCCCAACGCAGTGACTATCATAGGTTTGCTCTTCAATATATTCACTGCATGGGTACTGGCCATTGGGGAACTCTTCATCGGAGGATTACTGGTTCTCTTCTCCGGATGGTTTGATATGCTTGATGGAGCAATGGCTCGGATGACCGGGGAAACCACCCGGTTCGGAGCCTTTTTTGATTCCACCGTCGATCGTCTTTCAGAAGCGGCACTATTTTCTGGATTACTTATTTTTTATGCCGATGGAGATCATGATATCGAAGTTGTGCTGATCTATGTTGCTATTATAGCTTCGATAATGGTGAGCTATACCAGAGCCAGGGCTGAGGGGTTGGGGCTAAAAGGTGACGTAGGGTTACTTGCTAGGCCGGAGAGGGTCGTTATATTAACGCTGGGTTTACTCTTGAGTGGGATATCCTTCGCACTAGTCGTGGCATTATGGATTTTGTCAGTAGGAGCTAGCCTCACAGCCCTGCGTCGTATTATTTATGTCTGGCAGCAATCAGGGAAAGAAGACAACTCATAGGGGCGGCAGACACGCTGATTGCTCTTGCTTCATGAATTGGGCGAACGCTTGGTCCGCCCCTACGTTTCCAGGGTGGATTTAAGATAGGCTTTGATCACTTCGTCCAAATCACCGTCAAGCACTGCATCAGGATTGGCGGTTTCGTAGTTACTGCGATGGTCCTTGACCATTTTGTATGGGTGTAGAACGTAACTGCGAATTTGATTCCCCCAACCGGCTGTAACATGTTCTCCCTTGAGCTTAGCCTGTTCTTCGGCATTCTTTTCCATCTCAAGTTCTAGCAGGCGAGACGCAAGAACCTTCATAGCGGTTTCTTTGTTTCGCGTCTGTGATCGTTCGTTTTGGCATGTAACCACAATGCCTGTGGGGATATGAGTGATCCGAATTGCGGAACTGGTTTTTTGCATGTGTTGCCCGCCGGGACCGCTTGATCCGTAAGCATCGATCTTAAGGTCTTCAGAATTTATGGTTACATCCGTGTCACTTTCAACTTCCGGCATGACTTCCACAAGTGCAAAGGAGGTGTGGCGAGCGTGGTCCGCATCGAAGGGGGAAAGCCGAACCAGTCGGTGAACGCCGCGCTCGGATTTCAAGTATCCATAGGCATAATCACCTTCTATCTCTATAAGAGCGCTTTTAATACCTGCCTCATCTCCAACTGAAGTTTCAATGACTTCAGCTTTATAGTGCCGTTTTTCGCACCATCTCAGGTACATACGAAGCAGCATCTCGGCCCAATCCTGTGATTCGGTACCACCGGCGCCAGCGTGGATTGCAAGCACTGCACTATTGCCATCGTATTCACCACCGAGCGTTTCCTGGAATTCCATCTCCTCAATGAGGCGCTCAATGTTATCCACTTCAGCAGCACTCTCTGCTTTCAGTGAATCATCTCCCTCTTCAAGGGCCAGGTCGATGAGGTCAATGAGGTTATCTTGCTTTCCTGCAAGATCGTGCCAGGTTTCAACAGTTTCCTTAATGCGGGCCATGCGCCGCATCAGTTTCTGAGCTTTCTGTTGGTCCTGCCAGAAATCCGGCTGGCTGGATTCAGATTCAATTCGGGTAAGCTCCTTTTCTTTTCCGGCAATGTCAAAGATACTCCTTCATTCGATCGATGCGAGTTTTAAGTTCTTCGAGTCTTTTCTTGAGTTCTTCCATTTATTTCTCCGCTTTAAGTTGCCCTCCAGCAGCCTGATGGGCTAGCCGGGTCGGTTCCGGAAGACGATAGCCGCAACCACAATTAAGAACCCATTGAACGGCTGCCTTCAGATTTATCCTGTGCCCAGTGGAAATAAACAGTGGCTTGATATTTGCACGTGTTCGCAACACCGCCCCAATTGTTTCATTCCCGTCTACAAGTTTAGCAGAATCCCCACGTTCTGTCCCCACTGGCGCATGCTCTCCGCACAAACGCGACTTGGCACAACCGATAGTTGGCTTATCCCAGAGCAGCCCGAGGTGCGAAGCAATCCCCAGTCTTCTTGGGTGGGCTATCCCTTGTCCATCCACAAGTACCAAGTCAGGAGTTGTGGAAAGTTTTTCACAGGCAGAAAAAATAACAGGCGCTTCTCGGAAAGAAAGTAGCCCTGGTATATAGGGGAAATCAATTTCTTGTTCGGCAATCTGGATCTCAACCAGTTCGAGTTCCGGATAGTTCAGGACCACAATGGCACCCCGAGCTATCTTTCCGAATCTGGGTACTGAGATATCTACTCCAGCTACAAACCGAACATCATCCAGCATCCCTTCCCTCAAGACATGCCCGGACAGTTCTTTCTGAATAGCAATAGCTCGAGCGGGGGTTACCTGCCACTCGTGAAGATTAGCGGCTTCCACGATTTGGACCTGAAATGCGCCTAAACGACTCCTCTTTTAATCGCCAAAATAGTCTTTTATTGAGTCGAAGTCACTGGGAAGCAGCCCAAGGATGATGGGGAACGTATTTATCTGGAAGGTTGCAAAGGTCGATCCATCGATAACATTGTATGAGGATTCACGAACTCCTCCCAGGTCGAGTAACTCAACCACGGACCCGTTTGCTTCTGGGTCCGAGATTTCCGGCAATTCCGTGGGCAAGGCTGCATGTCTGGCTATAACGGCAACGACCATGGAACATATAAGCCAACCTACCACAAAGCCGAGGACTGCTCCTCCTTGCTTATCGATCCAACCCAGGAACATCACGCTGACAAATTTTTTCATTGCTATGGCGATAACGCATACTACCAGGAAAACTCCTCCCAGAATGATGCCAAAGGCCACAATGTTGGCAACGCTGTCGTTATCAATGAAGCCGAGGCTTTTTGCCAGGGACTCTTGCATTCTGCCTGCAAGGTAGATTGCAGCAATGAGTCCAAATAGAGGAATGACGGCTTGAATAAGGCCCCGTTTCAGGCCGAGAAATGTGAATACACACAGGACTACGAGGATGACAATATCGAGCCAGTTCATCTACACCTCCCGTATATTTATGTCAGGCCCCGCGTTTATACAACCACAAAAACACAAGGCAAATGGGCCAAAATAAATTTGCCTTGTATATGTAAGACGTATTTTCTACTGATTTTGTTCTTTTCAATCTTAAAATCAACTTCTGTGGTGGATTTGGGTGGTTCGAGGGTGGGATCGCAAATGCCTGAATGACAGGTAAGCAGGGCTGCGGGAGCACGGCTCCCGCACTCCAAAGGGCCTATTTTCAGAACAATTGATTTTATATATTGGACTCTTACCACAGAAAACAATGGCTCGACATTGTCGAGCCATTCTTCATTTCGGCAAACGGGGAGAAGGTATGTGGATTCGATTGCTAATTTTTCCTGGCTGCTGTCATGCTGTTCCGCAAGGTATTTTCTGATGCCCCTGCAGAACCAACCAGTTCGGCTATCTTCATAGGTATCTTTTCCAGAGGTAAAACAAAATCAACATCTCCCGTTTCTTCGGCAGCTTTGGGCATACCGTATATTACACAGGTTGATTGATCTTGAGCGATGGTTTTGCCTCTCAGTTCCTTCTTTATATGGCTTATCCCTCGCGCTCCATCTTCCCCCATTCCAGTGAGAACCACACCGATGAAATTGATGCTGGGGCTTGGTTTGAGCGACTTCATTGTGACGTCGATTGCGGGGCGTACGAAATTGACCTTCTCCCCCTTTGCCAACTTTATTTCCAGGTTGTTCACTAGTTCCATGTGCACTAGGCTGGGGGCAAGATATATCAATCCGTTTTGCAGTCGATCTCCATCTTTGGCCAGTCTAATTTCCATGCTGGATTCACTGACTATTTCTTTCCTTACCGATTCATTGACATATATGGGCATGTGCTGGACTATGAGAATGCTGGCATCCAGGACAGGCAACTTGGTGAGCAATTTACGCAAAGTCTCGGGACCACCGGTTGACGCGCCGATTACGATAACATTTCTAATTCTCATAATGCAACCTCTTTCTTGCGAGTAACTGTATGTATAAGGCCTTTAGTTCCCGACTGCTGGTGCTTTTTGATTTTGATCCAGCCATGCACAGTACTTCTCGACAGTTGAAACCAGGTATTCTGCCTTGAATGGTTTTCTGATGTAATTCAAAACAGTCTCGGTCATTTGTGATAGATCAGTATCAGGGTCCTCTTTGGCTGTTAGCATGGATATGATGTTGCCATCTGTGAGGCCGTTGGATTCAATCTTTCGTATAGTTTCCCATCCATTCATACCGGGCATCATGATGTCCATGAGTATCACACCCCTGAATCCTCGCTGAAGTTCTTCAATACACCTGTCTCCATTTTCCGCAGTCACAACTTCGAACCCAAAAGGTTCGAGCACTACCTTCACAACCTCGCGGATATCGGGTTCGTCATCAACAATCATGACTTTTCTCTCCATCTTCCCGTCCTCCTAATCTATAGTGCGTAGTGATTTTCGAATTGACATGATCCTGAGCTTCTTTGTGCCATTTGTTAACTTATTGCTCCGTGGACAATGGAATGGTAAATAGGAAAGTGGTCCCTGTTCCCAGCCCTTCACTTTCTACCCATATCCGTCCACTGTGTTTTTCGGTGATACGTTTGCAGATGGATAGGCCCAGTCCCGCTGAACCCAAATCGTGTCTGGACTGGTCCGCTTTGTAAAATTCGTCGAAGATATGATCTGCTTGTTCCCCGGAAATGCCGATGCCACTATCTTTGACTGAAACAGTGGCGAACTCACTGTCCAATTCGGCATCGAAGATCAACACGCCTCCTCCGGGCGTAAACTTGATTGCGTTTGTGGCCAGGTTTATAAACATTTCTGTGAGCCGCAGTTTGTCTGCAGCAACAGTAATTTCCTCATCAATGTTGTTATTGGTGGTTATATTGTTTTCAGTGAAGTTGTATTGCTGAGTGTGAAGAAGTTCTTTTACAACACTTGCCAGGTTAAGGGGTTGAATATCGAATTCCGCTGCATCTGTTGAATTCAGTTTTGCTAACCGTACTGTCTGATTAACCAGCTCTTCCATATAGTCGATATTCCGTATTGCCATATCTGCCATTTTTATTGAACCTGGGGCCTCCTGTTTATCACGCAACATAGGCATCAACGCTACAAGTGGTGTCAGGGGACTTCGCAAATCGTGGGCTAGCTGGGTAATGAAATCTTCCTTTTGTTTTAGAAGCCTGGTGATTTCGGCAGTTCTCTCTTCTACCCTTTCCTCCAGGTGAAGATTTATCTCGCGAAGTTCATCTTGAACTGCGATCAGTTCCTCATTTTTCAGCTTGGTTTCATCTTCGGATTTAACGGCTCTGTCCAGAGCTTGTGCAAGTTCAAGCTGGGAATCACCGATTATCTGGTTCTGCTCTTCCAGAGAATTGAAAAGCGTTGCCTGTTCCATAGCTGCAAATGTAAGCTCTTCGTTTTTTGCATTCAGTTCCTGTTTTACTTTTTCCAGGGAAGAAATGGATTCTTGCAGGTCTTCCATGATATTGAGCGTGGCCATCTCGCTTTTTTGCAATTCTGCTACTTTGATTGCCATGGCGTTTTCAACATCTTTGCGCTCGGTAATATCGGTGCCGACCACCACAATATATTCTGGAATACCATGTTCATCTTCAATTAACCTGCCATGCATTTCTGCCCATTTATTTAAACCTTCTTTGGTTACCAGTCTGCAAGCAACAGGTTCCTTGAATAAATTACCCTTTTCGATATAGGAAGCAAACGACTGCGTCAGATAATCCCAGTCATCGGGATGGATGATTTTGGCCGAACTATTTCCCACAAGCTCTTCTTTGCTGTAGCCTAAAATTCGTTGGTGTGCCTCGTTGACATAGATATAGTTCCCATTCATATCGGCCATTGAAATCATGCTGTTCACGTTTTCAGTGAGGAACCGGTACCGTTCCTCGCTTTCTCTAATAGACTCCTCGGTTTTTTTCCGGTTTGTTATATCCCTGGTGATGGTGACAAATCCCTTTATGTTACCGCTCGAATCATACATCAGAGCAGCATTCGTCTCTATTGCAAACCTTCTTCCGGACCGATCGAGTCCGGTGTAATCATATTTGCTGTTTTGACCAGTTTCAATTCCTTTGGAAATTTCATCGATTACTCTTGCTCGATCTTCCTCAATCACCAGATGGCTGGCTTTAGTTCCGATAGCTTCTTCCCTGGCATTGAATCCGAATAAGCGAACAAATGACTCGTTTACTTCAAGGATTTTACCTTGAGCATCAACGACAGCGATTCCATCACGTATAGTCTCAAAAATTGTATGGAGCTTTTGCTCACTAATCCTGATTGCTTCATTCGCTTTAATGAGTTTTGCCTGAACTGTGATCCTGGCCAGAAGCTCCTCTTTGGCGAAAGGCTTCACAACATAATCAGAAGCACCTGCTTCAAAGGCGCGAATTTTATCTCCCAGCAGGGTAGTGGAAGAGATCATAATTATCTTAATCCGTTTCGTTTCCGGATTATCTTTCAGAGCCTTGATTACTTCAAAGCCATCCATTCCGGGCATTTTAATATCCAGAAGGACGACATCTATGGGGAGGGTAGACTCTTCGATGATTGTGAGTGCCTGTTGTCCGGATGATGCCTCCAGTAGTTCGAAGGGTTGGTCATTAAGTGCCTTCCTTGCCAGAATTCTCATGCCCGGATCATCGTCTATTATGAGAATCCGAATTACTGTTTGGTGCTGTGCTGAAGGTTCAAACCATGAAAGATCCACGCTTCTTTGCATGAGATTATCCATGGTGGATTCCTGATTTGAGATGGTTTTACTCAGCGCTCCTTCCAGTTCCAGGACGTATTCTTCCAGTTCTTTCCTCGATTTTTCATTCAATTCTGTCATCTTCTTGTACCAGTAATATTCGATCTGTATTCTATTTTTATTTCAGTAGACGCGCCAACGGCACGTCTCTGCGTTCTGTCTCCTGATCCCACTTATTCTCCGACCCCTGATTTCTGCAATTTATCTTCCAGATCTTTGATAATCCCCTTGAGCTCAATCATCTTAAGTTCTCTATCGATGGTAACGTTTTTATAACGTTCCAGCTCCTCTACCTTGTTCTCCAGCGATTGCCTGGCCTGCTTTCGCTCTGTAACGTCTCTTGTAACACTCATGAACGCAACTGGCTCACCGGAACCGTCTCGGAGTACTGAGGCGTTTACTTCGGCATCGAATTGCTCCCCGGTATGTGGCACGATGCGGTATTCTTTCGTATCCCCGTAACCCTGTTTGAGTGTTTGTTCTATGTGTTTCAGCAGTTTGGTTTGGTCCTCCTTCGCAATGAACTCTGAGGCGTGGTGGCCTATGATTTCTTCTTTACTGCCAAAACCGAATGTGGCTAATGACGCAAGATTAACATCGATTATATTGCCCTGCATATCGGTAAGGTTGATTGCATCAGAGATGGTATCAAACATGGTTTGCAGTTTCTCCTGACTGTCCAGCAGCGCTTCTTCTGCTTGCTTACGCTCGGTGATATCACGTAATGTGCCAGATATTCCAGCAATGTTTCCGAATTCATCGTAGATAGTGTTAGCGTGATCCTCAACCCAGAATGCGTTCCCGCCTTTGTCAACAAGCCTGAATTGCGAATTGAACACCATGCCTGTTTGCATTGTTCGAGTGAACTCTTCAATTATTCTGTCATGGTCTTGTGGAGCTATGAACTCAAGAATATTCTTGGAAATGACCTCTTCGGGGGTAAAGCCATAAAGTGTGGCCTGTGGCCCAATGTAAGTCATTGTTCCTTCCGCGTCTGCTGCATAGACCAAGTCATTTGTGTTTTCGATCAAATAGCGGTACTTCTCTTCACTCTGCCGAAGTGCTTCGATGGTCTGCTTCCTTTCGGTTGTATCGATAGAGATTCCAATGAGTCCAACGACTTTGTTTTGCTCATCGAATATGGGAATGTAGTGGCTATTCCATATGCACCCGCCTACTTCAACGTCTATTGAAAACTCCTCTCCTTCCAAACCGCGCCGGATTGATTCCAACGCCTCAGGGTCTGTCGCATAAACATCGAATACTGATTGCCCAACAAGTTGTCCGGGTTGGAGGTCTAATTGTTCCAGTGTACGGCCTTCTGAGAGCGTAATCAATCCATCTTTATCCAAGGACCACAGAATTATTGGAGTGGCATTTATGACTGAGTATAAGTGCTGTCTTGTTTCTCGCAGGGCCTCTTGGAGTTGTGTCAATTTTGCTTCGGTGGACAACTCTCGCATTACCCGGTGAATTGCTTCAGGCAGCACCTCCAGAAGATCGGAGTCTTTTATCAGGTAATCCCGGGCGCCGAGTTTCATCATTTGCACGGCAGTTCGTTCATTTCCCGAACCGGTCATCATGATAAACGGAATGGTTTGCTGATTTTCCTCCAATTTTTGTATGAGCTGGGCTCCTGTCATGTCAGGTAATCCGTAGTCTAAAAGGAGTAGAAAATTAGGATCGGGTTCGACCTTTTCGATGGCCTCGGCACCTGTTTTAACACGGGTAACCTGCTGGCCTGCTTTCTCGAGGGTTTTCTCGATAAGTGTTGAAAGACCTTCGTCGTCTTCAACAACGAGGACAGGTTTGTCAATTATGGGAAACTCTTTTAAGAAAGCTCCTTCAGAATGCATGGGATTTGTGTTTGAGAGCGCGTTAGGGGTTTGCCGCAATTCCGTCTCGAGTTCTCTGATGTATTTCTCCAACTCTGTTCGGGATTTCTTTTTCAGATTCGCCATTTTCCCCCCTCTGTTACTACTCGTTGCTTCGATTTAACAATTATGAGGTTCCTGCAAAAAGCTTTAATCAACCCGGTTGGGGGACACCCCAAAAACCCCCGGCAGGAGGTATCTCCTGCACCTTTTTGCAGGAACGCCAATTATCCTTATCTGTGGAAAAACCCATCCATTCCGTCAGGGGTATGATGGGTTTTTTAATCTTGGCGTCTCCCAGTCACATACCGGGATGGTGCTGCACGATCAATGCACAATGGTTTTTACCTCCTTAGTTACGGTGTTTTACCACTGTACCTTCGCGTATTCTTTTTTGTGTTTCATCATTATGTCCATGAAATCGGCTGTTGGCAGGACCAGGAGCATTCCTCTGATTTCACGTTCTTTGGTGGCGAAAATCGTCTCCATGGCGAACATTTCTTCGCGGTCCATCATGATATCAGCCAGGGCCGCATCCAGAATTGCTCCTGCCATGTCCATCATTACCGTGGGTGGTGACGGCATCAGGCGTATGCCGGTATTATCGGCTATGGAGTTCAGGAAGAAGCTTCCGGTTACATTGCCCATCTCCTGCAGTGCCGAATATTCCATTTCTCCCAAATCATCTGTTGTGCCGGGTTCTTCACCCATCAGCATGTCAACCAGACCAAAGGCTACGGGAATTGGATAAATGAGCATGATGTGGCCAGTAGCTCCCCCGGTCATCCCCACATAGATGGCTATTACTTCGTTCTCTGCTCCTCCAACGAGATCAGCTGCCTGTACTACGGGAACAATTTTGAGGTCTATTGCGGTAACGGTGATCTCAATACCCATGAAATCCGAAAGGCCGGAAATTGCGTGTCGTGTTCCAGTACCTACCAACTCTGTCCATCTTGCCAGTTCTACTTGGTAAATTCCTGATTTTTCTTCTGTCACAATTGCCTCCTCGTGGTACTTTCAGGGATTAATGAACCTGCTGTATCTTTGCTGTTATTCTCCCATTATCACCAGTTTGATCAAACTGGAAATATCCAGTATTAAAGCTACTTCTCCGGTTCCCAATATGCTGGCTCCGGCTATACCTTTCACTTCGCCTATGTAGTTACCCAGTGATTTTACTACCACTTCCTGTGGTTCTTTGAATGAATCAACCACCAGGCCTATCATTCTGTCTCCCATCCTTACTACCGCGATGTGAACTATAGCGTCGGGGTCCCTTTCGCTCGAGTCTGTACTTAGGATTTCTTCCAGAAATATCAGCGGTACAACACGGTCTCGCAGCCGTATCACTTTCCGTTGAGTAACAGTCTGGATCTCGCTTGGATGTATCCGTAACGTCTCGGAAACGGCTACCAGAGGAATAGCGTAAGTCACGCCTCCTGAGGAGATCAATAGTCCATTGATGGTAGCCAGAGTCAGAGGCAGTTTTAGGGTGAACTTACTGCCCTGTCCCAGCTTGGTCTCAACGTTGATCATCCCGTTGAGCGCCTCGATGTGCGATTTGACGATGTCCATGCCTACTCCCCTGCCGGACACGTCGGTGATTTTCTCGGCAGTTGAGAGG
>JABMQN010000273.1 GCA_013203045.1 Chloroflexota bacterium
CCCATTTCGCGGAGATACATGCGGACGGGGTCATCGATCATGCCCTCCAGGTCCAGCGTTGTTTTCTCGAATACAAGACCTACCGTAGGATCCGGCTCTTTCCACACCCCTATTTCGCCGTCGAAGGACTCTCCATCAATCCAGCCTTCACTTTCCCTGTCTGCGATATTTTTCTGACGCATTCTATGACCCTCGACTTCAGCTATTCATTTCAGAAAACAGAGTTCTCTGATCCCATGCTACAGAAGCGAATTCGCCTTCCAATCTGTCTTTCTGAGCTTGCAATGCTCCTGCCTTTATCATATTCCCCGGTCCAAGTGGCTTTTTGCACCATCACTTCCCACCATTGCCCAGCGCCTCTTGAGAGGCATAATCATGCTGAGATCAAAGGAATTGCGCACTCCAGCCAGCCACACCATAGCTTTGCGTCCGTTGAGGACCCTGGCTTCAGTTGGCGTCTTCATCCGTATTCGCGCACCCGATTCAAGCATCACTTCTCCAGTTTCTTCCTTCAATCTCATTTGAAGAATTGCGATGCCATGGAACTATCGGATTTCCTGCCATATCTTGTTGGTGTTTTTGTTTTTCTTTTGGCTGGTAGTGCCCTGCTTTGGATTGGCGGTTGTTCACGTTCTCGTTGTATGCGCTCAATTATCCGGCGCTGCATCTTTACAGTGGTTGCCACCTCTTCGCCGGTCTGCCAGCGAATACACATGTCACCGCCCTCGATAGAGAGTACCTCATAGGCACCTTTCGTATTCTCATATTGCTGGCCGACTTCAAACTGAATGCCATTCATTGACTCAAATCTCCTTCTGCACCCGGGTTAATTTTAGCTTGTCTTAATAACTGTGATAGCACCGATAGATTGCAGAGTAAAATCATGCTAATCTCGTACCCATGTTGCCCTCCCCGGCAGAGTAATCCATCGTGAGTGCCTCCTTAGAATTTTCGACGTTTCTTACCTCCACCCCTTAATCCACCGCGCTTTCTACCTTTAACAGGAGGGCTCGACTCAGCAACGTCCATTGTCCGCCCATCCAGCTTTTGGTCCTTAGAGTTCGGCAATCGCGGCCTGGCCTTCCTCTGGGAAAGTCATCTCAATAAAGCCAAATTACCTGGACATGCCGCTGCGCTTGTCCTTTACAATGTTCAATGAGGTAACCTGCTAAAAGCCTTTATCTGTTACTTCAAATCCGCCTCGGTGAACTCAGGAGACAGGTTGCCGACATAGACATGCACTTATAGTACCTCTTTGCCGAAGACTGGTCATCCATTTCCTGGAGGGAACCTTGCCAAGAGAAAGCATGAGGGTTGGAGCCTGGGGAACGGACAACTGTAAAAAATCCACCACCTTGAGTATAGCACATCTGGCAAATGACATGGCAAAGGCCTCTCGCTCTCTTACTTACTTGTTTATCCCGGACACTTCTTCGATCATTCTCCAAATTATGCTGCGTTGCTGACCCTGCAACCAGTGACTGTGGCGTGCTATTATTCAGAGGACGCAGCTATCCAACACGCATCTCTTGCAGATTCGAGGGCAAGAATGGTCAGGTTGTGCTGGATCAAATCAGAACCGTCGATAAAGTTCATCCCCACATACACAGCACTTCTGTGAGAGCAGTTGTCTTGCAGCCTGCGGATTGTTACAATCGAGTGGAATACAGGTAATCAATTTTAGGCTTTTAAAATAGCCACGGAGGCACAAAGAAACAGAGACTCGATTAGTAAGTGGTTGGGATGGGTGAAATATAAATGAACATACTCTGTGACCCCAGTGTCTCTGCGGAAAACTTATTGGTTCCGGGTGTCCCCACCGCAGCCGTGCGAAAGAGGGCTTGCCCGGGTTAGGAGTAATCAGATGATCGTTGAAATGAAAAAAGGTGCCTTGCAGGAGCAGGTTAACACCGTGGTTGAGAGGGCTCGTTCGTTTGGATTTGATGTCCAGTTGAACCAAGGTACAGATAAAGTTGTGGTGGCAATTCTGGGTAGTGATACCGGGAAAGCCCCCAGCGATGCCTTTGCTGTTCTGCCCGGTGTAGAGAGCGTCACCCGTGTGATGAAGCCATACAAGCTTGCTTCCCGTGAATTCAACCGCCGAGCTAGCAAGGTGAAGGCAGGAGACATTGAGATCGGTGGCAAGAAGATAGTAATCATGGCTGGACCCTGCGCAGTTGAAAGCCAAAAGCAACTCATGGATACTGCCAAATCAGTTCAGAAACTGGGGGCAAAAGTGGTCAGGGGTGGTGCTTTCAAGCCCAGAACTTCACCTTTTGCTTTTCAAGGATTGGAAGACGAGGGGATCAAGTTGTTGGCCAAAGTAAAATCCGACCTTGGCATGCTCGTGATCTCCGAAATAGTTGACGTTGAACACATCGAGCTTTTGGCTAAACATATCGATATTTTGCAAGTCGGTGCTCGCAATATGCAAAATTACTCGCTTTTAAAGGAGCTTGCCAAAGTAAGGCAGCCTGTCCTCTTGAAGCGAGGGCTTTCCGCTACTGTGACGGAGTGGCTCACGGCAGCCGACTACCTCATGGCCGAAGGAAATAAAAAAGTGATTCTTTGCGAGCGTGGTATCAGAACATTTGAAGACAGTACCCGATTTGCTATGGACATCAGTTCAATACCAGTCATCAAACGTTTCAGCCACCTTCCGATTATCGTCGATCCCAGCCACGCTGCAGGGCATTTCGAGTATGTCCCCAGCATTGCCAAAGCGGCCATAGCAGCCGGAGCAGACGGTCTTCTCATAGAAGTTCACCCTAAACCGGAAGAGGCACTGGTCGATGGTCTACAGTCATTGAATCTTAAAAATTTCCAGAAATTGATGTCCGAACTCAAACCTATCGCCGAAGCAGTGGGTAGAGAAATTTAAAATATGGAAAGCCCTTCTGAAATACCCGTCAAACCGATTGGTCGAGTTAGAAACCAAATCAAGGAGAAGATGCGCCACGGATGGAGTCAAATCGAATCTGTGCTGGACATCTATCCCGCGTTGTCGGACTCGCTTGACGGGCTGGAAGATTTCTCTCACATCATTGTACTATTCTGGATGCACAAAAACGTTGGTCCTATCCCAACAAAAGTACATCCCCAAGGTAGAGACGATCTCCCATTAACCGGCATATTTGCTACGCGTGCCCCCCATCGTCCCAACTCTATAGGTATGACTATCGTGAAATTCCTCGAACGTGATGGCAACTCGCTCCGAGTAATGGGTCTTGACGCAATCGATGGATCACCCATACTGGATATCAAACCGCATCTTCCGAAAGATGATATTCCTGAAGCACACCATCCTGACTGGGTATCCAAACTGGACCACTCATAAGAATGTCCACCGATCACAGCCTGCAACAGATCTACCAGCGCCTTTTCGAACGCTATGGCCCGCAATATTGGTGGCCCGCTGATGAACCTTTTGAAGTGATCGTAGGCGCCATTTTAACCCAGTCTACAGCGTGGACAAATGTGGAAAAGGCCATCCTCGAATTGAAGAAAGCTAACGTATTAAACCCAGTTTCACTTCGAGATCTTCCAACCGATTCATTAGCCCAACTCATTCGTTCTTCCGGCTATTACAATGTAAAAGCGCGCAAACTCAAAGCCTTCGTAGAATGGTTGGGAAATTACAACGATTCTCTCGAAAGAATGTTTGCCTCAGATATCCCCCAGCTTCGAAAGGAGTTACTTTCGATTTATGGAATCGGGCAAGAGACCGCCGATTCCATAATCCTCTACGCTGCCAGAAAACCGATATTTGTTATCGATGCGTATACTCATCGCATTATGGACCGGCTGGGACTCAACCCGGATTATGGCAACTACGCTGCACTTCAAACGGTCTTCATGAGCAATTTGACTCACGATGAGAGGTTTTTCAATGAATACCATGCGCTGTTTGTTCGACACGGCAAAGAAGTGTGCCAGAAATCATCTCCCTTCTGTGACGGTTGTTGCTTGAGCAATTTGCGCATTTAATGTCAAGTCAAATACGCCATATTGCGAATACAAACCTGCGGCCTCTTATGCTATAATTACTAGTTGGGGATAATTCGGTAATGTCCCCTCCAAAAGGCATTAAGGAGGACTAGGTTATGTCAAAACCCAAACGGGTAGCGATTGTAGCAGCAGGTATTAACAAATGGGGCATGAGGCCCGATGCGACTTTTCGGGATATCATCTCAGAAGCCGGTAAGGCATGTTTTGATAGCAATCCGAAAGTAAGCAATAAGGATATCGAAGGTCTGGTGACCTCTGGTGTTTATCCACAGCGTTCCGGTCCGCAGTGCCACCCTTCACCGGTGGCGTGCGAAGTCCTGGGAGTAAAACCCAGACTGTTTCAGAATACCGATTGCCAGTGCCAAAGCGGTGCTGTGAATATGCGGATTATCTGGTCGGCCATTGTTTCCGGTTTGATCGATGTTGGTATGGCTGTAGGCTGGGAGAGGATTCTGGTTCCCAATCATGGGGAGCGCTATATCAATGCGGCCTTGGCCTGCGACCATGACTGGGAGCAGGGATTCGGCATGACGCCCCCGGCGCTTTTTGCTATGCCCGCCCTTTCCCACATGGAAAAATATGGCACAACTGAAGAACAGTATGCCAAAATCGCGGTTAAGAATCATACCCATTCAGCGAAGAACCCCAATGCCCATTTCCAGAAAGGACTGACTCTGGAGAAGGCGCTGGGTGCCCGAACGGTGGCCACGCCGTATCGGCTTTTTGATTGTTGCGTGAATACCGATGGCGCTGCCTGTGCCATATTGTGCTCGGAAGAGAAGGCTTACGAGTACACCGACAACCCGATATGGGTTATGGGACTGGGACAGGGTTATACCAACTGGACCATCGGTAACAATCCCAAGGACCTGACCGATTGGCAGGGCGTTCGGATGTCCGGCGAACTGGCCTACAAGATGGCCGGGATTACGCCGAAAGATATCGATATCGCTGAACTTCACGATTGCTTCACCGCTTCCGAGTTGATCGAGTATGAAGAGCTCGGTTTTTGCCCCAAGGGTGAAGGCGGTCGCTGGGTGGATGATGGCGGCAACGACTATGGTGGCGATGTGGTCACCCAGCCTCGGGGTGGATTGATCGGTTGTGGGCACCCGTTTGGCGGTACCAGCATTGCCCAGACCCATGAAATCTATCTTCAGCTACGGGGAGAGGCTGGCGAACGGCAGGTTGAGCCGAGGCCAAACATCGGGCTGGCCCAGACGATGAGCGGTGTGGGTACGCAGAGCATGGTGACTATTTATGGCAGTGATGATACCCAGCACTAGACCTAAAGAGGAATACGGAGGAAGATAATAATGGCAGAACAGATGGAATACTACACCGCGATGGACCTCGTCGCGCAGCAATATGAAGATACCACCAAGCTTTACCAGTTCTACACGTCGCTACGGGAAGAGCACAAACTGGTGACGACCAAGTGTAAGGACTGCGGGCATGTCCCCTGGCCCCCGCGAACATTGTGTCCGGAATGTCTTTCCACCGATTATGAATGGGTGGATATGCCCAGCACAGGGACTATCGCTTCTTGGACGGCAGCCTATGCCGGGATGCCGCCGGAGCTGGCAGCCCGTGCCCCGATGGTTTATGCCCTGGTTGATTTTGAGAATGGGCTAAGGATGCCTACCGCTATTCTTGAGTGTGCACCGAATGAGGCCAAAACCGGCATGGAAGTGGAGCTGGTGGTTGGCGATGTCCAGCCGGACCAGCAAGGCCGCAGACGGGTTGCCCCGTATTTCAAACCCGTAGGCCGTTAGCAATCACAATATTAAATTACACAACAATGGGTTAGCTCCCACATGATGGGGGCTAACCCATATTTAATTCTTTGACTAGAAAATCCAAGAGAAGCTCAGTGGTAACGCTTCTTACTTTCAAATCGATCCAATCCCCCCCATTTCGTATTTCACCGGATTTCACCCAACTTTAGTATTCGAAGTATCTTTTCCTTTTCAATAAAAGCCTAACCAACCCTCATGAAAACCTAAGTTTAAAGTAAGGCTACCACCATTCCCACAGACGCTACATGATTCTATTGTACATACAATTGATATACCTTTTCATGGCGTACAGCTATATCATCAAAGGAGGCGACCATGGCAGATGCAACATTTGATGCGGTAATATGCGGCGGCGGCAACAAAGCTTTAATGCTCGCTATGTATCTCACACGTTACGCTGGTATGAGTTGTGCAATATTCGAAAGAAGGCATGAAATCGGCGGGGGGCTGGCAACTGAGGAGACCGCTGCTCCCGGATTCCGAGGCAACACACATGCCACTGTAATGTTGCCATGGTATTATGCGCCGCTATGGCGCGATTTTCCAGAGTTTTGGGATTATGGTGGGCAATATGATCAATACCTTGTTAGTGACGGAGCGATATTTGGAGATAGTGATAATTGCCTTGCCATCTACAGTCTCAAGACAGATCCAACTCAGGAACGAACAGCCAGAGAGATCGCTCGTTTTTCTGAGAAAGATGCTGAAAAATGGCAAAAAGCTTCAGCGTTGTGGCAAAGCGATGAGTATTTGCGGGTTATGGTTGATCCTCTCTTCAATCCCCATGAATGGCAGCTATCCCCCGAGTTCCCCGGGAGGCAGATAGAAATCTACCCTAAAGTAGTCGAAGCAGGCTTCGATCCGGATTCTCTGGTCCTTTCCGCTAATCCACTTCGTGTGACACGTGAATTCTTCGATAGCCCTGAATTACAGTATTGTATTTGTCGATTTTTCATCGGTGGTTGCCGCAATCTCAATGATGTTAGCCAAGGAGCGGAAACCCTTGGATTCATGGGCACGTTACCCACTATCGGCTTTGCCAGGGGCGGAACACATCAGATCGCCCATGCCTGTCATCAGATTCTAGTCCAGGAAGGATGCAAATTTTTCACCCATGCTGAAGTTACCAAAGTGCTCATTGAAAATGGGAGAGCAGTCGGTATCCAACTCGCTGATGGCTCCCAAATCGCAGCCAGAAAACTGGTTGTGAGTGCCGGCTTGAGCCCCTGGCAACTGGTAGAGATTGTAGGTGAAGACATTTTCGGTGAGAAGGTATGTAAGCGTATTGATAATCTTTCGACCAATAACATCGGAAACCTGATGTGGTACACTTTCGCTCTTCATCAGGCACCAAGCTACAGCGCAGCGAGTTTCAATCCGGATATTAATGAAACCATGTGGCTGGGTTTAGCTTCTTCTGCTGACCCTGAACATATCGCTACCGAATGCAAATGGGCTACCCTAGGCAAGTTACCTCCGATCGATCATTACAATCCTGCAATCTGGTGTCACAGTCTGGCTGATCCGTCATACGCTCCTCCAGGTAAGCACGTTGCCCAGAACGAGATGCAGGGGCCACGCGCCACCGACTATTCAGACAAAGAGTGGTTTAAAATCAAAGAGGAATTCGCTAAAAACCTTATCTCTGTATGGGGAAAGTTTGCCCCCAATATGACCTGGGACAACATTATCGGCATCGATTTTAACACACCCTGGGATAATGTCCGCATGAAGAACCTGGCACCACATGGCAACTTCTCCGGAATAGATCAGTCGCTCTCTCAACGAGGCGCCAACAGGCCCACTCCCGAACTGGCCAATCACCGAACTCCCATCCCGAACTTGTACTGTACCGGTGGTTGCTGGCACGTCGGGTCCAACGCCAGCGCAGATGGAAGTTATAACTGTTACAAGATTATTGCCACGGATATGGGACTGGGGAAACCCTGGGAAGAACCGGGCAAAGAGGAACCTGATTCTCTGGTAGAACATACCAGGTTTGCAATTCAGAAAGCGCGTGAAGTGTTTCCACGAAAGACCCGGTAAGAAGGTGCAGCTATTACAACAAATGCCTTAGTCAAAGCATCATTTCAAGCTCATCTCCTCGATAACTCCTCTTTCACCATACAACGTAGCATCTGTTTTTATAGTGTACGGTGTCGCGTTTCTGTCTACAAAATTGACGCACTTCCGCGTCACGATACCGCGGCAAGTTAACCATTTTGCTTATTTTGCTTGGTTTGAATGCTTTTCTTTTTCCGAAAAATGTGTTTCAATGGAGAAAATATGCAATCCCTTGCAGAAAAACTACCTCTCCAGAGCCCCGATACCGCGTTCATACCGCCAGCTATTAAGCACCCCATTTAGCCTCATCGTATTCAATTTCTGACGCCACGAAACGAAAGGAGAAGATGATATGAAAGGTAACCGATTTAGTGTAGTGAGAACGATTCTGCGGTTAACAATGATACTTATGTTGGCCAGCCTCGGTGTTGTGGCCGTTACGCCACCCGCGGTGGCTGATGTGGGTACGGCAACCGTTTCTCTCACCAGTGATCTGGCAGGACAAACATCCGGTTACACAGTTGCATTTACCCTGGGTGCTAGTGGAAGCCTTTCGGCATACACTGGTGAAGTCTACCTCGCATTCCCATCAGGGACAGACCTGCCCAGTTCCTTAAGCTACACAAACGTTCTTGTTACCACATCCGGAACTGCGGCAATGAATGTAGGGTCCGGTGGAGTGAGCGTGAGCGGTCAAACGGTAACCGTGAGAATGCCGATGAGCGCTCCTGGCGGTGATACAGTAACTATCACTATTACTCAGGCTGAAGATATTGTGAACCCTACTCTTTCAAGAGAGCCGTCAGGTGGTCCTGGCGATGGTCAGGGCACTCAAGGGTACACAATAGATGTGAGTACCTCCAATGCCAATGACTCCTCAAGCGTGGCTTCCACCCCTTATTACATCTACAACTGGATTGAGGGTGATCCAATGGCTGCAGCTATGGGTGATACTATCACCGTAACTGGCGGTGGATTCCTGCCCGGCAGTTCAGTAGCTCTGTCAATGATCGGAGGGGCCCTAGGCGCCGGACCCGTTGCTATTGACGGTACCATCAACATAATGGCGTTTGGAGCCGGTGTTTCTGCGGCCATCACAGCAACGGACGGCTCTGGTAGAACCGCATCAACCAGTACTGCGGTTACCGTCCTGCCCAGAATAAGTGTCACTCCAACCAGCGGAAATATTGGTTCTGATATTACTATCGAGGGACGTGATTTCACCGGGATACCCACATCATTGAAAATTGGTGGTATTCAGCTCCCCACCAGTGGGCTTACTATGTCAGATAGGGACAATGATGGAGATGCGGACGATTTTTCGTTCGCCACCAACATTCCTCTTGGTCTCGCCAAAGGAGCTAAAATTATCAGCGTGACTGATCCAAGTGGTACTATTGCCACTACCACATTTACCGTTGCGCGATACAGAATGACTCCTGTTCCTGCCAGCGGACTACCCGGTACGTCCATTACTTTGACCGGGGCTGGCTGGCCACCGGATTGTACCACCACTGGTACCGGCTTCAATGCACCCGGATTGTTGTTGTTTAGTTATAGCGCACAAACACAAGCGGTAATCGGGGATTATGCTATTGAGACTGACAGCAATGGCGCATTCGTTGAAACTGCAGCGATTCCGACCAACGTAACACCTGGTTTACATCAAGTAATCTGCGTTTTCAGTGGCCCGACTGGGGCAATCTCTCTGGCTTACTTCACTGTCACTCAACGCACAATAACACTGACTCCATCAAGTGGACCTAAAGGCACTGATGTGACAGTTAGCGATGGAGGTCTAACGTCTGGAGGAAATATCCCTGTAGGTAACCTAACTTATGGCGATACCACATGGAACGGCTCCCAGATCATTCTCGATTCCAACGGAGACCTCACCTCTACCATTCTGAATACTGGGGCAACCTTGCCTGTCGGTCTGAGTACTATCACAGCCACGGATAACGCCAGTTTGAGGGCCACGGGGACTTTTGAGATAAACCAAGCCCACTCTCAACCTTGATGTCACAAGCGGCACTCCAAGCATGCAAGTAACCTATACCGGTTCAGGATGGTTACCCGGTGTAGAAGGTACGGTAACCATTACTTTGGATAGCTCACCAGTGGACGTCGCCCAACCTAATGTTGATGGCAATATCTTGACTCAGTTCGATGTTCCAGTAGATGCGACTCCAGGCAGCTTCTTAAGTTACTCTGCGAGCGATGGTGTGGGTAACTCATCTATGGCTGGAACATTCATCGTTTCAGCACCTTCTCCTTCGGTGGCCTTTTCTTCCACTGGCTACGCGGTAGATGAAGATGATGCTACAGGTATGAAAGTGGTTACGGTACAACTATCAGAGGTTTGTCCGGATACGGTGACTATCAATTATTCTACTGCCGATGATTCAGCCAATCAACCTGGTGATTATACCGCAGCCAGCGGCACCCTTACCTTCGCCGCTGGAGAAATCAGCAAGACCTTCAGTGTCCCCATAACTGATGATAGTGACGCTGAGGGTGATGAGGTACTGCTACTAAATCTCAGTAATCCCGGTGGCAGTGTCAATATTGGTGTACCAAGCATGGCACCACTTGCTATTGTGGATGACGATGTACCCTCTATCGATGTTTCCTTTGCTTCATCAGCATATACTGTCGGAGAGGGCGATGGCACGGCCAGTATCGAAGTCGTGCTCTCAGGTTCCAGTCCATCGACTGTCAGTATTGCCTATGCCAGTAGCGATGGCACTGCCACCGCTGGAGATGACTACACAGCAGTTGGCGGCGATTACACCTACTTGAGTATGCTGGCGTTTTCTCCGGGTGATACCAGCAAGACCTTTAATGTTCCCATAAGTGACGATACAGACATCGAAGGCAGCGAAACCGTCACTCTCACGCTGGTTTTCCCTGGTAATGCTGACCTTGGATCACCATCGACCGCCACTTTGACCATCACGGACGATGATACGGACACCGACGGCGATGGTGTAGCGGATGCTATCGATAACTGTCCCAGCACCTATAATCCGGATCAAACAGATTCGAACAGCGATGAAACCGGTGACGCGTGTGAAACGCCGAGTGTCTCGGAAGTCACCATCTCACCTAATCTGGCAGGACAAACCGCCAGCTACACTATTCCATTCCAGACCGGGGGGTTGACAGCCTCGGTGGATGAGATCACATTGACCTTCCCTTCAGATACAGATGTACCGACTTCAATGTCCAACACTCACGTTCTGGTCGGCACGCCTGGAGGAACAGCGATAAGCGTAGGATCTGGCGGGATAAATATAAGCGGACAAAGCGCGGTTGTAAGATGCCCTATTAACATCAATTCCGGTACAGCAATGGTCACTTTCACACAGGCGGCAGGAATCAAAAATCCAATGCTTTCCAGAGAACCGGCGGCCGGCGGAGGAGATGGTCTGGGAACAGATGGTTACACCATAGGTGTGAGTACCACTCAAGAGACGAGTGTTGTGCAAACGCCTGTATATTACATCTACAACTGGATTGAAGCTGATACGATGACTATGGCCCAATTTGATCCTGTGACTGTAACTGGTGGTGGATTTGTACCTGGCTTGCCCATTAGTATTAACCCAATAGGAGGCGCAAGCGGTTCTGGTATTTTGGAGTCAGATGGAACCTTCACAATCAGCGCAATAGCGTCAGGTGTACCAGCCCCTATCATCGCCACTGATGGTTCGGGAAGACAAGCAGTGACTGCCACGGTCACCGTATTGCCCAGGCTCAACGTTACTCCCACCTATGGCAATATCGGCTCACCTATTACCCTCAAAGGATATGACTTCATCGGCACGCCATCTACCATATCAGTCGGTGGGAAATCGGTTAGTGCTAGCGGATTAACCAAATCGGACCAGGACAATGATGGTTCAGAAGACGATTTCGCCTTCACCACCAATATACCAATTGGGCTGAGTAGTGGAGAAACAACCATATCAATAGTCGATCCTGAAGCCTCCGGAACCCTGACTGCCATTGCCACCTTTACCGTTACAGACTACGCAATTGTCGTTGATCCCGCAAGTGGCAGGGCTGGCGCTACTATTGAAGTATCCGGTGCTAACTGGCCACCAAACTGCACCACAACTGGAAGCGGACTCACGGCACCTGGAACCATCTCGTTTGCCTACAGTCCCTTTTCGCATGCTGTGATCGGTGACGGTGCTATAGAGACCGATAACACTGGGTCATTTTCTGAAACATGCCGGATTCCTATTGATGCTACACCAGGCTTGCGCACTATATACGGTGTATTCGGGACCGTGCCCAATCAATCCATTATACCGGCCTTTTTTACTGTCCTTGGGCCTGCATCGACGTATGCTTCCTTCTCTTCAGATAGCTACAGCGTTGATGAAGATGTTTCCGGAGGTGTGGCAACTGTCACCATAGGGC
>JABMQN010000274.1 GCA_013203045.1 Chloroflexota bacterium
CTAATGCGCGAGATAAGCGGAATTGAAAGGTGTGGTGTGGGCTTTCTCATAAACTCCGATCAGGGTTTTTTAGTTGCATAGTAAGGGTGGTTGAGATTCCGACTTCATTGAGTTGTTCGACAGACCGAATATTTATAGCACCATGCCACTCAATCATCTCGCGCATTCGCCCGCCCGAGCAACGGCTCGATGTGGAGAATATTTAAGGAGGAGAGTGAGATGATTGAGGTGCCTTTAGTAGAGAGACAACAGGGGGATAATGTGAGAATATACCCTCACGAAGATGGCGAGACAATCACAACTTGGATATATAGGGAACGTGAGGATGGGAAAATGCTAGGTTTTGAGTTAGTGGGCAAATTAGTCGATTTTCCTGATGACCTCTTGAGTATCGAAGATTTTGAGCGTTGTGGTATTAATCCGATCAATGGTGTAGCCCTCAAGGGTGGTTAAGTGTTTTTCTGTACTACCTTCTCTTCGCATGACAATAACAGTGTAGCGTTTACCGTCGTCAGTAACAGCGGGGTATCTGTCTATTTCTACCCAAGGGTATTGCTCTACCATAGCACACCTCCTTTAAATGGTGTGGGAAGCGCGGCAAAGTGGTTTTTTCCGCTCTAAATATTAAGAGAACTTGAGCGGGAAGTCCTCACCCCCTTAAAGCCTCACAGGAAGAGGCGGGTTATGAGATTAGCCACAATGTAAATATACACGATGGCTAACGTAGCTTTTGTACCAATGGTTGTTACATTGAACATAGGCCATGCCTCCTTGGTTATTCAATGCCGTACTCCCACACGCACACCAAATCTACGCTTATTGTAAATGAAAGTCAATCCTCGCTCCGAGGGAACCATCCCATGTGAAGATGATAACTCACGGGATTGCTCGGGCGGGCGAACAAGTATTATGCGGAATTCCGGTGCTCCATATATCCCAATATTACTGTTCTAATTAGATATAATATCGGTTCAAATTGACCACGCCAATTTCAGAAAAAGTTTGCATTCCGCATATCCACATATGTATTGCCTTTTTTGGGTTCTTCTGATAAATTACATTCATCTTACATAATCACAAATCTGTAGTCAAGGTGAGCCTATGACAACCAAACCGGAAACTCTGCTCGATAAAGTCAGGAATGATATTCGGCTCAGACACTATTCGATAAGGACCGAACAGGCCTACGTAGCGTGGATCAGAAGGTACGTTCGGTACCACAATATGAAACACCCTCGCAAAATGGGTAAACGGGAGATCAAGGCATTCCTGTCACATCTGGCACTGGAAAGAAAGGTATCCTCTTCCACCCAAAACCAGGCATTCAATGCACTGCTGTTCCTCTATAGAGCAGTACTGGAAATCGATCTTGACGGAAACATCGACGCATTCCGTGCCAAAAAATCGGAGCGCGTGCCAACAGTCATGACTCGTGACGAGACGCTCAATGTTATTGATGCCATGTCCGGGAAGCATAAGATCATCGCTATGCTGCTATACGGGAGTGGGTTACGACTCATGGACGCTCTGCGATTGCGCGTTAAAGATATCGACTTCCGTCAAAACCAGATCATAATACGCGATGGCAAAGGGGCGAAAGATCGGATTACTGTACTTCCTGATGCAACCAAACGTCCTTTGAAGAAACATCTGAAGATTATCGAGGAAATTCATCAGGAATATCTGGAAAAAGGATATGGCAGTGTGTGGCTTCCCGATGCATTAGCGAAGAAATATCCTAATGCCGATCGCGATTGGGCATGGCAGTATGTTTTTCCGGCAACGACCCTATCGGTTGATCTCCGCTCAGGCGAAACCAGACGGCATCATTTGAGCGAAAGCAGTATTCAAAAGGCTGTCAAGAAGGCAGTGAAAAAGGTAGGAATCAACAAACCGGTTAGTTGCCATACCTTTCGACACAGCTTCGCCACACATCTTCTGGAATCCGGATATGATATTCGAACGGTTCAGGAGCTAATGGGGCATAAAGACGTATCTACTACGATGATCTACACACATGTTTTGAATAGAAATAAGCTGGGGGTTCGAAGTCCTTTGGACGGCGTATAAGTGAATACAATCAGAGGGCATAAATCTCATTGCCAAAGGTTGTAACCCAGTTCTTTTTCAGAACCTCTACAGCATCTTCGGCACGGTCCACTCCCATAATCACGATGGGCTGTCCGCTTGCTCCCCTACCCAGGAAGGTGTACAAGTACAGCACATTGATGCTGGATTCTCTCAGCGGTTTGAGTACGGCTTGAAGAGCGCCGGGATGATCAGGGATTTCCACAGCCAGGACATCTTTTACTCGCACAGTATAGCCGTGGCTTTGCAGGACGTTCACTGTTTTTTGAGGGTCGTCCGTTACAAATCTAACCGTGCTGACATCGGAGGTATCGGCCACCGAGATGGCTCTAATATTAATTCCTTCATTTCCCAGAAACTCGCTCACACTCAGGAATTGCCCCGGTGTGTTGTCCAGCGTAATGGATATCTGTTTAACGCTCATAGTATGCCCCCGATCGAAATAGCCTTGGCTGCCCGTTCGTCCTTCGACAAGCCGCTTGCGCGCCAAAGCTTCAGCGGCGGCACGCTCAGGACGAACCAATAATGACGTGTGATTCCCCTGATTGTACCTTACTGATCCCCGTATTAAAACAGGTCGAAACCCATCTTCAAAGCTTTTTTGTTGATATCGATCAGTTTCGGTTTTTTCTTGAAACTGTCTTCCAGGCCCTTCAGCAAACTGTCAAGAGAAACCAAATTGCTTTTTTTGATGAATGCTCCCAGCATTACCGTATTAACCCCTTTGGGATTACCCATCTTCTCTGCCATTTCGCTTGCCGGAACCTCGATGAGTTCAATATCGCCTCGGGTTGTCCTGGCTTCCGTAATGGATGAATTGATGAAGAATATCCCTCCCGACTGTATCTGGTTCTGAAACCTGACCAGTGAAGGCTGGTTCAACGCTACCACAAATTCCGGGGAGGAAGCCACCGGAGAAGCGATCTCTTCATCAGAAATGGTCACTGTGCAGTTGGCGGTACCACCGCGAACTTCAGCGCCATACGAGGGAAGGTAGGTCACTTCTTTACCTTCCGTCATTGCTGCCTGGGCCAGGTTGAGACCCATCGAAAGGACACCTTGGCCTCCGAAACCGGCGAAGATCGTCTTAATCAGCATCCTTTTCTCCAGTTATGTCCTTGATCACTCCGAGGGGATATTCCTTGGACATTACTTCATCTACCCATTTCCACGATTCAATTGGACTCATCTTCCAGTTGGTGGGACAGGGAGAGAGTATCTCCACTAATGAATAGCCAAGGTCATCGATCTGCGTCTGAAATGCTTTTTTAATAGCCTTCTTCGCCTTTTTAATATTGGCCGGTGAGTTTACCGCCACACGCTCGATGTATGCCGCTCCTTTGACCAGGGCCAGCATTTCACTCAGTTTGATCGGATAACCTTCCAGAGCGGCATCCCTTCCATATGGGGACGTTGTGGTTGTTTGCTCCAGAAGCGTGGTCGGTGCCATCTGTCCGCCGGTCATCCCATACACAGCGTTATTGATGAAGATGCTGGTGATCTTTTCCCCCCTGTTAGCAGCGTGGATGGTTTCGGCAGTCCCGATGGCAGCAATATCACCATCTCCCTGGTAGGTGAACGGTAATGCTTCGGGACAGGCTCTTTTTATCCCGGTAGCTACAGCAGCGCCTCTGCCGTGGGCCGATTCGGCCATATCAACGTCCAGATAGTTGTAAGCGAATACCGAGCATCCCGGCGGTGGAATACCGATGACCCTGTCCTGTATCTTCAGTTCATCGAATACTTCGCACAAAAGTCGATGGACAATGGAATGCCCGCATCCCGGACAGTAATGGAATGTCGCCTTTTTGAGTGATTTCGGACGGGAATACACCTTTTTCATTTTGCTTTTTTGAGCCCTTTCTGATGATAAAGACGGGAGATGACGCGAAGGACCTCGCTGGGAGTAGGAATCACTCCTCCCGGTCGACCGTAGAATGAGATTTCTCTTTTGCCTTCCAATGCCAATTGAACGTCTTCGAGCATCTGCCCCATGTTCATTTCGAACACAAGGAACTGCTTGGTGTCCCGGCCCAACTCTTTAATTTTTTCGTAGGGGAAAGGCCAGAGAGTAACTGGCATCAGCATGCCAACTTTCAATCCCTCTGCACGCGCATTTCTGATAGCGCCTTTAGCGATTCTGGCCGATGCCCCAAAAGCAACTATTATCAGTTCGGCATCTTCAACCATATAGGTCTCAAATGTAGTTTCGTTTTTCTTGATTAGCTGATATCGTCTGAACAGACTCCAGTTGATCTCCTCCATCTCTGTTGGCTTGGAGGTGAAGGTCTTGATGATCCTGCTGGGTCGTCCCTTAGCTCCCCTCACGGCACGTTCTCTGATCGGCAATTTCCTGGGGGCTTCGTGCTTGAATTCGATTGGCTCCATCATCTGTCCCAGCATCCCGTCGCCAAGGAGAATAACCGGGATCATGTATTTATCGGCAAGATCAAAGGCCCGATGGGTAAGATCGGCCAACTCCTGTACCGATGACGGTGCCAGAACTATCGTCCGATAATCTCCGTGACCTCCGCCACGAGTGGATTGAAAATAATCTGATTGGGCAGCCGATATGCTTCCCAGACCCGGCCCACCCCTGGACATGTTGACGATAACTGCGGGGAGTTCGCAGGCTGCCAGGTAGGATATACCTTCCTGTTTCAAGCTGATTCCCGGACTGGAAGAAGAAGTCATTACTCGAACACCGGCGAGGCTGGCTCCGTAGACCATGTTAATGGCCGCGATTTCACTTTCTGCCTGAACGAAAGCACATCCTTTTCTTCTGCTCAAATGAGTGGCCATGTACTCTGTCAGTTCATTCTGAGGGGTAATGGGATAACCGAAATAGCACTGGCATCCGGCCCGGATGGCTGCTTCCCCGATGGCAGTGTTCCCATACATAAGTGTCTTAGTCACGGTACACCTCGATTACTACCTCCGCACATACAAGCGCACAGGTGGCGCATCCGGTACATTCACCATTATCGTCGAATTTCACTGGCATGTAGCCGGCAGCGTTCAACTTGTCTGCTGGGGAAATCGAACCTTTAGGACAGAATGCAATACAAATCTGGCATCCTTTACATAGTTCTTGATCGATCTCAATATAGCCTTTCTTCATCCTGACCTCTGTTTTCGATACGGGCAAACACCTCTACTATTGTATGATGAAACGATCGATGTCACAAGTCCCTAGCTTTATATTGTTGTTAATTACTAGTACACTGTCAACACTATTACTGGTAGTTGTTTTTACTAAGTCTGCAATTCCCCCTCACTCTAACTCTCTCCCTCGAAGGGAGAGGACTGAGGTGAGGGTGAGAACGCGCATAACTGATACTTTATAGGTTGACAAAGTACTAGAACCAATCCCCGTAGAAGTTGAGGCAAGGGGATTTAGTCATTTATTTGTGGTGCGTTAGGCTTGATGGAGTGCTTATTTCTTACTGAATTTGCCCCGCTGTAATCATCGGCTGATGCCGTCAAATAAGATATTCGTTACTTCATCAGCCACTTCGTGAGAGTGAAAAGGCTCTTGCCTGAGGGAAGCGAGCCTGATGATTTCAAAGGCCATGGCCATTACAAGTTGGGTCACAAGTCGGCTGTCCACCGATTTAAGCTCACCATTGGAGATGCCTTCTTCAATCAGTTCGGCAAATCGGTTCAGATTCTCTTCCATGAAGGTAAGCCACAGTTTTCGGATGCTCTCTGAGTAGGCTGCCTCGAAAACAGCGATCATTGCCATACGTGTAAGGGCGGGCCCGGCACTGGCAATACTGAGGTACATCTCCACAGCCGCTCGAATTTTATCTTTAGCGGTATCTTGGTCTTGGATAGCGGTATCCAGTTGGGTGAAAAGGGTTGTCGTTCCTTCCCTTAATACGTTTACGAGGAGGTTTTCCTTGCTGCCGAAATGGTAGATTACGAGTCCTTTGGATACTCCGGCAGTTCGGGCGATCTCTTCGATAGAGACACCCTGATATCCTTTTTCTCCAAACAGTTTTTCGGATGTCTGAAGAATAGATCGATATCGTTCCTTTGAGACTCGATACTTACGAGAACGTTTCATAGCAGAATATTGACTGGGTGGTCAGTCAGTTGTTTTTACCGTATCATAACAGCTACATACTGTCAAGGTGAACGATACTCCCAAAAACAGCGATTCAGCTTTGCCATCTTCACCTGTCGAGTGAGAGGGATACAGTGTCATGTCATTCCGGCCCCCGAGCCGGAATCCAGGTACCCCTCATCCCATAGCTTCCTATTCCTCCCACTACCACTCCCCTTTGATCCAGCTTCAGTGCTCCCACCCGCACCAACCCAATGGCCTCTTGGGGGACACCCCAAAACCCCGCCAGAGGGAACTCCCTCTGGACTCTTCCATCAATCGCTGTTTTCAGGATACTATCTCAATCCCACTCCACAAATCGAAACAAGTGATCCATTGATTTGATCGGCGGGGCATTGCATATAACCAGCGGCCTCTCCATGCGAATCGTTTAATATGCGCAGAGTCATATAAATAGGTGCCAGTCCACAGATTCGCCGTCTATCTGTCTCATTTTTAATCTGACTGAAGAACCCCTCGGCGTCAGCGGAACACATCGATTTGATCAATCCTTCATCTGCTGCGCTGATCTCTGCCCGTTCGATGTTGTCTATGGGATTGTAATCACCGAAAGCCGGTCCCATATGAGCCAGATCGGCTGCAGCCACAACCAACGTTCGGCGCGACCCAACCACTTTTTGCAGGCAATCCACTACAGCGGATATTTCCTCGTGGTAACTTGGGTCCTCATCGCTGTTGATGAAATGTTCAAATGAACCACAGAGAATTGGCACCAACTCACATTTTCGATCTCCAAGGAAGTAGTGAAGCCAGATAAGAGCAAGCTCTATTGAATGCTCGTTCCGGTGATGTAACTCATCTTCAAAAGCAGAAGTTTCTCCAAGAGCTTCAGCGAGTTTATCAACGATATCTGTAGCAGTAGACAAAATACCCCAGGGTGTGGAGTAGTTCTGACGTGTCAGGGTAAAGAGACGATCTCCACCGAAATGATTAGTGCCAAAAATAATTGCCAATTCAACATCATCAATCGCGGTGGTAGCCTTGCTCCATACCTGAGCGTACACTTCCCCGCCTCGCTGGAAATCTATGTGTGGACTAATCACTCCTTTAATATGCTCAGAGCCACTTCCTGTATTAAGATCATCTGAGATGCTACCCAGGTATCCCCTCAACATGTCTCTGAGTTCGCCGGGATCAGCCGGGTAACCAGCGCCAGCCAACGCCGGTGGCCGGGCAGGTGCTGACTGGAATTGGCTGATAACAACATCGCGAGCTTGTAGGAATCGGTCACTATCCAAGAGCAGGGATTTATCCAGTTGAGCGACGATCCCTTGAACGGTTTCTTCTTCCAGTCGGATACCGGTTCGTAGCTCAAAAGCGGTCTGTAAGGTTGGAACGTCACGAGTGCCGTCGCACAGTTCGAGCAATGGTGCCAGCGGGTGAGGTATGGCGATGGTCTCTTCCGATAGTCTAAGGGGATCGCTCAATACGATATACGGGCTTCCCTGGTGATCGATGAGAGTTGGTTGTACTGCTCTGAGCTTGGGTTTCACTGTATTAATTCTCTCTTTCGTTCATTACTGTTAATTGTCAGCCATTCTGTCACAATCTTAGGTAAATCGCTTGAGGGCCCCTTTTCTATTCGACACGACGGAAGTGAGTTTAAGAAGACTGATCCGTATTTCTTTTTTACGAGTCGACTATCCAGGACTACCATCATTCCCCGATCTGTTTTCGAACGAATTAGTCGCCCGAAACCCTGCTTGAATTTGAACGCGGCCTGAGGCAGAGCGTATTGCGTAAAGGGATTTTCGAACGTTTCTGATCGAGCGGCAAAAACAGGGTCCGTGGGAACCTTGAACGGCAAGCGAACCATGACCACGACGCTAAGCGTCTCTCCGAGCACATCGATACCTTCCCAGAAACTGGCTGCTCCCAGAAGAACGGTTCGGGGATTGTCACTGAGAGCAGAAAGAAGTTTTCGGGGTGGGCCGTCTATTCCCTGTCCAAGGACAAGAATATCGTCCTCTTCCAGTTGGGCTTGGATGGCAGCTTGTGTTGTCCGTAAAGCATTGTATGAAGTAAAAAGGACCAGACAGCGACCTTCAGTGGCTCTACAGAGTTCAATGAGAGTTTGTCCTACGGCCCGCTGATACCCGTCTTTTCCTGGCTCAGGAATATCACTCACAAGATAGGTCAGAGCTGCATTTTCATAATCGAACGGTGATCCCAGAATGAGCTCTTCAGCGTCTTCGATGCCAAGACGGTGTTTCAGGTATTCGAGATTACCTTCCGTACTCAGTGTAGCGCTGGTGAGAACAAGGGTATCTTTGAGCGAATAAAGGGCTTGTTGCAGGATTGGGCCTACGTGCAAAGGCGCTGAACGCAGGGTTATCAGACCACTTCTTCTCCCGAGAGTGAGCCAATGGACAGAATTATCCTCATGATGGAAAACCAGGGATCCCAATTGATCCCGTAACTCACCATTCGTATTGAATAGGGAAAGTGCTTCAAACTTGAGTGTATCCGAGATTGGAAGATCCTCAATCATGGCGTCGATCTTCCGGAGTGTTTTAGCAATAGCTTCGAGCGAATAGATCATATTTTCGCAATTGATCTCGACGTCAGACCATGCAGGTTGTGTTCGCATTGCTCCAGTGATGCGTAGAGCGACGTCGTATTCGTTCTCACTTTCCCCATAATTCTCAAGGAAGCGTCCCAGCTCGTTGAAAAACTCTGAGACTCGGTCGTGCGCCCTGTCCATGGCCAGGCCAACAAGTGAACATAATTCCCCAAGTTGTTTCTTTTCAGGGAAATCAATGCTGCGGATAGTGTACTCTAGCATGGGGATAAAGCCGGACTTCTCGTGCTCCGTCTCACGGAGTACCTGATCGAGATGATCGAAAATATCGCGCTCTCTAATCTCGGTACCCAGTTGACTCGTGGCCACTTCCTCAAGGTGATGAGCTTCATCTATGATGAGATGTGAATAGTCGGGAAGAATCTGCCCTCCGGATGTTGTATCTGAAAGGAGGAGAGCATGATTGACAATGATCAAATGGGAGCTGTGGGCTGCCTTTCGAGCGCGGTGCAAGAAACATAAACCCCGGTGCATATAGGTACATTGTTTACCCATGCAATCGTAAGGTTGGGCACACATTCGATACCAGAAAGGATTTTCCCTGGCATCTGTATTAAGCTCTGATCGGTCTCCAGTCTTGGTCGATGGGAGCCAGACTTGAACTCGAGCCAGAAGTTCTATTGCCTCTGTCGGTAGATCTTCGGCCTTACGCAAGATATCCCAGCGTCGTAGACAGAGATAATTCGTTCGGCCCTTGACCTGAGAGATACGGATATTAGTAAGTTCGTAATCTGGTTCTGATCGTAAAGCGCTGAGAAAATCGGGGATGTCTTTGTGTACGAGTTGCTCCTGAAGGTTGATAGTATTGGTAGAGATAACCACTGGTGTATTATTTTTGTAAGCATATATGGCGGCTGGGATAAGATACGCAATGGACTTACCCACACCAGTCCCTGCTTCCACCATAAGGTGTTGCCCATGGTTGAATGATTCAGCGGCTGCACGCATCATGCTGACTTGTTGCGGTCGTTCTTCATAGCCGGCAAATGATTTTGCCAGAGAACCGTTGCTATCGAAGAGGTGAGATAGCGCGTCAACATCAAGGGGGGTGGGATCGGTGTTAGGAGACAGGGGCTCAGCGGAATCGCGAACACGAGAACCCAGGCATGCAGTTTCAAAGCCAGCTTGTCCAAGGAGCGGATTCAGGTTCCTTTCCGTCGCTATCTTCCGCAGAAATTCGCCGAGCCACAGGTTTGTCTTACCAAACAGACGCACTAATTCGTTTAGAATATTTGGGTCAATTTCGTATAGTGTACGTAGCAGGGCTATAAAAGCCTCTTTGGCTACCTCTGCGTCTGCCAGGGCTCGATGAGCAGAGGGGTGGGGAACCTGTAAATAGGCAGCGACGGCCGATAATGTGCGCTCCGGGATATCATACAATAGAAGTTTGGCCAGATCGTGCGTGTCATAAGAGGGATTACTGAGCTTGACTCTTGCCTGCGAGAGGAAATTCAGGTCGAAGGTGATATTGTGCCCAATAATGGGATGATCGCCGAGGAATGCAACCAAATCATCGGATAGTGCTGAGAATGGCGGGGCAGCATCAACTTCTTCTTGTGAGATATGGCACAAGGTCTGGACTCGATACGGTATGGGCCGATAAGGATTTACAAGAGACTGGAAGATATCGATTTGCTTACCATCCTGAAACTTGACGGCTCCTATTTCCATGATGGCATCACTTTCTGGCTTGAGCCCGGTTGTCTCAAGATCGAGGGAAACGTAAATTTGATTAGCGATATTATCTGGCATTGTTCAATTCATCCAAAAATCACTTCCCACCCTATTTTACCCAAATGAACTACCAATAGGGCTCTGGCTAGTCTGCCTACCCAGCAATAGAAAAGGAACTTCCAAAGTGGAAAACGAAGGGAACCTGCGGCTAATCCCACCAAATCAAAGGGAAGTGGAGTAAATGAGAAGATGAAAATGGCTGGTCCCCCGTATTGTCGCATCCATCTATCTACCCTGTTGTAGCTGGTCTGATATTTTTCCGCGATGACTATTCTACCCCAACGTCCGGCATAATATGATGTTATTTCCCCCAGTGCAGCTCCGATACTAGCTACAAATCCAAGTAGAGAAATTTCACTGTCTGAAGAGAGTTCCATCAAGTTGGGTGCTATGGCGAGAACAGCTTCGGATGGTAAGGGAAAGAAGATAGTCATCCCGCTGACAAGCATCAGTATGAAAACACCGAAATAGCCATAATCTTTGACGTACCCTTTCCAATCGATGTCCAATTGCCAGATGACAATTGAAATCACTAGTAAGAGAACGATCATCAGGATAAGGAGACTATTCTTACTGATGATTTTGTCCCGGAGGGATTTTGGTGGGCTTACTTCATTTGGGTGTGTTTCTTGAGGTTCTTTTTCCATCGCGATTGTCACAGTTTTTTTACTGAATGGTTCTGGTCACGTAAGCTTGGAGTCCCTGCTCCCTGAGTTTGATTACCATTGATTCCCCCTGTGCCTTACTCTCAACCAGTGTGAACAGCGATGGTCCTGCGCCAGCTAAATGAACACTTTCCGCTCCAGCCGCCCGAAAATTGGAACGGTAGTCATCGAGTTGTTCGAAGAAATCAAAAGCAGTACATTCAAAGGTATTACATAGTAGATAGGATTGCAAGCTTTTCTGGTTGGGTAACTCATTTACCATGCGTTGAGTTAACTCGCCGGATGTGAAGTGTGACTGATCCAATGTCCCGTACATTTTGGCGGTCTTATCGGGGACTGGTTCGATTGGTGGTTGCATTAGTACCAGCCAGGTTGTGGGCGGTGAAGGAAGTTGGGTGATTCTTTCCCCGCGTCCCTGAGCCAGTGCGGTCCCTCCACGAATGAAAAACGGTGTATCAGAGCCTATCTTTGATGCTAATTCGGATAGCTCATCCAGAGACAGTGCGAGAGACCAGAGTTCGTTGAGTCCTTTCAATACAGTAGCCGGATCAGTTGAGCTTGAACCAAGACCGGAAGCCCGTGGAATTCCCATGCTTTCCATCCGAATCAATGCCTCTCGATTGCTACCCGTTTCTGTTTGAAGGAGACGAGCTGCTTGAAGAATCGGTTTTTCTATCAAATTGACCTTTTCTACATTATTGTCTTTGCAGACAAAGCTGATTTCATCGGCGGGTTCGAACGTAAGCACATCAGCAAGATCGATCGTTTGCAAGACGGTCGTAATTTCATGGTACCCATCACCACGTTTGCCCAGGACTTCGAGGGTCAAATTGACTTTAGCATATGCAGAAAGGGTAATCATGTCAGTTCTCGATTGAAATCGTATTGGTAACGCAGTTATAGAGTTCAGCCCATTCCTTCAGGGTTAGAGTCGCTGCGCGTCTCTGTGGGGATATCCCGGCCTTGTTAAGAAGTTCTGCCGCATTGTCGGGTGAGATGGATAATCCCTGAGCCAGCGAGTTCCGAAGCTGCTTTCGTGGTGCGCTGAATCCCGCCCTCACAACCCTAAAAAATCCAGCAATATCAACATCGACAGCCGGTTGTTTATAGACATCTATGCGAATGATGGCTGAACCCACTTTTGGGGGCGGATGAAAACTCTCAGCCGGAACATACTTTATGATCGATGGTTTGCCGTATATCTGTACCCCTATGCCCAAAAGGCTCATCTTTCCGGAAGCAGCCACGATGCTTTCGGCTACTTCTTTCTGCACCATTACCACCATTCGTTGAGGTTTGATTTTAGCTTCCAGGAAATGCCGCAGGATAGGGGCGGCAATATAATAAGGCAGGTTGGCGACTACTTTATAGTCGGAACTGGGCCCAGGGACCGTTTGTTGCAGAAGATTGGATATGTCCATATCAAGTATATTCGCATTCAAGATAGTAACGTTTGGTAAGCGAGATAAACTTTTTTGAAGGAGAGATGAGATTCGCTCATCGAGTTCTATGGCAATCACCTGTCCTGCTGTCTGAGCAAGTTGTTCGGTGAGTACACCTAATCCCGGACCAACCTCGATTACGACGTCATGGGAGGAGAGCTCCGCTGCAGTAATTGATGCTTCGAGCGAAGTTGAATCAACGAGGAAATGCTGCCCAAGCCCTTTTCTTGCATGGATGTGGAGCTGCCTCATCAAGGTCTTCGTACGGGCAAGCAGTGGATCAGATTCTTTGGGCAAAAAACTCACCTTTCGCTATAGGATGTACAAGCAGGACCAAATACGAGACGGGGATAATGAGATCGTGCACCCACTCTCGCTCCTGCCTCATGGCTTATCCCTAACAGCCAGCTCAAGCCAGGCGAACCTGCGGCACCCAGAGTTTACTACTTACCGCTGCTTCCTTCCGGACCTGACGGGATTTATAGCTCTCTGCCGCGCAGGACCCAGCTATCAACACTACCTGATAAAAACAGTCCCAAAAGAACTCAGATCTCAAGTGGGAATTCAGCCCCGCTATAGCGGATTGCGGGTTACAAGGCACCGCTGGCTCCCCACCTAGCACGACCCCAATAAGATGCTAATGTGTACAGGATATTCTGTCAAGAAGACTACTGATTTGATGGTTAGTGATAATCGTGTGTTCCCAGTACAATCTTTATTCCGGTTTTACCTTCAAGTATTTTAGCGAACTCTTCAGCAGTGCTGTAAGGGCATCCTGGCTTGGCGTTTACCAAACATGAACTAAGGTGAATTACATCGGGTTTCATTTCAGACAACTTGATAGCCATACCTGTGTTTGGTACAATTGTGCGGCCTGGGCACTCACATTTAATGAAAGCAACAACCTGAGATGGTTCATCGAAGCTATGTTCCCCGAGTGCCGCTGCTTTGAGACAGCGCCATTCACCGGGGCAGCCATAACCGCTATCCATATAAGCGCCGCATCCGATGACTGCAACTTTTTTCACTATTGTGTCCTCCCCTGCGATTATATTTATCAATTGTTAACCGGTTGCGGTTGAGTGGATCGTATTGTTAGAGCCAACCATAGCTCATCGGATTTCTGTAGTGCGACCCTTCAGGGCCACTTTTTAGCGAGGCCTAAGCCTCGCGCTACGTTTTATTAAATCTTTGCTGCAATCTGGTCGCCCATTTGGCTTGTGCCGACTTTCTTCATTCCCTCACCCATAATGTCATAGGTGCGATAACCCTCTTCCAAGGCAAGGTCTACCGCTGTTTCGATTACGTTGGCCTCTTTGGGGAGGCCAAAAGAATATCTCAACATCATGGCGCAACTCAGGATCGTGGCGATGGGATTAGCCATGTTCAATCCGGCTCGTCGGGGTGCACTGCCGTGAATGGGTTCGTACATACCAAAAGCCCGGGATGATTCTCCTTTAGGAACTCCTGCCAGACTTGCCGAAGGAAGCATTCCCATTGAACCTGCAAGCATAGAGGCTTCATCGGTCAGAATATCGCCGAAAGTGTTTTCGGTGACGAGTACATCCATCGCCGTTGGTTGCTGAATAATTCTCATTGAGCAGGCATCGACAAGCTGGTGTTCCAGTTCTATATCCGGATAATCGGCGGCGACTTGAGTGGTAACCATTCGCCACAATCGTGAAGTCTCCAACACATTGGCTTTGTCGACCGAGATGAGCTTTTTCTTGCGGGTTCGAGCCAGTTCAAAACCAACCCTGACGATGCGCTCGATTTCTTTTTCAGAATAGGCCATGGTATCGACGGCTTTCCAGCCCCGTGAGGTTTCCCATTTCTTTTTTGGTTTGCCGAAATACAGTCCGCCAGTAAGTTCGCGAACAAAAATAAAATCGACTCCTTTTATTACGTCGGGTTTAAGATTGGCATGATCGGCCAGCATAGGGAAGACTTTTACGGGACGAAGATTGGCGAAGAGTTTCAATCCTTTCCGCAGGGCCAAAAGACCATCTTCAGGCCGTACTGTAGCCAGAGGGTCATCCCACTTGGGCCCTCCAACGGCGCCAAGATACACGGCATTGCATTTTTTGCACATCTTGAGGGTTTCGGTGGTGAGGGCTTCACCGTGATTATCGATTGATGCCCCACCGATATCCCCATAGTGCAAATTGAAATCGTGTCCGAATTTCTCCCCAATTCTCTTCAGGGCTTTGATGCCTTCAGCGGCCACTTCAGGGCCAACCCCATCACCAGGTAATATAGCAACATTGAACTGCATTCTATTGTTCTCCAACTCTGAGCTTTTGTTTAGTATGTTCGATAAGTCCACCAGCTGAGATTAATTCCAGCATGAATTCCGGGTATGGTTTTGCTTTAAATGATAGATTTTTGGTAACGTTGTTGATCTCTCCGGTAGCAAGCTCAACTTCCAGGATATCACCGGAATCGCTTTTTTCGGCGGCTTCGATACATTCAAGGATAGGCAGGCCGATATTCATAGAATTACGGTAGAATATGCGAGCAAAGCTATGAGCAATCACACAACTTATACCAGAAGCTTTGATTGCCAGTGGAGCGTGTTCACGTGAAGATCCGCTGCCGAAGTTGGTAGTAGCAACGATTATATCTCCCGGTTCGACTTTATTGATAAACTCAGCATCGATATCTTCCATGCAATGTTTTGCCAGTTCTGCCGGATCGGAAACGTTCAGATAGCGTGCTGGGATGATCGCATCTGTATCGACGTTGGCACCGTATTTATGAACTTTGCCGCTTAACTTCAAGTTTGAGCCTCCCAAGAATCCGTTTCATTATAGCATACTGGTGAGAGCGGATTTAGGTTGGTAGAGGTCAGATTCCGGTCATCTGAGTACTGATTTCCCACAAGCGTTGAGCAGCAGCTTCATCATAAGTGATCGGTGAGGAAGGAACAGATTTGCTCTTCTTCATGAAATACTTGCCGGTTGTACCCTCTACCTCCGGAGATGATGCAAGGTAAATACTGGTCTCGGCGGCTTTGGCGGGACTCATGGCGAAAGGTTTCAACATTGGAACAACTATCTTCCCGAGCCATCCGTTGTTTTTACCGATGTTTGAGGCTGCAAAGCCAGGATGAACGGCATTCACTGTCACCTGTGTACCCTCCAATCGGCGAGCCAGTTCATAGGTGAACAAAATGATGGCCAGCTTCGATTGGCCATATGCTCCAAAGCTGGAGTATTTGCGTTCTGCTTGCAGGTCATCGAAATCGATCTTGGCATTCTTTTGCATGTCCGAGGAAACATTCACAATTCGAGATGGTGCACTGGCTTTAAGCGTATCGAGGAGTAGATTGGTCAGGAGAAAGTAATTGATATAGTTGGTAGCAAATGTGAACTCAACACCCTCTGCACTCAATTGGCGTTTTAAGAAAATAGCGCCAGCATTATTGACCAGCACGTCCAGACGCGAGTATCGGTTTTGGAACTCTCGGGCCAGGTCTCGTATTTGAGCTTGGATGGACAGGTCGGCCAGCATGAACTCGACCGAAGAGTTGCCAGTCTCGCGTTGAATACGGTCCACTGTTGATTCACCCTTCTCCGGGTTACGAGCAGTCAGTATTACAGTAGCTCCCTGTCCAGCCAGTTCTTTTGCTGTCGCCAGGCCAATCCCAGAAGTTGCCCCGGTAACCATGCAGATTTTACCTTTCATATGACTATCGCGAGTTGTCATTTTAACCTCCACTCCGTATGCGGCCAAAATACCAGGACAGCCCTACTGCGGCGATAAAGGCGCCCAGGCTAACCATCAGGATATCGCGGGTCATGCCCAAATCAAAGTCTCCGACCGCAAAGATCAGTACGTATCCGATTGCGAAGTTGACCGTTCCCCAGAGGACATTCACAAATGGAGATGACTCTCCCACACCCGGAGGCGAGGCGAACGGATTTTGGAATCTCCTGCCGGAGATTCCATTTATGAAATGGGGGATGCCATTGGCTAGCAAGAGACCAGCTCCAAAATAGGCCAGATAAGCATACCATAACATGAATATCACCTCCTATGTTAGACTAACCGGGTTTTAATCCCGTTTATTTTTACCATTATTCCGAAAAGAGCCCTTAAATGTCATTCTACACCCAATCCCCCTTTGAAGGGGGATGTCAGTCCCCAATTTATCCAGCATTGTCGATCCCACCGTCGACCGACCTAGCGCGTAGGTGACTAAAGCAACGGCGGACTCAGCACGAACGTGCCGTTGATCTGCCCCCTTTCCCTTCCGTTCGTCCTGAGCACCTTCGAAGGGGTGCGGAAGAGCCAAAGATTATTACGCTCACTTACGCAATTAAGTACTAGTGTTAAGTCACACATGAAATGTCATTCCGGACTTGATCCGGAATCCACTATCCCCACC
>JABMQN010000275.1 GCA_013203045.1 Chloroflexota bacterium
TCCTGGCATTCATATCCATCTTCTCCAATCAGCCGGCCCTCCTTGCGTCAACGTGTTGCCGGCTCCATTCTCTACCCTTTGGTTACCTTTTAAATGATTTAACAACCTTCCCTTCGGTTACATTTTAGATGATTCAATTCGAAGACTTGACATTTTTCAAAACATGTGTAAAATGATGCCTACATCTTTTCCGTGGGGGAGTGAGATGAAATCCACCGACAAGAAGGGGCGGAAATCTTCAGAGAAGATCAAAGAGGAAATAATCAACGACTGGGCAGACGTTCGGCGATGGATTGATGAACTGCAAACAGAATGGTCCGAACGCCAACACATGGCGAAAACCGAGATAGCAGCAAGGACCCGCCGCAGACAATCATCCTTATATACCAAGTAGCCCAATAACAGATACACTAGCCTCAAGATCTTCTAATACTCCTTTCCACTGCTTAAAAGCAGTAAGGGAAGGAGTATGTATGGTGTTTTAGGCACATTCTCCAGTTATCGAAGCGCCCGGTAGCATATTACCGGGCGCTTTTCTTTTGTCTCTAATACGCAGTTTATGATCTACATCACTCAGTTAAATTGACAAACAGAGCTACAAAACAGCACAATACAAACGAGGAACTAACACGATTCAGATACTTCTACAGAGCAACAGGGAGGCTATGCATGGGTAACGTCTACGACACCGACCCTGAACTTCGGTCTCTGGTTAACTACTTTGATGACCTGGCAAATCAGACCCCAACTTTCGATAGTTTCATTGATCTGAAAGATGAATCACCAGACTTAGATACTGCGTGCCTGAAATTCGAGATTCGAGACGATTTCATTGGGAACCGTATTTATCGCACGTTACATGGCGGACTCATTTCAGCCGTTCTTGATACTGCCGGTGGGGCTGCCGTTTTTTTCGGTTTATTCAAGAAGATCAAAGGTAAACCACGTGAGATTCAAATAAAGCGAGTCAGTAAAAACGCAACGGTCGATCTAAGGATCGATTATCTAAGACCGGGGAAAGGTAAGGAATTCACCGCAACAGCCAAGGTACTGCGTATTGGAAACAAAGTGGCAGTCACGCGTATGGAGCTTCACAATGAGGAAGATGTTCTCATTGCAGTGGGAACAGGAACATATGCAATCGGTTAATATCTACCTGATGAGTTGATATGCTTTCCGGTCGACCGGAACAGTCTTCCGGCACCATAATGCTGGTAATCTCAAGAGTCCCTCCAGCGGCTCATCACAACGCGGGCACTTTTCCCAATCTGCCCTGACCATATCACCACACAACTTACATGTGCTGATTTTTGCGCTATTATGTGGTGACTTATCTACTTGATAGGAATGCTGCTTACCATTGACTGGCACAAGACGCTCATACTTTACACTCGGAAGTGATTGAGGGCCCTGTAGCGGTTCATTGCACCGCGGACACTTTTCCCAATCGTTTTTGATCATATCGCCACACAGGAAACACGTGCTTACTTTCCCAGTATTCGTGAGCGATCTATTGGTATGATAGGAATGCTGCTTACCGTTGGCAGGTATGGTATTATTGCCCAACGGGAAAGGCTTAAGCCGTATTTCTTTTGAGGACACATCCGAACCATTACTCCATGATGAGAAGGGCCAGGAATCTATCATGGAGGCTTTATCAAATTTGTCTGTTCTATGAGAGCCAGGCATGATGGCAACAAATATATCTAACGCCAGAAGCAAGGGAATTGAAATCAATGCCAACAATGGACGAAATACCGCAACTTTTTGGTAGAGCTGGCTAGTTCCAGTGATATAACAAAGGAAGGGGAGCCACATCACGGCCATCAGGAACCGGAATATTGGTTGCCAAAATGGTATCGCAAAGCTAATTCCTATCACACAAGTCGAAATTGGAGCAACCACCATCAGAACTGTCCGGAAAGGGGCCAAGGTCAGCTTAAGTATTGCGTTAACTAGCATCTGTTCCCTCCTTATCGAGCTTTCGCGTTTGGGGAATGAACCCGACGATGACTCTTGAATAACTTTCCTCGGAATTCCGCAATATTTTTACGGCAGTCAATCCACTTGATATCTTTACGCACTTGACTTATGAATGGAAAATACCATCCAAAAGTAAAAGGCCCGGTCAACAAAGGTTACGATACAGTTAAATGAGGGTAAACATTTAGTTAAAACTGAACCGAAATATCAAAGTTTTTGGTAAACAAAATCCGGTTCTTGTACGTAAAATGATGGAATAACAGGTTCGAATACGGGAAAATTGAGGGGATTATAACACCACAAGGGACCCTTCGATAAATTCAGGCCAAAGAGGCAGGCTATGTTTTTTGAAAACTTATCCAACGATGTTGGAATTCCAGTGATATTCCAACACTGAATATCAATACTTATGGATTGGTAACCTGAGGAACCCAGTTATCATCAGCCCGAACTATATATTCCCAAGTATGCGGATTCGTTGAATCTACTTTAACTTCAAATACTGCATAATAGTTTTGAGAGAACCGTTTTGTCTCTGTAAAATTACTGAAGTTTTCAACATCCTCATAATTAAAGGTCCATGATTTTGCAGCATCGATCAAAGACTCAGTATTGAAGTTTTTTGCACCGACATTTTCTACTGCATCCTGTATGATTTCACATAAATGATTTATGCGCATGACCGCCCGGTATGCTCCGCCATTGATGCGAAAACCATTAGCTTCGTCCTCGGAATGATATGAATCCAATAAATTGTTGACCAAGCCCATTATCGGATCATCCTCGTTATACCATCCCGCCGACAAAAGGAAAATCATGCCATCAACCTCTTCCCATAGTTGAGATTTACCTATCATGCCATGGAATGCCGCATGAACTTCAGTGCCGAGGAATTTTGCGGTATAACCTGCCTGTCTGTACCCTTTCATAAAATTCTGCGGAGGTGTGGGCACATATACATAATCACAATCTTTCAACCCTTCAATTTCAGTTTCCCAATTGAATTTCACATGTGTAAGATAGTCAATTTCCCATTCATATTGATCCGGATGAGCGTCACAATACGCTTTTGCTGCTTCGAACCAGATATCGCTATACGCTTCACTCCATGCAGCACCACCAATTCTTGCTGGCCTGTCGGTTGGGAAATCAGGATCATTGTTGGCTATCCAGTCGAGAAGGGTATACGCTTCATATTCAGGTGCAATAGCCAGGCAGAACACATATGAGCCATCTAACTCTTCCGGCTTAACATTCGCAGTAGCAGAAAATATGGGGAATTGATCTTCGTTGGCTCTGGATTTCAGCGTAGTTACCCCAGGAGGCAGGGCATTCCAGATCAGATCTGCTCCTTTTTCGCGTAACCATTCGTATCCCGGTATAAACCTTGCAGGATCATATTGGGTATCATATTGAATCACTTCCAGTTCGACTCCTGGAATAAGATTCGATTCATTGTAGTATGTAACCACATCATTCAATGCTGCATCCAAATCTACCAACGCATTCGCCGATACGCCTGTCAAATCTGTGAGATTTCCTATGACAATCTTCACTGGTTCAGGCGTCAGTGTCTCTTCATCATCATCATCTGTCTGATTGCACGCAGCTACAAACAATGATAAAACTATCATTACAATCGTCAAAACGGCTATCGGAATTTTATATGTCTTTGTCACTAATCTACCTCCACAAATGACAGGTCTAACGCCTGGACAATTCATGGTTTTTACCTGTTTCGATCATGGCTCGGAAGTTCTCCGGTTTTACATTAGGCGGCACGCTGCAGCCGCTTCCCAAGATCAGTCCTCCGTCACTTCCGACTTCATCTATGAGTTTCTTACAGTATGCTTCCACATCTTCCGGTTTACCAAGGGAAAGCATGGCTGCAGGGACATCTCCATGGAAGCATAGATGATCCCTGAGTATCTCTTTAGCAGCGAAAATATTAGTAACGCTGTCGAGTTCCAAAATCGCCGATCCCCGAGGCAGTTCTTTGAAGTAGGGGATGTTCTTATCCCAGCACTGATCCAGATGAAAGATGGTCACGATCCCTTCAGACCAGAATGCATCAATAATCTCTTTTGTATATGGCCACCAGAACCGCTCGAAGATAGCTGGCGGATAAAAATAGGCTGATGCCCGCTCTTCGGTTAGCAACCAGATTTTGGTTTCCGTTCCTTTCATAGCTTTTAGCTGCTTTTCGATGAGTTCGGTGGTCATCTTCTTCAAAGCTCTTTCCACCATATCCGGCTGAAAATAAAGGTCCTCAGTGAATCGGACCATAGACCGCATCAGCGATAGAATGAAGAAGGGATGAAGTGCATGTTCGGCAAAGAAAAGCTGGGTATTGCGCTCAGAGCATCCCTCCAGAAACCGGGCCCCACCTATCAGAAGATTGTCCATTTCTTTAGGAATGTCGTCCGGTGTAAGAGAAGTAATCCGCCACAGATAGTCATCATGGTAGAATTGTTTATACCCCATCTCGCAGATATTGTCATAGTCTTCCGGTTGCATAATCTCCTGTTCATCAAGCTGGAACATATAATCATCGGGCAGATCAATCCCCGGTATCTTCATTTTCATGGGGAAGATGCCGAGAGCCTGCATCTGAAGTGGTGTAGCGCCAATTGGATACAGGCTGTCCCACCCTCCGTATGTGTCGAAAATCTCGAGAGCGGCATCCACCAGTATCGTATTATCGTTACAGACCTGGGCGCCCGTCAGGCCTGCCAGTCCGGCCACAGGTTCCGGTAAAAGGGTAGGTATTACGGGAACACGGTCAGGCTTTTCAAGGCGAATAGCCGACCAAAGTCTTTCTTCGGATGTCATCGATTCGCCTGCCATGCTATTTGCCTCCCGCTATTTTCATGCAATACGCTACACCTTCGGTGGCATCAACCGTCTGGAAATCAGCCCCAATATAATCTTTAACTTCCGGGGTGGTAACCCCACCTCCAACCATCAGCTTAAATCTGTTTCTGATGCCGGCTTCTTCAAACATAGTTACAGCTTCTTTCATACTATCAAAAGCAACTGTTATAAGCGCTGAAAAACCGACAAACTCAGGTTCTATTTCCCGTGCTTTTTCAACGATTACCTCAGGAAGCACATCCACCCCAAGATCATGCACCTCAAACCCATGGGCTTTGAGCAACGTGGCCACAATGTTTTTGCCTAAATCGTGGATATCACCTTTGGGAGTTGCCAGCATCACCTTTCCCAAGGATTGGGATGAACGTACACCAGCCAAATGCGGATCAAGAATAGCGACCGCCGATTTGAAGACTTCAGCAGAAAGCATCAATTCAGCCAGATAGTAGTCTCCCGCCTGAAAGCGTTCGCCCACAATGGTCATACCTTTGCGGCACTCATTGAGAACTGAAATTGGGTCTTCCCCCTTTTCCAACTTACTCTTCACAGCTTCCACAGCATCATCTCTTTTTAGCTCTACAACATATGTACTTATGTCGTCTGACATCTGAACTCCTTTCACACCATCGATGGTTGCCAAGAAATCGGTGTGCGCACGATTAAAGTGAGTATGGCATTCATATGCGAAGGGTGTCAATTCGTAGCACTACTTAATTCTTCTGAATAAACGAGTTTGATCTCAAAGTAAAACAGAAAGAGGAAAAAGCGGTTAGGTTCTATAAAGATATAATTCCTTTTCGTAAAGCAAATCGAATAAGATCAGTTTTGTTACGCAGCCCGAGTTTGCTCATGGCATTGGACCTGTGTGCCTCTGCCGTTCGAGGACTAATACACAACTGATCAGCAATTTCAACACGATCATATCCGATTGCAGTGAGTTCGAATATTTCCTTTTCTCTTGAAGTAAGGATATCCCATGCATCAGATAACGGAATGTTTAGAGACAATCTATCATTACAATAATTTATTACATTTTTTCTATTTTTGAACTTTGTAATATCCTGAGAGATCACCTGGATAGCAAACACTTTCCCGTTGTCGTCTATTAACGGTTGAGCCATAGACGAGAACCATCGAGTTCCCGATGATAATTCAATCGCATCTTCGTACTGTTGGCCAATCCCGCGCTCGGTTAACATGCGATTCCTGATGCGTAGTTCGTCTGCCAAACTCGGAAGTAGATCATATAGTGATGTTCCCCAAAAACTACTGTTGGCATGCCTCAAATTACGGGTTGTAAATTCGTTCATAAATAGAAAACGGCCATCAGTGGCATAGTACACCATCGGCATGTTTGCATTTTCCAGTAATTTTCTGTGTTTTTCGCTGTTTTGCGGTTGTTTCTCTTCCGTGCTTGGTTGATTCTTGTTTGCCATTTTAGACTCCCTTTCAGCCTGTGAAATAACCTTAAATGGATCGATTGCGAAGAGTATCGCATACGATGCAATGTCTGTCAATTTGCTGCTATGGCATACGCTCTCTATAGATATATCCCAGCAGTGATTAACTCTTAGATTCTGTAAGTATTTTCTAGCCAATACCTCGGTGTTGACAAAAGTAGTTATGCTTATTAGACTTTTCAGTAATTAATTATCCCAAGATTATGGCTGCTCAATGCGGATAAAGTAAGGAGGTCAAATGCTGGTCACCTCACGTATGGCAGGGATCATCTTTGTGGCCATCATGTTACTGTCACTGCTGAGTGCCTGCGGCGGCAACGATGATAAGGAATCACCCCCGCCATCATCAAACCCCACTTCTCAGCCAACATCCCAACCAACTTCAGTCCCAACACCAGCAGAAGATGCAGTAATCACTATTGGCAACCTCACTGATAAGACAGGCCCAGGCGCAATCGCTTTCACTCTACAAGTGGCACATTGACTGGCACTTCCTTATACAAAAGTTGTAACTTGGTAAATATTCACGATAAAACACGGACTCCAAATTCTTTTAAACTATCTGCTACTGCATTCAATGGCAACCCTACAACATTAGAATAATCGCCTTCTATCCGTTCCACAATCACGCCGCCCAATCCTTGGATAGCATATGCTCCTGCCTTGCCAATTGACTCTTTTGTAGCTATATATGCTTCGATATCCTCACGGGACATATCCCTCATGTGCACCGTGGTCTCCACGGAGTCAGTTACTACTTTGGTAGCATCTGTATCCAGAATAGTGAAACCAGTGATCACCAAATGGTCTTTCCCATTCAATATTGTCAACATTTCCCTCGCTTCACTATCCGTTCCCGGCTTACCGAGAATTTTATCGCCCAGAACGATAAAAGTATCAGCCGCAATGATGATTGCGTCTGTATGATTTTTGGCCACAACCTGTGCTTTTTCGAGGGAAAGTGATTTTGCCAATTCGTGCGGAGAGAGATCAGGATTCACTTGTTCGTCATGATTGCTCGATTCTATAACAAACTGCAGCCCGATTTGCTCCAACAATTCTTTTCTTCTCGGCGATGCCGATGCCAACACAATCTTCTTCATAACTTGATGCTCTTTCTCACCCGCCCTGCTACTTCTCTGGCACTCTCTGCCGCTGCGGATGTCCCACCAGATCCTAACTCTTGTACACCATCGCCCACATTAAAAAGATTCTCAACAGGTGTCTCACGTGGTATACGTACACGCCCGGGTTGAGGCAAATCCTGAAACACCACCTCAAATTTAATTATCTTACCGGACTTATCGTATTCGGGGAACTGATCTTTTAAATCCAACGTCGTCTGCTCCAATTCTTCATCAAGATTCACCGTTTCAAGATATGACGGCGGTGATCCCACGCAGTAAAGCAAATGCTTTCCTATTGGAGCAAGATCACGTGAAAAGTTGGTCAGAGGAAATGCGGATGTCAATCTGCGCAATCCAATGAGCAGAGCGCCTCCCAGTTCTCCATCCTCCAAACAGAGTGGCCTGTCACTGGCAACATGCACCAGAATCATGCCAACCGGATTGAGCTTACTCACAAGGTCCAGATAATCCTTATCGAGGCTCTCAGCACCAACCAGTTGGACCGTGTTCTTTGGACCCACATTGCTGATCACTACTCGGCTGGGTATTTTTATTTCTGCGCCATTTTTCTCAATTATAATCCCCTTTGCTACACCATTTTTCACAATGATCCGCTTAGCCGGGCAACCGACCCAAATATCACCTCCATTTTTCTCAATTATAATCCCCTTTGCTAGCGATTTCATATTTTCTTCATTACCCTGCGGAGAGATTCCTAGTGCAGCGTACGTACCCATTCCAGCAAAAAGAGCGAACATCTCAGACGCCGTGACTTCATAGGTATGATAGCTAGTCACGTTGCACACCATAGAATCGAAAGTCTTGTGTGCCATTTCGTTTTCCGTATATTTTGCTAGCCAATCCCGAAATGTGATGTCGTCCGCTTTTTCTTCACCACGAACTCCACGCCCAAAAAAATTCATGACTTTCCCAACAGCCACCTCTTTGGCCATATGTCCCAGCAGTTTCGCTCGGTTCGTTTCCAAGCTATTGGCAATATCCAGCATCGCTGGTATCGCTCCTTTAGCTGGCATTTCATAATTTTCCCCTTCGATGCTTCCAATTCGATAAAACTGGTGAGGCATATCAACAAGGTCCAGTTTCGCACCAACCTCCCTGTAAATCTCTTCAAAAGCCCCGCCGCGGTGGAGAGCAACAGCCCCAGTCGATAGCTTGAAGCCTTCTACTTCTTCAGTAGAGCATCGGCCACCCAGACGGTCCGTACTTTCGACAACCAGTGTTTTGTATCCCCAATGCGATAGCAACACCGCCGCGCATAATCCTCCCACTCCAGCACCAATTACTACAACATCATATTCCCTATCCATCATAATCTCTTTACCTGTTTCAACTATTACTGTACAACCAAGTTTTACAGTTTACCAGAAAATCATCGGATTTAAAACCATAAGATTCGATACTGGATTGTCATTACTCTGTCATCGGTTTTTGCTTGCTATTAGATTTGTAGCTATTGTACACTTCATTTATCAGAAAAAGGAGGTTAGTCATGATAAACTTGAGTAACAAACTCTGGATCCATTTTCTCCTTATTATTGCCATGCTGTCGCTATTGATGATTGGATGTAATGATGTAATGAGGAAGACACAACTGAAGCCGTACCAACCCAACCAATCCCCACGGCAACAGTCAGATCAGGCGAAACAGCAGCCCCAACGCCAACTGTGACAGCAACAATACCTGACACTACAGATACACCCACGGTATCTCCGACACCGACATCAACTATTCCAAATGAGCCCCTCACTTCCACCATCGTTTCTGATTGATTTTGACTCTTTCACATCATCGAATGACGTTTCCTCGGTTATTCCAGACGGTATGGAGCAGCAATTCCAATTCGCTTCATTCAGTCCATCAGATGATGTGACGTCACCTTTTACCACGGCTGTCTTTGGTGATAACTCCTACTGGAATCATGCGGCTTTCAATGTTGGTTTCTGGAGCATTGTTGTAGTAGTAGGTTTGGCAGTACCAGTGGCAGCATTTGTGGCATCTTTCCATAATATTCCGTACCAACAAGATGATGGATCGTGGATATGGTCATACGACGTCCCAGTTGCAGGTGTCAAACACACCGCTGAGCTTCACGGAATATACATCGATAATGGGGTCCGTTGGGAAATGTACGTTACCAAAGCAGGAGATTATACGGATTTCCTCTGGTATTATGGGGAATCCGATCGACCCGGCACGGAAGGCTTTTGGATTCTGAAGGAGAGTCCTACAAAGAACCACGATCTGCTACAGATTGACTGGCACCGTAATATAGCCGATGGCACTGGATACATCAAATACACCAACATAGTTCCCGGCGGCCCTGAGAATGGTGGCTATATTCAGGTTGAGACCACCACTCAAACACCTTACGACTCCTTCTGGGATATCTATAACAAGGGCCAGGATAATCATACATATATCGACTGGCGCAGTAAAAGTCAGGAAGGACGTGTGAAGGATCAGAAACGTTTCGCCGCCGACAACTGGCATTGCTGGGACGGTGACCATCGGAATATAGTTTGCCCGTAACAAAGTAAATCGTAGTTGATTATCTACCAACGTTCACTTACCTCAAAAAGGCGCTCTTCACAAAGAGCGCCTTTTTTCGTACTCCATGCCCCCACAAAATTTCGTGTAAGTCATAATATGCCAGAGTCCGCTTGTACTATTGTCCAGAAGAGGCTAAAAAGGGTATAATAACTGTTTGGTGATCAAAGCGAACTAACGAGATGAAGAGGGGCTCAAGGTGAGCCCTTTCATTTTGAGTTCAGTAGAAAAGAACAACGTAAATCAAGAACACCAAGGGGGTTAAATGACAGGAATTATTTCATACGGAGCATATGTCCCATACCATCGAATAAACCGAAAAACCATTTTCGGCGCGATGGGTTGGCTGGACGCAGCCACTAATGTAAAGGGCGAAAAGGCCATCTGCAACTACGATGAAGACACTGTCACCATGGCAGTAACGGCCGGTATCCACTGTCTCAAGAATGTGGATCGGGGCAAGGTCGATGGTGTGTACTTGGCCACTATCAGTTCTCCCGCCGTCGAAAGGCAGGCAGCCGGAACAGTTGCCTCAGCGCTGGACATGGAAGGCAATATACGTTCGGCCGATTTCTCTGGTTCCACCAAGGTGGGAACCGCCGCAATTGTCGCAGCCTGTGATGCCGTCAAGGCCGGATCACTCAGTAACGTTCTGGCCTGTGCCTCGGATTCCCGCACCGGAAAACCCGGAAGTGGTGATGAACAGAATTACGGAGATGCCAGTACCGCTTTTCTCATTGGAAACGACGGCGTGATCGCTGAGATAGCAGGTTCGCATTCGGTTTCCTACGACTTCATGGGTCACTGGGAAGGAGATACGGATGACTACGGTCACTTCTGGGAAGCCCGCTGGATAACAGACGAAGGCTACAATCCCCATCTGATTGAAGCGGCCAAAGGCGTCCTCAAGCAATGCAGCGTGGAAATCGACGGCATCTCAAAAGTCATTATTCCGTCCATTAATGCCAGAGCCGCCAAAATTGTTGCCAAGAAACTCAAACTCGCTGATGAGCAGGTTCAGACTCCTGTGTTCGATATGGTTGGCGATTGCGGCAATGCCCAGTCACCGCTCATGCTTGCGGCGGCTTTGGACGAAGCCAAGCCGGGAGACAAAATCCTGGTCTTAAGTTACGGAAACGGCGCGGATGCGATTCTCATCGAGGCCACCGAGGCCATCACCGGTTTCACTCCGGCCAAGACAGTATCAAAAATGCTGGAAACCAAACGTGAAATCACCAACTACAACCAGTACCTCGTCTTCCGCGAAGTACTGCCTGTCGAGACCGGTATTCGTGGTGAAGAACTTGATGCCGCTCCCACGCAGGTTGCCCGATTGTGGAGAGAGCGAAAAGAGATCATGGCGCTCTGCGGTTCCAAGTGTAAGAAGTGCGGCACTCCGCAGTATCCTTTCCAGAAGGTATGCGTGAACCCGGATTGCGGCGCTATTGATGAGGGAGAGTGGTACCGCTTCTCCGATAAGAAAGGGAAACTCTTTACCTACACTGTCGATAGCCTTGCTTTCACTTTCAACCCGCCACAGGTATATGGCGTCATCGAGTGGGAAGGCGGTGGAAAATTCTGGTTTGATATCTCCGATTGTGATCCGGATAATCTTGAAGTTGGTATGGAGATGGAAATGTCTTTCCGCCGCAAATATCACGATAAATGGCGAGGACTTTCCGCATATTTCTGGAAGGCAATCCCTGTACTCGACTAACAGGAGGACAAACGAAAATGGCTGATGGAATTAGAGATAAAGTTGCAATTATCGGAATGGGCTGCACCAAATTCGGTGAGCACTGGGACAAAGCCGGCGAAGATTTGATGGTGGAAGCTTTTCAGGAATGCCTTGGTGATGCTGGCGTTGAAAAGAAGTCCATCGATGCTGCCTGGATGGGGCATTACTTTGATGAAGTGAATGTTGGCAAAACTGCCCTCTTGATGTCCCAGGCACTGAAGCTCCCGTACATTCCGGTTACTCGCGTGGAAAATGCCTGTGCCAGCGGATCGGAATCACTGCGCGCAGCGTGCTATGCCGTTGCCTCCGGCGCCATTGATATTGGCCTGGCGATGGGTGTGGAAAAGCTCAAGGACTGTGGTTATGGCGGTTTGCCTCAGGCAGCCATCATGTCTTTACTGGGAACCAAGAGCCGATTCGTCAATCCAAACAGAACGGCACCCGGCGGATTCGCCATGGTGGCTACCAAGTATTTTGCTCAGTATGGCCTCACTGCTGAAGAGGGTAAGCATATGATTGCTTACGTCTCATACAAGAGCCACAAGAATGCCGAGTTCAGTCCCAAGGCGCACCTTCGCAAAGGGGTATCTATTGAGCAAATCATGAAAGCCCCTATTATCGCGTGGCCGCTGGGATTGTTCGACTGTTGCGGCGTCAGTGATGGCGCGGCTTGTGCCATTGTTTGCCGAGCGGAAGATGCCAAGAATTTCCAGGCTGATCCCATATATGTGAAGGCGATGCAAATCGGCATCAGTTCCGGTGAAGAGATGATGTACAACAACTGGGATAACGCTCATATCGAAACCACTGTTCGTATAGCACAGAAGGCATATAAAGAAGCTGGAATCACCAATGCGCGCGAGGAGATCAGCGTGGCGGAAGTGCACGACTGCTTCTCGATTACCGAAGCGGTGACTATGGAAGACCTGCAATTTAGCCCGAGAGGCAAAGTGAGAGAGGATATCGAGTCGGGCTTCTTCGATTTGGATGGCGGACTCCCGGTTCAGCCTGATGGCGGACTGAAATGCTTCGGGCATCCCATCGGCGCTTCGGGACTGCGCATGATGTACGAAATCTATAAACAGCTTCAGGGCAAGGCGCAGACACAAGAGCGCCAGATCAAGGATCCAAAACTCGGCCTGACACACAACATGGGCGGCGTTCCCGCGGCCAATGTTTCCAGTGTGATGATTGTAGGGAGATAGATTGTTAAGTCCGTTCGTATTGAGTCCAGTCGAAGTACGAGCGGGTTAATGTTCACCCTTCGACAAGCTCAGGGCGAACGAATGAAAAGTGCAGGAATTTTCTTGCCGGGGGTTTGCGGGGGTGTCCCCCGCTCCTCTTCTTCCCCCAAGAGTGGGGGACAGGGGGTTGGTCCGAACCGGGTAGAATATTGATAAAACAAAGGAGGCTTTAAAATGGCAACATTAGGAAAACTTGTTGAAGGAAAAGTAGCTATCGTCACCGGTTCCAGCCGGGGTATTGGGCGAGCCATCGCTCTTAAACTGGCTGAGTGCGGCGCTGATGTAGCTATCAATTACTCGAAGAGCGCAGACGCGGCTAAGGAAGTCGCTGCTCAGATCGAGGGAATGGGCCGCAAATGCCTGGTTGTTCAGGCGGATGTATCCAGCTTTGCTGATGCTCAAAAGATGGTTGATGAAGTAGTTGAAAAGTTGGGAACCCTAGATATTATGGTTTGCAACGCCGGCATCAATAAAGACGGTGTTATTTGGAAAATGACCGAGGAGCAGTGGGATCAGGTAATTGATGTTAACCTGAAAGGTTATTTCAATTATTGCAGAGCCGCAATTCCTGTCTTCCGCGAAAAGCAATACGGCAAGATCGTGAATATTGCTTCCATCAACGGACTGCGCGGCAAGTTCGGCCAATCCAACTACACTGCAGCCAAAGGTGGAATCATAGCTTTCACCAAGACCATGGCTCGTGATTTGGGCAATAAGAATATTAATTGTAACGTGGTTGCTCCCGGCCTTATCGCCACCGAAATGGTTCAGGCGATGGACGAGGAAGCCAAGGACAAATCACGCAAAGAGATCATCCTGGGACGTATCGGAGAACCTGAAGAAGTGGCCAACGTGGTTGCCTTCCTTGCCTCTGATTTTGCCAGTCATATCACAGGGCAGACCCTCAATGTGGATGGCGGCCAACTGATGTAATAATTGCCACTAAGGCACGAAGACACGAAAAATATAGAAAGTCTTCTTAATTTTTAAAGCTTGGTGCCTTAGAGCCTTAGTGGCTGAATTTATAACTAAGGAGTTTGAAAATGGGAGACAGACTGAAAGGCCGAGTGGCCGTGATTTCCGGTTCCAGCATGGGAATCGGCCGGGCGCTGGCCGTCGATATGGCCAAAGAAGGCGCTGACATCATTGTCAATGCCCGTAACGTGGACAAATGCAAAGAGGTCGTTGCTGAAATCGAAGCGCTGGGACAGAAGGCTGTAGCAGTTGCTGCCGATATCTCCATCAAGGAACAGGCGGAAAACCTGATCAATGCCGCGGTAGAGAATTTCGGCAAGATCGATATTCTGGTCAACAATGCCGGTTTCTTAAAAGACCGTATGCTCTGGAAGATGTCCGATGAGGAATACGACGATATTATGAAGGTCTTCATTTACGGGTACTTCTACTGCCTGCGCCGTGCCGGTACCCTGATGAGAGATAATGGCTATGGCAGGATCATCAACATGTCCTCCCGCGTTGCTCTCGGGAACGTGGGACAGGTCAATTATGGTACCGCCAAAACCGGTATTCTGGGGATGACCCGCTGTGCCGCCCGTGACTTGGGAAGAAAGAGCATAACCGTCAATACCATTTTCCCCGGAGCTGCCAGCCGCTTAACAACGACCACGGAGGTTATGGATAGCAAACAGAAGCGGACGGAAAAGGATATAACCACTACCGCCAAGATCGGTGACCAGCTGGAAGAACCCGAGTGCTTCACACCGTTCATAACCTGGCTTTGCAGTGAAGAGGCCGCCAATGTTAATGGCCAGACTTTCTTCGTACGCGGACGCCAGATCAGCAAGTACTCCGCCGCACCAGTTATGGAGGGCACTATTTATGCTCCTAATGAAGGCTGGACAGTTGACGAGGTAGCAGAGTTGTTCCCGAAGACTTTGGGTGAAGGCATTGTCAATCCGGCACCACCCCAGCCACCGAAAGAATAGATACTGGAAGATCTTTCTGAAATTTATCAAACCTCCCTTCGGTAAACCGTGGGGAGTTTTTAAATTAGATGGTGTCATTCTGAAGGAGCAACGTGACTGAAGAATCTCCATTGCAGGAAAAGAGATTCTTCGCTACGCTCAGAATGACAATTCAACTCTGGTAACGAAATGACCGACCGACTCAAAAACAAAGTAGCCATTATAACCGGCTCCGGTTCCGAATACGGGATCGGGAGGGCGACTGCTCTGCTCTTTGCCAAAGAAGGGGCAAAAGTAGTGGTTGCCGATATCAACGAGGAAGCTTCCAGGGCGGTGGTCACGGAAATCAAAGATGCCAGGGGAACAGCCATTCAGATTCCTACAGACGTCACCGAAGTAAGTCAGGTAAAACGTATGGTCAAAGGTGCCATCCGATCATTCGGAACTATCGATATTCTGGTGAACACCGCGGCTAACTATCGTGATAAATCCATCCTGAAGATGACCGAACAGGATTTCCACGAAATCATTGATGTTTGCCTCAATGGCGCCTTTTATTGTACCAAGTATGCCGTCGAATACATGATAGCTGCGGCCAGAAACGAGGCCAAAGAGGGTAATCCGGTTCCCTGCCGCAAGATTATTCACTTCACTTCGGGAGCCGGACTGCGGGGTAATCCGGGTCAGGCCAACTACAGCGCAGCCAAAGCGGGAATCATTGGACTTGCCAAATCGAATGCCAAGGAATTCGCTCGATATAATATCACCGTCAATGCCATCTCTCCGTTCGCGTTGACCCCCCTAACAGACCTGATGCCGGATGATCTTAAAGAAACATTTGAGACCAAGGTCCCACTGGGACGCTGGGGTGACCCTGAAAAGGATATCACCCCTGTTGCTTTGTTCCTGGCTTCAGAGGATTCCAATTACATTACCGGACAGGTCATTATTGCCAGTGGTGGTTTGGATATTTAGGCGGTTGTGTTGGCCCTCCGCTTGCGTGTACTTCTTTTGTCCTGTATGCTTATATCAGTGGTTTAATAAAGGTTACCAGTTCCACAGGCACCCCCTGGACTTCCCCTTAAGGGCTTTTCAAGGCAAGGTTCTAAAAGATATTGGATGACCGGAATTGAGTTCACAATACTTGAAAAGGAGGTCATTCAATGAGTTTCACTGATAGAGAACTGCAATGCGCCGATTGTGGAGCAACGTTCACCTTTAGTGCTAACGAGCAGGAGTTCTTTGCCGAGAAGGGTTTCACCAACGATCCCAAACGCTGTCCTGACTGTCGTTCAGCCAGAAAGATGGAACGTGGTGACAGGCGTGGTCCCAGGCAAATGTACCCGGCCGTATGCGCCGAATGTGGTATCGATACCGAAGTGCCGTTCCTGCCCAAACAAGACAGGCCGGTATATTGCAGCCAGTGCTATAATAGCGTTGGCTCTGCAAGCAGGCGATAGCCTCAAACACAACAAAGTGATGAAAGAGAGGCCGGGGCCAGTTTCCGGTCTCTCTTTTATGATATCATTGATGCAGGAGTGAGAGCCTGTGGACAACAGATTCTTTTGAGGAGGTTATCATCACCAATAAGATTTTTGTAGGAAATCTGAATTTCGAAACGATGCGAAGCGATATCGAAGGTCTTTTTGCTCAGTCTGGCGGTGTTATTGACGTATCAATCCCAACCGACCGGGATACCGGTCGTCCAAGAGGATTCGCTTTTGTGGAATTTGTCGATGAACCATCTGCCATGAAAGCTATCGAAATGTTCGATGGGTATGATCTGCAGGGCAGGACGCTTCGAGTGAATCTGGCAGAAAAGCAACAGCAGCGCCCTCGTAGCTTTAGCGATTCCGGTCCATCTGGTGGGGGGTATCAAGGTTCGCGCGGTTCCAAACCAAAGGGCAGTCGCCGTAATATTCGTGCTCAAAAACGTGGGTATTGAAGATTTGCTCAAATGAGATATCCCAGACGTCCCGATGTGAAAACAGGCTGACCGGAAGGTCGCCTGTTTTTTTGTTAATCGGGTTTTTAAATTACTAGCGCTGTGCATCAAGTGACAGGCATACCGATTTACCATTACTCTGGCAATTAAATATTGTTAGAATAACGAGCTCTATCTTAATATTAATGACTCTCGCGAAGCCGCTAAGATCGCAAAGAAGTGAAAATACAAACTTTACGTTCATTGCGTCTTAGCGAGGAAATATGAACTCCAGCAGCAAAACGTGGAGGGGTGGGAGGACTGACAGCCGACAAATGATAGCTGACAGCACACTAGATGCCGGCACCGATTTGCGAGTTACCGTTTTCGAACACCTTCCATCTTTGTTATAATTTTCATGACTTGAAGGAGGTAATAATGGGAACACTTGATGGGAAAGTAGCAGTGATTACAGGTTCCGGCCGAGGTATCGGCAAAGAAACTGCCAGAATATTTGCCCGCGAGGGCGCCAGCGTGGTGATAAATGATGTGGATGAAGCTGTGGCTGCTGAAGCGGTTAAAGACCTTGAGGCCGAAGGCGGAACAGCGGCCTATTGCGTTGCCGATATACGCCAACTTGAAGAAGCCAAGAAACTGATGAAAACAGCCGTTGATGAGTTTGGCAAACTGGATATCCTGGTCAATAACGCCGGGATCGCCCGGGATACACTTGCCGGAAGGATGAGCGAGGAGCAATGGCAACTGGTCATCGATATCAATCTGACAGGCACTTTCAACTGCATCCGGGCAGCATCCAAATATATGATGAAGAAAAGCCATGGCGGAAGAGTGATAAACATCTCTTCTGTAGTTGGTTTGGCAGGAAACATGGGACAGATCAATTATGCGGCCTCAAAAGCTGGCATTATCGGCATGACAAAAACTCTTGCCCGCGAATGGATGCGTTATGGCGTGACGGTCAACGCGGTCGCTTTCGGCGGTGTGGATACTCGATTCACCGCGGTAAAAGATGCTTCAGAAGAGGCTTTTGGCGAAAAGATCGGCATTCCGGAAAAGGCCCGTGAGGGGATGGTGGAACGGATGGAGACGCAGACCATTTTTGGCGGGATGACTACTCCAGAGCAGGCTGCTCAGTGTATCTACCTTTTAGCCCTTGATGAGGCTTCCTACATCACTGGTAACGTTTTGAATGCTACCGGTGGGTTGTACATGTAAAATAAAAGGGCGGGTTTTCAAACCCGCCCTTTAACCTTCTTTTAGGGAAGCAACAGCTTCCATCTCAATAAACTCCTGCCCTTTCCTTACAATACGGCCACATGGAGTAAATCCACATCTTTCAAAGCATTCCTGCGCCCTGATATTCCATTCCAAAGTATGTAGAAATATCCTTTTCATCCCCATATCTTCAAAAATATGTTGCATCAGGGTCTTCACTGCGTCGGTGCCGTATCCTTTTCCCCAGTATTCCCGATCGCCGATCAAAATGCCCATTTCTGCTTCTTTGCTCACCTTATCAAAGTTATAGCAAACACAATTGCCAATATGTTCACCACTCAGCGTTTCAATGGCAAATTGCTTTTTGTCTAGATCACTTATTCCTTCATGATAGGCTACTAAGTATACAGAAAAAGGTATTTGGTAGGTTTCAGCAGCATCTAGACGTGTGAGCTCACGGTCAGTAGCCCAAGCATAATCGTTACTTGCATCCTCAAGTTGCTTTTCGCGCAGGATTACTTTCTGGCCATATAACCGCTTGACTTGCCCTTCGTTCGTCATCATTGTTGCTATTCTATGGCCCGTTCCAGATGTGTGTCAAGAAAAGTGATGCATGATTCGTTTCCCTTAATAGAGAAAGTTTCCTAACAAACTGGGAAGTTTGTATCACCGGTTTGTACATATAGTCAAGCCGATATCTCCATCAAGAACTGACAACTACATCTTGATTCGACTATAAGAGGTTTGAACTTAAACATTCAGATACTCGAGGTCTCACGTAATACCAGGACTGGCATTTCACTCTACAGCTAGAATGGATTCGTGAAAAACTGCTGAGATGCTAGTTCATAGGGACAATAGTTCATCCAGCTCAGCAATGGCGAGAGAGAGATCGTTTCCCACATGAACTGTTTGCATACCAAGCGAGCTTGCAGCTTCAATGTTGGCCGGGAAGTCATCGAGAAAAACGGTGCACTCTGGAGTCAATCCGCCCAAGCGTTCCAAAGTGATCCGGAATATCTTCGGATCAGGCTTTCGTATTCCCTCGTGGCTGGAATCTACCACCAAATCGAACAGGTCATCAACTGGCAAGAGTCCCCGCCAGCCATCAGAAAACTCCCTGATATTATTGGTAAGCAAGGCAGTAGGGTAACCTTTCTTCTTGAGGTCTGCCACCCGATCCACCAGTTCGTAGCGCAAGCCAGCATCGCGGGGCATCTTTTCGAAGAACTGATAGATATCTACCTCCAGACCACAAATTTCATGACCTAGATGGAGGATTTCATCGCGCGCCTGCTCCAAAGTGATTTCACCACGCTCCAGGCAATGCCATGGATGGTCGCTGTCTTCCGCAGGGGGGCCAAACATAATTTCAACAATTTGTCCCGGTGCAGCGCCGAGTTCTGATCCTAGGTCTTCGCAAGAGGGCAACGGAGATGCGGTAAATACACCTCCGAAATCAAATATCACAGCATCGATTTTCACATTAGGCACCTTATCAAATACGTCGTTTCGATTCCTCAAGGATCGGCAGGAAAACATTGCGTTCATTAGGCTTCATCTGAATCACATCATCCGGACAATGCAATGCACATAATCCACAGCCGCAGCACATTTCCGAGTTTATCACGGCAATACCTTCCTCGCCAACTGCAATCGCGCTGACAGGACAGTACTCTTCGCATGTGCCGCATCCGGTGCAAGCATCCGGATCAACAATATTGGCAATATAATACGCTTTCAGCATAAATGGGATGATCCCTCGATTATAGTTACCAAAAGCTGCGCAGCAATCCCAGCAACAATTGCACAGGATATCAACATCATACTTGGCATTGAAATCCTTGAGCGGCATGAGCCTGCCGACCTGGTGAATGCACCCTTTTTGCTGGTATTCCTTAATAAGCCGAATCGCCTCCTCTTTAGTAATACGGCGCGCAATGCCACGATTGATCAAGTGCTCTGCCGCAGGACCCAAAGCCATGCAGCTTTCATATGGGAGATGCTGCCTGCACGGGTCCCCATCCACCCTACGATGTTCCCGGCAAAAGCAATGACTGAGAGTGATCACTTCGTCTTCGTCCAGCTTCTCAAAAATGTTAAGAATACTATGAGCCGGGTAGATCTCATTTACGTCCGGGCGTACAGCCTCTTGAACAGGTATGATCTTGGAACCATCCGGATTCACCACGGCCAGGGAACGATGGGGGGCTACGTCCTGCATGACCTCGTTGATGATCTCAGGGGGAATGGCCTTAGCCGCATTAAAGAAGGTAATGAGGCGTTTGCAAAATTCCTGTCTATCCGGCGTATTGGCTCCTCTCATTATATACATTTCGAACCAGCCCGGGAAGATGGACATTAAATGGTAAATAGGCTCAGTATCACCCTCTGCCGGTGATGGCTGAGCGATATGGGTTTTATCCAGCAGGATATTGAATATACGATCGAACTCCTCTTTAGTAAGGCTAACTCGCTCTTCTATATCCGCACGTGTCCTGTTCCCGCCACCCATTTTGAGAAGGAAATCGACCTCCTCCGGTTCCAGCGCCGGATCGAAGACGTATAGCAGGTCATCCGTAACCATGGTAGGTGCTTCGGACTGTTCATTCATCAGGTTTGCCAGTTCCGCCAGCTTGTCCTTATTATTCTTGAATTCCATTGCTCATTCCTCCGTTTTAGCCTTGTTTATTCCAGCGTGTAAACACGCCCTTTTCTACGTGATAGGTTCTATGCTTACCCCACGCTCGACTGCTTTTTCCTGATATGAAGTGTACGTTTGAGTGACTTTTCCCCCCGTACTACCGGCAAGAAGATGGTTTGTTAAAATTGCCAGATCCCAGTATTCACGCCACACCGCAATCTTGCCATCACATATCACAAATGAATCCATCACTGGAACCATAACAGAACTGCCGTCTTTCAGGAAAGTCAGCTCTTCGCGTTCGAGTAATACAATGTCACCTTCCCCGACTATGTTGAGCAGCTTTCCTTCAAAATGATCGCACATATCTCGATAGGCATCAAGGATAGCATAGATTTCATCTGGTCCCTGAACTGAAGGGCCTTTATCACATCGGTTCTCGTAAATTGCATCTTCTGTGAACCACTCCCGCGCCATGTCAGGAGTAAGGATATACCACTCTAATGCGCAACGAGTGGTAAGGTCTTTGTTAGCCGACATGCTAATACCTCCTCAGTAACGCTGTTGCCCACGGTTTTTATCGCGAAACTCGGACTGTTATCCATCTAACTTTGCGATAACATCCTCGAGCAGATGGAGCACAGCGTGATCACCATCAATTTGAAGTTCGCCGCTCGTCCAGGCATGAAACTGGTTCATCTCCCCTTTTCGAATCGCTGCCCAGATTTCAGCCGGCATGGTAACTGTAGTGGTGGGATTTGCAGCCATTCCCTCATGACGGCTCACGCTACCGTTTTCACAAATCAGATACCAGTCAGTTGCCTCAGGTCCGGTAAGCCGATACTGAACCGTTGCCTCCAGATCCTCAATTCTGGTGATCTCTCTCCCCGCCGTGCCAGGAACCGGCAAGTTGAGTATTCTGGCGAGATACTGGGTGCAGAAATTATCTCTATCAGGATCATCGCCAGGCAGTGAAACACCTATCTGCTTCAGGTTCCGCTGAACCTTGACCACATGCAAACCCATAACACACGCTGCCCGGACCTCATTGTAGAAATAATGTTTTACTTTCCTGCCGGTTAACTCTTCGTATCGCTGAATGGTCTCTTCTTTGCTCGGGAAGCCATCTAGCCTCGGGACACCGATACCCTCACCTAATAGATAATCAGTAGTAATGAGAAACGCCAAATCTGATTCGGGGTCTCCGATGTGAGAGATATCCCAGTCCAGCAATCCTAACAAGTCTCCTGCCGGGCTAAAGATCGAATTGGGAAACCGGGCATCGCCCCAGCACAACGAGACATGTTCAGGCTCATACCGATTCTCTTTGAGCCAGGCCAGCGCTGCTTCAAGGATTGGGTGTGTTTCGTCTGGAGTATCTTTAGTCCAATCGAGGAATTTCTCCCAGCGGTCAAGGTCCTGATCTACCGGACCGGTGCCATGGGGGGGAATCGTAAGGAAAGAGAAGTCCATACTCTTCCAGTCCAACGTATGCAAACGGGCCATGCCTTCGATGAGTTGCCACCACATCTTTTCCCGTAATTCGGGACTGGCGTCATAGCAAATCCCAAAAGAGTGATAAGGCGGGAATTCGGAGGGCACAGTGCCATCTAGTTTGTTCATTAGGTAAAACGGTGTGCCGAAAATGCTTGTATCGCTTTCAAACCAGTAAACCCTGGGCGCCGGAACATTCGTATTTCCCAGCTGTTCCAGTATGCGGAATTGCATCTCGACCTTAGGTTCCGGATAGATGGGATAGACCGTGCCTTCACATCTTAGAATCATCCCAGCGGACTTGTGTTCCCCGCCTTCATCCCATGACAGGTCGAAGAGGAAACTTTCGTTGGTAAAGCCTGCCCCTGATCGTTCTAAATCCGAAATCGCGAAATTCGAGGCTTGGGGCATCTTCTTTCGAAGCCAGCCCAGAAGTTTCGATTGCATGTCCAGCAGGTCAACGTCACGGGACATCATGTCGCACCTCTTTTTCGTAGCGCGACCCTTCAGGATCGCTTTTTGGCGGGGCTAAAGCCTCGCGCTACATGTTAATGATTATGCCAGGAGACTTCTTGTTTCTAGGTCATCAGCGATATCACCAAGGTTAAGTCCTTCCATCTGTGCCTTCGTTTGCAGACCAGTGGCCACGTCCCATCGCCGCAGTTCGTAGTACTCATCTTTCATTTTCTCGAACTTCTCTCGATCGATAACCTCACCCTTTCGAGAGACCACTTCCCAATTCTTTCCGGGAACCTGGCAGTGAGGATTCGAAATATCATAATTCAACGGCACATTGTAACATTGATCAGAAAGGATATCGAAGTCTCTCCCTCGGTGACCTTCCCTGACAAGAATTGCCCTTTGCAGATTAAATATTCTCTCCCCAACTTTGTATAGCCCTACCTCATCTATCTCATTACCCGTGACTGCGGAAAGAAGCTTGCTTTCCAGCGTGGGATCGCCAACGTGGTCCTCAGTGTTGGGCAGATCAGTCAGAGGCCATATATAGTCGCATAGAATAAGCGATTCTTTCACATATTGCCGATCCTGGATCATTTTTGCTGCCAATGCTTTGCCTTCGTAAGTCGAGAAATCTGCGGCGATCTCACTTCCCCAGAACCTTTTGGCAATCGCACGGAGCACATCAGTGGTGACGTGGCCCAAACCCATTGTAGCTGAGACTGTCCAGAGAGGAAGAAGCAATCCTACTTCATGGATTTGCTGGATAGGAATCCGCGGTTCCATGGCATATGGGAACGCATTCGTTATGTAGAGTCGCGGTCCATATATGTCAGTGCCGGGCTCATCCAGATAGCCAGCCAGTTCGAGCTCTCTGATCGCATCAGGGCCAACTGCTTCTGCAGCTTTCTCGATCCCTTGAGCAAGTATATCCCCAAAGCCTTCTCTGAAGGCGATCTTGCGTATCAGAGTCTCGATGTACTCCTGACTTCCCAGCTTTGAGAGCGGGATGCCGGTGCTTGCATCGGTGAGGATACCAGCTTTATAACAACGCTCAAGCCAGTTGATTAATAAATCAACAGCCACAGCATCGAGCCCGAGATCATCACAAAGCTTATTGGCAATAAACGGGACGTCATTCCAGTCTTCGTAATACTCGTCGGTGTGCGGCTGATAGAAAAAGGCGGAGTGGCACACGAATTTCCCCTTCTTGCCATCCTGAGCCACGTACACTTTTCGAGGACACCTGCCAATACATCCGTAGCATGGCTCTTTTTTCATATCCTGGTTGGGGACAACCTTGAAATCCGCAATGATATCCCTTGACCATCTGCCCAGGTATTCGGTGAAACCCCTTTCCAGGGCTTTGTAATACTGAGTCAGTTCTTTCAGCCTTTCCGGACTGGCTACATTCGATCCCTTCTTGGTACCTTTCACTACAACTGCTTTGAGATTCTTTGAACCCATTACAGCACCCAATCCACCAGTACAGACAGCATCATTATCCGCGGTCAGGATAGCCGCTACACACATGTTCTCGCCAGCGGGGCCAATCGCCACTACTCGTGCAGAGTCCCCCAGCTCATCTTTAAGAATTTGCCTGGTTTCGATGGCACCTTTTCCCAAAAGACTGGAAGCACCTTTCAGTTCTGCGGATTCTTCATCGAAGCGGATATAGACTGGCTTTTCGGACTTCCCATGGATCACTATGGCATCGTAGCCAGCAAACTTCATTTCGGCTCCGAACCGACCTCCCAGGTTGCCATAGGAGAACGATTCCGGAATTGGCTCGGGAGATTTTCCACAGATGGTCCACCGTGAACCACCGATCACTGGGATTCCGCAAAGTGGCCCAGTGGCAAATATAAGTCTGTTTTCGGCATCAAAGGCGCCGATTTCCGGGGGAACCTCGTCCCAGTAGATTTTGGCTGCGATTCCCCTCCCCCCCAGGAATCTGTCTGCATAGTCTGCGGTGGAGGTCTCGGTTATTTTTCCCGAAGTTAGATCGATCCGAAGGATCTTTCCTGCATATCCGAATGATGTCATTTCTCTGCCTTTCATACAGCCTGTAAAAAACTGAAATTATATTTGACTATGACTGGGTGAACTCTGCGATTACGTCTTCAAGGAGCGAGAGTAGTCCCAGATCACCTTCAGTCACCAGTCTACCCGTTGTCCATGCGTCTATCTGGTTCAGTTCCCCAGCACGAATTGCCTTCCAATCCTCGAGTGAGGCTTTGATGGTACAATTCGGATTCTCAATAATGCCCTCGTGTCGAGTTCCCTTGCCTTTGTCTGAAATCAAATACCAGTCACTTCCACCGGGTCCGGTGAAGCGAAACTGGACACTGACAGTCACTTCGTTGATGTCCGTAATAACTTCTTTCTTCTCACCCGGAGGCGGCAACTGCAAAAGGTCAGCCAGATGCTGGGTAGAGAAGTTATTGAAAAGCAAGTCGTCTTCGATTGGCATGCCTTGTGAGCGGAACCTCTTCAGAGCAGAAATCACGGTCAAACCATATCGAAAGGTGGCCATGACTTCGTTGTAGAAGAGGTTCTTGACCTTCCACCCGGTGAGTTCCTCGTATCTGCGGACAATCTCCTCATCCTCCGGTGTTCCGGGCAAACGCGGTAGCCCGTAACCTTTGCTGTGTTGTTTATCCAGAGTGAAGAACCAGGCCAGGTCAAATTCCGGGTCCCCAATGAAGACCATCTCCCAGTCCATAATGGCCAGCACGTCTCTCTCTGGAATACTATAGAGCGTATTTCCAATGCGGGCATCTCCCCAGCACAGACAGATGCGCTCCGGTACATAGCGGTTTTCCTTAAGCCATTCCAGAGTGGCTTCCATGGTCGGGTGCGATTCCTGAGGATCATCTTTCACCCAGTCGTTTAAGTAGCTGTCCCAGTAGATTAGCTGTTGATCGATAGGATCGGTGCCCCCACCTGGTATTTTGAGGAAGTCGATACCCATGTTTCTCCAGTCCAGTTTGTGGATCTCGGTTATCGCTTCAAGACATCCCCACCACATTTTGGCACGTTTTTCAGGTGTGGCTTCAAAATACATCCCAGATCCGTGATACGAAGGATAATCCTGGGGAACATCCCCTTCCAGTTTCTCCATAAGGAAGAACGGAACCCCAATAATAGCAGGGTCTTCTTCCAGCCAGAGCATTTTGGCCACCGGCACTTTCGTGGGATATAAAATCTTCATAGTTCGGAACTGGAGACCGAGATCATATTCAGGGAAACTCCCCTGGCCCCATGGTGCGGCCCGGAGAACTACGCCCATTGATTTTTTCTCGCCGGATTCCTCCCATTCCATATCAAACAGATAGGTTTCGCTGGAGAGGCCCATGCCGGGTTTGTTTAAATCACTAATCGATATTTTGTCAGCCTGGGGCATCTTCTTTTGAACCCAGGCAGTGAGCTTAGCTTGAATTTCGGAAAGGTCCGGCTCCATTGCAATCTCCTATCGATTCATTCAGAATCACAGTTTAGGCGGGTTTTAGCGCGCTCTTGATTTCATCTAAATCCAGCGGTTCGCCCTTGGAAGGATCAAGACGAAGACTGATTGCTCCATCAGGACATACGCCTTCACAACCACCGCATCCCATACATTTTTCAAGATCGATGACAGGTTGCTGCTTTTCTTCATCCATTTTCATACAATCGAAGTTGCATGAATCCACACACGTACCACATCCTGTGCATACATCAGTATCTACTTCGGCAACATATCCAGATGGAACCAGGAAGCATAGATCCCCCATTGCCTTGGCCATCGGGATTCCGCCCATCAGATTCCACATCTTCACACCCATGCAGCAGCAACTGCAACAATTGCAGATAGCGAAAAACCGACTACCAATTTCCCTCTTGAAATAAGCACAATGGACTTCGCCGCGCTTATGAGACTCCTCCAATACCTGAACTGCCTCTTCCGGCGTAATCTTGCGGAACTTTGGATTCAGGTCCGCAATGAACTGGGCAGCCGGGTCCCCCACCATCAGGCACACTTCCATTGGGTAGGGCAAGCATGGATTATCCGAATTCAACCGGCATCCGCACGGGCCAATTGCAAGAGACTGTGGATTCTGCAGGATAACATCTCTGGCGATTTTCCAGGGAACCACTTGTTCCGGCAAGGGCATATTAAGATCTTCTTTCTGTGATACCAATTTGACCGCATCGAGGAATTTCACTACTTTCGTATGGTATATATCCGTTTCCGGACCTCCTTGAGCCCCCTCTGCAATCTCCTTGACATAGGCCTCCAGCATCTCCGCGATTCCTTCTTCCAGTGGACCCAAATCCTCATGGACGATTTCTTTGTAAGGCAAATCAATATCCCTGCAGGCGATGGATGCGAATCGATTGATGTACTTCAGATACATGTACCCGCCAAAGAAATCATTCCGATTTTCCGGACCAAACATGTTGAAAAATTCTTCCGTCGAATTATGCATATTAATCCCCTTTATCTTAATTCATTTAAAATTCAGTTTTCTGATTCCGTAGCTATTTGCTCCGTGAGTGTTCCGTATGTACCATATCCTTCATAACCGTACTTGAGGTATTTGCCCGGGATCATTAACTCCGTAGTCCCATATCCCACATCTCCGTCGCAGGTGAATTTTGAACCATAGTCGCAGTATCCCCAGATCTCCTTCATTACCTCAGGATCGCTGACATTCAGTTTGTAACCATCCATCCACTGCGGCCCCATCCACAAACCGTGAATGAATCCCTTGTAAAGCCCCCCGTATCCACCGGGCGACTGGTAGCAAATGGTTATCGGCTCAATGGTGACTTCTTTGGTTGTACCGTCGATGGCTGTCATCACCACTTTCCCACCGGAAAAGCGTCGCAGTTGCTCTGGTTTCTCATCGCTAAACTCAAAGTAATGCTCGACGTTTGCTAACTCCAGCGGTTCTTTATTACTCCCGTATGGATAGTAAAGTCCACCACTGAAATGCCATCTTCTGGGCATGTTTAAATTGTCATCCCAGATCTCCCGAATGTGAAAGGTGGCACCCCAATCCTGAAATTGCATCAGTACAAAATTGAAAAGTTGTCCAGCGTGAATCTCCGGGAACTGCACACCGGTTTCTACGAAATCCGCTCCGGCCATTCTGACACCCCAAGATCGATCCCTTTCACCCACCCACTTCTCTTTATTAAGCTGAAAGGTCTCGTCGCCAGCCTTGATCCACCCGGTTGGTCTTCCGCTCTGGACCATGCGCTTAATATTCTCTCTTTCCCTGCCACGGCTGATTTGCTGCTGGGCACCCTCTTCATACAGGGGACTTACCCCATCCAATTCTATGTCATAGCTCAATCCATACTCGTTCTCATCGAGCTTGAACCTGACTTTCTTTAATGGCTCAGTCACCTCGTAGGAAAACGGACCGACTTTGAAAACGCCGATGTCAGGTCTGAGTTCGCGCGAGGCACGCACAATGTACTCCGTTTCATCCCGAATTGTGAAGCACACATAGGCATCCATTACGTTCCGATTGGGGTAGTACCCGAAGCCGGTAGCAATGTGAGCTGTGCCATCGATATCGTGCACCTGGAGCCAGGATCTTTCCGTCCATTCTCTGGCACTCGTGCCGGGACGGTCGAATGTTGATACCGCCTGATGGCAGAACAGCTCGTCATATTTGGTAATCATAGTTGATCCTCCTTCTTACGTACTGGTTACTATTCCAAACCCATGAGCCTCGTTATTCCAAAGCGATGGCCAACAGTGAATCCGCCATCGACCATCAGTGCATGCCCGGTTATGAATGAAGCTTCATCCGATGCCAGGAAAAGGACTGCGTTGGCGATCTCCTCTGGGCGTCCAATCCTTCCTAGTAGAATAGCTTCGATGATGTGGTCGCGGAAGTCCTTGAGGATTTCGTTATCCAGCACCGTTTCTGAAGCCAATGGCGTATCAACAAATCCGGGACAAATCGTATTCACCCGAATGCCTTTACGAGCATAGTCCATGGCCATGTTCCGGGTGAGCAGGATGACGCCACCCTTGGAGACATTGTACGCACTCCCCCCCTCAGAACCTTCAATCCCCTCGATACTCGAGATATTTACAATGCTGCCGGAGCCCTGCTCGACCATCTGTCCGACTGCGTATTTACACACGAGGAAAGTTCCCTTGAGATTGATGTCCATCACGCGATCCCATTCTTCCGTGGGAAGCATATGTACCGGTCCGCCACTTGCTATACCCGCGCAGTTCACAACGATATCAAGACGACCAAACCGTTTCACAGTTCCTTCTATAACACTTCGGATGCGTTCCTCATCTCGGACGTCGCCGATTTCAAAATAGGATTCCGGGGCAATTTCGACGGCCTTTTTCCAAGTGTCATTCGTAGTCTCGCCGATATCGAAGCCCACAACCCATGCCCCCTCCTGAACAAATCGCAATGCACATGCAGCTCCTATCCCTGAAGCAGCACCTGTTATGAATGCCACCTTGTCTTTCAATCGAGTCATGTTCAATCTCCAAATGACTTGCTTTTATTCTGAACGGACCAGTCGAGAGCCGAAAGCGACTGTCTCTGCATATGCCGTATCAGGGAATTCGAATACCTCAACAACCTTCTCATCCTTAAAACGGAAAAAGAATACATATAAATTATTGTAGTCATTTCCCGTTTTTGTCTTTGCTTCCCCTCGTGCCCGAACTACGACTGTATTTCCTTCAGCGATCAGTTCTTCCGGATGTACCATTATATACTCAAGCTGTTCGAAGAAGCTGAGCCACATATTCATGATTTGTTCTTTGCCATGAAACGTACCAGATACCGGCATATCACCCGGTACTACATATTGAACATCATCGGCAAATATTTCAAGTAAATCCGGGTCCGAAGCATTAAGCTTTTCAAAGTACCGGATGATTGCTTCTTTGTACTGATTTTTCATTGCTTGGCTTTTCAATTACAGGCTGCTGTCTATAATCAGGATTTCATTTTGCTGCTATTGCCCAAGGGCTTCCAGCAATGCTCCTCTATTCTTGGCCCAACCTTCATTATAGGGGCTAATGTAGTTCCATTTCGTCTTTATCGAATCGAATTTCCACCTGCCATCTTCCCTTACATACTCCTCGAAGTATGTTCCCATCATCCATTGAGCTACACCCGTTGAAGTATCGGTGGTCGGAGCTTCATAATACCAGCGACCTGTCGCTCTATCACCATCCACTTCGATGATCGGATTATGTACCATATGAATGCAGAAGGAAACCGCTCCCGGGACAACTTCCCCGAAGAATACTTTCAATCCTTCGGGGCCCTCAAAATGAGATCCCTCGCCAAGACCGAAGTCTACTTTGGCACCTTTAGTGAAGTGGGAAATCAGTTCATCTCGATTCTTGGGATCATCCAAGCCTGCATCGCACAAATAGCAATATGTAGCCTTGAGCTTCTTAATTTCTTCGATATCCTCCAGCACCTTGATCCGTGCTTCCAAATCTTCCAGGGTCATATACAATCCTCCTTTGGGTTCTTCGGGAGTCTATCTCTACATCACTCAAAAACGGAAAAAGGAACCCTGATGCAAGTTTGCCACAAACAGCGAAAAAAACAACGCTGCTTTAGTGAGTATAAAACGCGTAGAACATACTACGCATTATTCGATGGAAAGCAGGTAGGTTCTGAGGTTGACCTTCTTGTTCGATATGCCAAGTTTCGTTCTGATGTTATATCGGTGAGTATCAACAGTCCTTGAAGATATGCCCAACTGGCTGGCAATTTCCTTCGCAGATTTACCCTGCTTAATAAGATTTGCTACCGTAATTTCCGTGGGAGTAAGCTTCAAGAACTTCATGGAAGCACCATGTGGAAATGATAACGCAATTTCATGTAAGTTGGTCTCTAATTCGTCCAGGTAGGCGTGCTGAACTTGGTTCAAACTGGCCTTTTTCAACTTCTCTAGATAAGGCAAAACGAATTCTTTCATGTTAGAAAGCACCTTATCTTCCAACTCCGTTTTCACCTCTTCCGACTTTTCCAGCATAACTCGCAGGGCAATATTCGCGTCTTCAAGGCTGGAAGTGCTCTCGCTTACCAATCTTTCCAGATCATCTTTATGCCTGCGCAGTAATTCCTGTTCCCGTTTGCGAGCAGTAATATCTCGAGTAATCGCGAGAATACCTTTGATTTCACCATTGCCACTAACCAACCGAGGGTTTACCTCAATAAAGACTTTAGTCCCGTTTTTATGCTTCGCCTGCAATTCCAATACCTGAGTCTCAGCGGTCTTTCCTTCAAGCAGTTCTTTGCTCAACTCAATGCAACGTTGCCAGTCCTCTGCACTCAAGGCGCCAAATTCGAAGAATTTCTTTCCTACAACCTCTTCTCGTTTATAGCCAAAGAGATCCTCCACCTTATCATTGACATCGATGACTGTTCCATCGGTACTGATATAAACAATGTGGTCATTAGCATTTTCGAAGATTGTCTTGAATTTCTCCTCACTGTCTCGAAGTTGTCGGTTAGCCTCGATAAGCAGTGCATTCTGTTCCCGCGAACGTATCAACTGCTTTCTTGTTTCGTCATTGGTTAGCATGGTTCTCACCTACGAAATCCGGTTAGCAATAAGTATTTGACCTAGTGTAGTATCCCCAACGGTTCTGAACATCCCAGCACCCCCCGTTTCAATCCGGCATTGGCGCTTCCACCGCCCACCCTTCAGGTTATTTTGGGGACACCCCTCCGCCATTGCATTCTGGCGGGCACGCCCAAACCCCGCCATAGGGGCTCTTCGCCCCTATGGACTCCCCGTTATTCATGTGTCAAGGATTCTAAGGGCCAATACGCTAGTTCGATTCTCTGCGAACCGACGTAATCTCTGTTATGGTGCCTCGAGAATAGCAACCCACTCATTGTTATACCTGAAAACATCTTCTTCTGCTGCCCGAATCTGGTACATACCAAGATGATCAACAGCCGTTCGTCGTGACTCATTGAAACCAAATTCAAAACCATCGATAGTCATATTAAACGACTTTGCAGCCTGATAAAGGGCCTCAGAATCGAATTTCTCCGGGCCTACAGCCTCAACTGCATCAGCTATGACCTCCAGCATGATGTATATGGGCATTACAGAAATGTATCCGTTACCCATTCGAATAGTCTCTTCAGCATCGATTTCAGAATGATTCTCATAAAGCAATGTCCTGGCCAGATTGATCAAGGTACTATCTTCGGTCCACCACCACGGAGACTGTATTATCAGCATCTCATCGACTTCAGTCCAAAGGTCCGCGTCATCTATCAACCCCAGAAATGCGCCATGTGCATCAGTACCAATGAGTTTTGCCTTATGGCCTGCGTCTCGGAACTCCTTTACAAAATTGTTCATTGGAACAGGTGGCAACACATAATCACAGTCTTTCAATGCCGCTATTTCAGGCCCCCAAGTAAAAGTGAACCCAGTTAAATGTCCGCCATCCCACTCATACAGCTCCGGATGTTCTTTCGCGTATTTCTCAGATCCACCTAGAATTTCTTCTCCGTAAGCTTCGGCCCAATAAGCTCCACCGATTACAGCCGGCCTGTCTTTAGGAAAACGAGGATCGTTTTCAGCGATCCATTTGAGAAGGGTATAGCTAATATCCCTGGGGAAAGTGTTTGCGGGACAAAATGCATGTCCCGGAGGCAACAGTCCCTCTTTACTTGGAGCCAGAGCAAACAACACCATCCCATCGTCCTCGATACGAGGCCTGAGCGTTTCAGTCGTCGATGGCAAGGGGGCAAAAATCAGATCTGCATCTCTCCTTTTGAGCCACTCATATCCAGGGATATCTTTTGCAGGATCAAATTGCCCATCGTACAAAACTACCTTTAATTCGACTCCCGGGATAAGGTTTTCATCATTATAGTATTCAATCATATCTTCCAATGCCATGTTTACGATACTCATCGCATTTGAGGCAACGCCCGTAATATCCGTTAAATTCCCGATTGTTATTACCTTGTCTTCCACAGTAGGTGAAAACGTAGGTATCGACGTTGGTTCAATTGTAACTGATACAGTGGGAACCGATGTGTTCTCACTCTCGTTATTATCCCCACATGCAATCGTTAAAAGTAGCATCAAACACAACGATACACAAACAGTTATTCTAATCTCTCTGGAAGCCCTTCCCATGTCTCCTCCTCATTAATCGGCTACGTGTCCAACCGACTCTCAAGTTTATCCTCCCCTTATTATCCTTCATAATAATAACAACGACTGGATGTTGCAATACTCCAAAAAAACAGCGAAACTAAACCTAACACTTATTAAAGATCGAATGAATTGCATAATAGCAACATGATACAATAGGTAGCAAATTAAAATCGCATTGGATCAATAAGGTAGGGATGCATATTGAAAATCGGTGTCATCTCAGATACACATGCCAGTACATTAAGCGATATTCCAGTATCTGTGTTAAGAGCCCTGGAAAATGTAGATCTGATTGTTCACGCCGGGGATTTCACAGACAAAGCGGTACTTGACGAATTACGGAATCTGGGAGATGTGAAAGCAGTCTGCGGAAATATGGACTCCGGTGAACTCAAAAGAATGCTCTCTCCCAAAGAGACTTTCACAGCCAATGGAAAACGTATTGGACTTACACATGGATCTGGAAGTCGCCTGGGAATAGCCTCAAGAATACGAGATATGTTCGATGATGCGGATATATTTATATATGGTCACTCGCATGAACCCGATTCTCAGACGATACGGGGGATTCTCATGTTCAATCCCGGGCCTGTAAGGAGGTCGTTCGGGATGATTACTATTGATAAAGATATCAAAACGGAAATAGTCACTATCTAAAATACGTTGCAATATCCATTTTGACATGGAGAATTGATAATGGGACTTAGAATATACCGGGAACCCGATATTACCAAACCGGACTTGATTGCCGCCTGGCCAGGTATCGGTAATATTGGGCTGATCGCTGTCGACACCTTGAGAAGAGCCGTTGGGGCTGAACCTTTCGCAGAGATAGAGCCCTGGCATTTCTTCTATCCGAACGGGATAACCGTTCAGAATGGCGAACTCATCGATATGGGTTTTCCTCGGAGCCGATTCTTTTACAAGAAACTTGGCACAAAGGACTTGATATTTTTTGTAGGAGAAGAACAACCCTCCGGCGGGAGAAAAGGTTACGAAATGGTTGACCTCGTACTTAATTTAGCATCGATGTTCAGGTGTCAAAGGGTGTACACCGCCGCTGCCGCAGTTAATACCATTCATCACTCGGTAAAACCCAAAGTCTGGGCAGTCCCCAATAACAAAACCCTCATACAAGAAGTAAAACAATACCCTAACACTGTTTTAATGAGCGATGTGGCGGGTAGAATAGGTGAGGGTAATATATCAGGACTTAACGGTCTTCTGTTGGGCGCAGCTAGCAAAAGAGACCTGCCGGGCATCTGCCTCCTCGGGGAAATCCCGGTGTACGTCTCTCAGTTCATGACACCTTATCCCAAGGCCTCGCGATCCATAATAGAGATCTTAAACCACAACTTAGGAATTGATCCTGACCTGAGCCGATTGGACGAAATGGACCGGGAAGTCGACGAAAATATCGAGAGATTATACACTATGATTCCTCAGGAAATGAGAGATCATATCGATCATCTGAAATATGTAGAGCAGCCTGAAGCAGAATCTACTGGCAAGATAACAGAAGAGGACAAGAAAGATATCATGCAACATATCGAAGAATTCTTTAAGAAAGGCGGACAAGAGGATTGACTGATGGTGATCTTCAGAAGCCTTCGCTTATAGTGATCTGGACTCACGAGGTGGGTGGTTTATCGAAGGGACTTGTTACCCATCTTGAAGAGAAACTGGGATGGGTATGCATCGAGGAGATTGAGCCAGCCGGTTTCTTCTCTCTCTCCGGTGTTGAAGTGAAAAATGACCTCATCCAGTTCCCTGCTAGCAGATTCTATTCCTGCCTGAAAGAGAATGTCTTCTTTTTTGTAAGCCATGCTCCCAGTCGAGAACCGTACCAATTTCTTACAAAAGTTATAGATTTGGCAATTGACAGTTGTGGAATCAAGGAACTCTATACTATTGGTGGAGTGGTTACATCAGTCACTCACACCAGTCCCAGACGTGTGTTTGGCATTGTTAATCACGCAGAGCTCAACGATACATTGACACAATGCGGGGTGGAAACGGGCATGGATTATCAGACTCCCCCCGGTGGCGGCACAAGTCTCAGTAATTATTTGTTATGGGTCTCCAAGACAAGGAACCTCGCAGGCTGTACATTATGGGTTGAGGTGCCGTTCTATCTCGCTAACGTCCGCGATCCTATGGCTTGCAAAAAGATGCTTGAAATCCTGAATCTCAGGTTTTCCATGGAATTGGATCTGCACCCGATTGATATTGCCATAGAAAGACTTAATACGGACATACAAAGTCTTAGGGCTGAAAACACGGATATCAGCCGATATATTGAACTTCTGGAAAGAGGTATCGCGCTCAGTGAAGATGAGGGTGAAACTTTATCACGAGAAGTAATCAAACTCCTCTATAACTATGATTAATTTCTGTTCTACCCTTTTGTTCACTCTTGAGCAATTGCATTTTAACTTCAGAGGGATACTGTAAATTTAAGTTAGACTTACCTGACAAAAGCAATTTTCTGCATCACCCAAAAAAATAAACATCGATTAAGATTTGCCATCTTCACCTGTCCGGTGAAGGATACAGTGTTATGTCATTCCGGCCTTCGCAGACTGTGTCACAATGGCTTCACGTGCCCTTCCCACATGAGAAGGGTTCCAGTATCGGAAGGATGGCGTGGCAAATCCCCCTTCTATTTCCCCTTTATCAAAGGGGGTTAGGGGGATTTCAATCTCCTCTGGAGGACAAGAAAATTGAGAAACAAAAGGCTGAGATCGAAAAGAAGATTGGGAAACTTAGTGGGTAGTCTTTGCTATGTCATTCCCATGCAAATGGGAATCCAGAGGGGCGGCGGTGAAGTGGATTCCGGATCGGCGTCCGGAATGACACGAACGGCTCAGAATTTCATACTTGTACGAAAGTCGTAGATGCGCCTTGGAGTGTCAAAATCCAGAGGAGTGAGACAGTTTCAAATCTCCGAAAGATTAAATTCCCTCCTTTTTTGTCGAGCAACTTCCCATCCCAATCCCTCAAAAACCTTTACCACCTGAAGGCCACTAAGGACAGCGGGCAGGTTGGATCATCGGCACCATTCAAACTGAGAATGGTGGGTTTCACTGCATTTCACCCACCGTACGTTAACTAAGATAGCTCGGTTGCATGAGGTCACCTTAATCCACAGTCTGGTTCTGCCCCGCTGCAAATGCAGCCCGAATATCTCCCGTCAAAGGAATCGGTTTGTTCGTTTTCGCATCTATCATTACAAAGGTAACATCCGCATCAGCAACCGGGGTCTCTTTTCCTTTCAGTACTAATTCCTGCCGAATGGTAGCACTCGCATTACCAAGTTTAGATACCCAGGTTCGAATCTCTATTACCTCTCCCATAAAGGCAGGCCGACGATAGTTGATATTGATGTTGACCACAGAAAAGGCGATTCCCCTTCGCTGCCACTCATCGATATCAAGACTCTCCTCCGCAAAAGACCAGCGTGCCTCTTCAAGGAATTCCAGATAGCGGGCATTATTGACATGCCCATATAGATCAAGGTGATATCCACGCACTTTAATCTCTGTGATGCTCGGTATCATGAATTAAGAAGCTCCTTCCAATACTCGATGAAAATGGATGGTTTCACATCCATATCTGCAAAATACTCCATTCACTGAGGAAATGCAATGCACCTAAATATAAGGCATTTCTTTGCTCCAAATCCCAATAAATCTGGCACATACGTTTTACCTCACTGGTTTCGTAGCGCGATTCTTCAGGGTCGCTTCAGTCGAGGCCGTGCCCGCCGAAGCCAACCTTCATCTAACCCCCGCTGGCGCAGCTACAAGGGCAAAGGCGAGGATGAAGCCTCGCGCTACATTCCAAATGGCCTCATCAAAGCTTCCCCTTGAAACACTACATCATAAATGGGGGATAGCCCTAATAGAAAACTCAGATAAGCACTGATTCATTTCTCGATCGATAGTGGCAAACTTGTTTAATAGTGGGATGGTTTATTTGGACCAAATCCAGAAGGAGACGTATGCCTAGACAAGTTTACTTGGCCTGTTTTGATACAAGACAAAACGGCTCATTTGTCATGCTTAGTTGCAATCACGTAACCACCGGGACATTTTCATGAAAAGAACTGACATAGAGAACCTCGAAACAAAATTGCTGCTGGATGCCATTTACAAACGGTATGGGTATGATTTTAGTCATTATGCCACCGCCTCACTCAAGCGGCGGATTGAACACTTTTTGAACGAAAGTAATCATGATAAGATCACAGAAACGATTCCCCGGTTACTTTATGATGAGGTATTCTTCGAAGAATTGATCCAGACCCTTTCCATCACCGTGACCGAGATGTTCAGAGATCCTTTTGTCTACCGTGCGATCAGAGGGAAAATCATCCCCACCTTAAAAGACCTTCCCTTTCTGAAGATATGGCACGCAGGGTGTGCCACAGGAGAAGAGGTATATTCTATGGCCATTCTGCTCAAAGAGGCCGGTATCTTTAAAAATTTCCACATTTATGCTACCGATTTCAACAACCATGCTTTAGAGAGAGCAAGAGAGGGGATTTATCCTTTGAAGAACGCTCGTATAAGCACAGTCAACTATCAGAAATCGGATGGGGAAACGTCCTTTTCGGATTACTACCAATCAAAATATGACTCCGTGATCATGAACCGTGATCTGAAGAAGAACATTACTTTTGCCAATCACAACCTCGTTACCGACTCTGTCTTCGGTGAAATGAACTTCATAATCTGCCGTAATGTGATGATATATTTCGATAAAATACTGCAAGAACGAGTATTTCATCTGTTCAACGATAGCCTGAGCATAGGTGGATTCCTGTGCATTGGCAGTAAGGAATCCCTACAATTCTCCGAAGTGTACGATAACTTCGAAGAGGTTGCACGCAAAGAGAGGATATACCGAAAAATCAGGTAGTGACAGCAGAAAGGTCGATAGGAGATGGCTGGAAAGCTATGAGCAAGAAAAACGGTTACAAAGCAGTGGTTGTGGGGGTATCCGCCGGTGGTATGGATGCCCTTCCTCGAATTTTGAAACCTTTGCCGAAAAATTTCCCGTTGCCGATCATCATTGTTCAGCACACCCATCCAAGTGGCGATGACGGCTTTTTCGTTCGTTATCTTAACCAGAGATGCAAACTCGAAGTCATTGAGGCAACCGAGAATCAACCAATCGAAGACGGAAAAGTGTACCTCGCACCTGCCGATCGTCATCTTCTCATTGAACAAGACAGATTACTTGCACTATCCACCGCAAGCAAGGTCAATCACTCCAGACCCTCCATCGATGTGCTATTCGAAAGTGCGGCAGATGCTTATGATTCAGGACTCATTGGTATTATCCTTACTGGTGCCACTTCAGACGGGGCAAAGGGAATGAAAAAAATCGACGATTGTGGCGGTATAACAATAGCTCAAAACCCGGAAACTGCAAAAGCACCCGCCATGCCCAAAGCGGCCATTGAAGCCTGTGAGATCGATTATGTACTTCCTCTGGAGAATATTCCAGAGGAGTTATTGAAGTTAACCAGAAAAGTAATCTTTACATCTTCTCTGAATCAAGGAGATATATCATGAAAAAACCCACCATTCCACAAAACCCCCAAAGTAAGTTCTTGAGCCTGCGAGGTAAATTGACCTTACTAATACTACTCATCGGCATACTGCCCATAATTATTATTGGTTTCATCTCGTATAGCAGTTATGGTCAGTCCGTTACAAGCGCAAAAAAGGGAATCAGTACTTCCGAACAGAAACTATCGGATGGTTTTGTCGGCCTGAATTTGCAGAACATAGCTCATGACACAGCTAAAGAAGTTGATGAATTCTTTGAATCAACCATGGCTGATGTTATAGCTAGTGCCAAATACTCTTTAATTGTAGATGCGACCCAGGAGTCCCTTGGTGTAGCTGAAGAGTATGGATTTTCAAATGTGCCAAAGGAAGATATCCAAAGAGTGATGGTATCTGCTCACAACAAAGCACCGAATGCATCCGCAGACAACTACCTCGCTCTGTTAGATATGGATCACCCAGCTACTGAACACATCCTGCAAATGAAGAGTAGCTCAAGATATTTTATCGATTTATTCTTCACTGATGTACTTGGATACAATGCATCGGTAACCGGTCCAACCGAGCGCTTTGTCCAATCAGATGAAAAGTGGTGGAAAGACGCATGGAATGAAGGAATCAGCATTGGCGATATCGAAGATATCGATGAAGACGAGTCCACCGAAATCTGGGCACTCAGTATAGCCGTTCGCATCGACAATGAAGCCGGTGATCCTGTAGGTGTGATGAGAGCCGTGCTGGATATAGCCGCAATTCAAGATATAGCAACAACAAATGCAGGCAAGGTTGAAAGCGGACAAGTATTGATAGTCACCGAAAACGGGAGTCCGCTGGCAGAAACCGCCTCTGAACACGATCCCAAACGGATCATGAATAAAGGAACATGGCAAAGTGACAATGAGGTAAGGAAAAAAGTCGATTCTGTCTTCAATGCCAGCACCCGCAATGGTTCTGAACTAATTGAGGACTCTATGATAGGATTCGCCCGTTCTGCTTCAGCAGACTACTACAGCGAAATCGAAGGTTTCAACGGATTCAGTTGGGCTGTGATCGTTGAGCAACCCCAAGAAGTGGCCTTCGCGCTTCTAGCCAGTCTAAATGAATTGGAAAATGATCTTAGTAATTCTCAGAGAGCCACGGGGATGACTATCCTTGTGGTAGCCATAGGGATGGTTCTGATTGGAATACTTATTGCTTTCAGCGTCAGCCGCAGTATTACCAGACCAATGAACCGTCTCCGTAGTGCAACTGAACAGTTCCGCATGGGTAATGAAGATATCGTAATTGATATTGATTCCAAGGATGAGGTTGGTGATTTGGCCAAAGCTTTCAATCGGATGTTATCTGAACGAAAACTGGCAAACGAGGCACTGCGCACAGAACGTGATTATTCCACGGGAATTGTTGAACGCACACCGGCCGTCATTGTAGGTATTGCACCTGATGGCTCAGTAACATTCATTAATCCCGCTGGTGAAGAGATCACAGGATACAATTCGGAAGAACTTATTGACAAGAACTGGTGGCAAACCTTCCATCCGGGCGATGAATACAAGCAAGTCAAAGAGTTATTCCAGGTTTTACACGAGGGCGGTGATACACACAACTATGAGATGACCCTGACAGCGAAAGATGGAGAGAAGCATACCTGCGAATGGAATATTATCGAACGATTTGATGAGAGTGGCGAAATTGTAGAGATCATTGCTTTCGGAAATAATATCACGGAACGCAAACAGTCGGAAGAAGACCTTAGAAAAGCGAACGAGGAAATCAATCTGATTCTGGAAAACGTTACTTCAGTCAGTCAAGCTATTGTGGATGGGGACTTCAGTAAAGAAATCGAACTGACCACTGAAAAACCTGAACTGGGTTCTGCCTTGCAGGAAATGATCAGGATTCTCAAGGGAGTGGTAGATCAGGCAAATACTATCGCCGCCGGTAATTATGAAATGGATATCATCCCAAGATCAGAAATGGATGAACTTGGGATTGCTCTACAAAACATGACCCAGGCCTTGCGGGAAATGAAACAGGTAAACTATAAGCAATTGTGGTTCGCCGAACGCCAGGCACGATTGAACGACGTAATGCGCGGTGAACAAGATATCCCCGATCTTGCCAGAAATCTCACCGGTTATCTGGCCAAAACACTGAATGCTCAGATGGCTACTCTATATGTATTAAATCCGGAAGATAACAAACTTCTCTTAGTAGGAAGTTATGCCTTCACTCACCGTAAGGGTAATCCCGGCATGTTTGAATTAGGCGAAGGACTGGTAGGACAAGCAGCACTTGAAAAGGAACTCATCGTTTTTTCCAACATTCCGGAAGATTATATCAAGATTGGCTCGTCTCTGGGTGATACCATCCCTCGCAATATCATGGTGATCCCATTCCTATACGATGGTAACACTACAGGTGTTATAGAGTTGGCGTCAGTTGAAGAATTTTCTGATGATACGATCGCTTTCCTCAATAGTGTTATGGAATCCATCGCTATCGCTGTTAACTCGGCTGAGGCTCGCGTGAAAATGCAGGAATTGCTTCATTACTCACAAGAACAGGCAGAACAACTTCAATTCCAGGAGCAGGAACTGCGAACAGCCAATGAAGAACTGACTCTTAAAACCGAAAAACTGGAAGCATCCGAAAAGGGTCTTAAGAGCCAGCGAGAAGAGTTGCAGGCAACTAACGAAGAGCTGGAAGAGAAAACACAAAAACTGCAAACCTCACAGACCCAACTCACGGCCCAACAGGAACAATTGCAGGCTGCTAACGAGGAGTTGGAGGAGAAGACCTTTTCTCTGGAAAAACAGAGGGAAGAGGTTTTCAAGAAGAACGAGCAGCTTGAAATTGCGAGTCAGGAATTGGAACTACGAGCAGAAGACCTTAGATTGGCCAGTAAGTATAAGAGCGAGTTCCTGGCGAACATGTCACACGAACTCCGCACTCCCTTGAACAGTTTACTAGTACTGGCACAAGATCTAGCTTCCAACAAAACAGGGAATCTTGACGAAGATCAAATGGAATCGGCAGATATTATACATAAAAGCGGGCAGGATCTACTTACACTTATTAATGAGATTCTCGACCTTTCGAAGATTGAAGCTGGTAAGATGCCTGTAAATATTTGCCCTGTCCTCCTCCCTGATATAGCCAACAGTATCAACACCAACTTCAAGCATGTCATGGCAGGGAGAGGCGTAGAGCTAATAATAAATGTGGATGAGTCCATTCCCGAAACAATCGAGACAGATCAGCAAAGGTTGTTACAGATAATCAAGAACCTTATGTCCAATGCTATCAAGTTTACCGATACTGGCAGCATTACAGTCGATTTCTTCAAGCCTGCCGCTAACGCTAATCTCTCCAGAAGTGGGCTCGATCAACAGCAAACTATCGGTATTAGTGTTACCGATACCGGTGTTGGTATTCCAAAGGAGAAGCAAAAACCAATTTTCGAGGCTTTCCAACAGGCTGACGGGAGTACTTCACGACAATATGGCGGAACCGGATTGGGGCTGTCAATTTCCAGAGAGCTTGCCAGACTTCTCGGTGGAGAGATTCAACTGGAAAGTGAAGAGAATAAAGGTTCTAAATTCACTATTTTTATCCCAGCAGAAATGATCGAACCGGACGAAGCTGATGAACCTTCCGATACGGTATCAGCTAAATCCACAGAACAACCGCAAACCACAGAATCAAATATGGCATCTGTAAAGATTGCTGAACCGGTAACCGAGAATGACGAGAGAAAATCCGCTCCCTCAATTAAAGACGACCGTGATGTAATCGAGGGAAACAACCGGGTGATTCTGGTCATTGAAGATGACCTCAACTGGGCCAAAACTCTTTACAAGTTCTGTCATCAAAGGAATTTCAAATGCTTGCATGCAGGAGACGGAGAGACCGGATTACAGCTTGCTGAGCAATATCAACCCACTGCCATAGTTCTGGATATCAGGTTGCCCGGGCTGGATGGATGGGGTGTCCTTGAGTTGCTGAAAGATAATTCCAACACGCGCCATATTCCGGTGCACATGATGTCAGCATCTGAAGAATCCATTGATGCTTATAAGAAAGGCGTTATCGGATTCCTGACAAAACCGATAGACAGCAACCAGCTTGATGACGCATTCACGAAGATCGAAGACGTCATTTCACGAGACGTGAAAGAGCTTTTGATAATTGAAAAAGATGCAAAACTCCGCAAGAACATCGCGAAGCTCATTGGTGACGATGATGTAAATACAACGGCTGTTGGTTCTGGTAAACAAGCGTTAGATGAATTACGATCAAAGACTTATGACTGTATGATTCTTGATCTGGCCCTCTCCGATATATCCGGTTTCGATGTACTCAAACAAATGAACGATTCCGAGGACATTTCGGCGCCACCAGTTGTGGTATACGCAGGAAGAGAACTCACACCGGATGAAGAACTTAAGTTACAGATGTACGCCGGGTCCATAATGGTCAAAGGTGTCAAATCTGAAGATCGATTGCTGGACGAGACAGCCCTCTTCCTCCATAGGGTCATAGATGATTTACCCGCACCCAAGAAAGAAATAATTACTCGCCTTCACGATAAAGACAGCATCTTCGAAGGCAAGAAAATCCTGCTGGTTGACGACGACATGCGCAACGTTTTTGCCCTCTCAAAGGTGATGGAAGGTGTAGGAATGGAGATAATAAAGGCTTCCAATGGGAAGAAGGCTCTGGAGGCTCTGGAAAAAGATGCGGATGTTGATTTGGTATTGATGGACATAATGATGCCCGTCATGGATGGCTATGAAGCTATGCATCATATCAGGGACCAGGAGCGCTTTGCCGACTTGCCCATATTAGCATTAACTGCAAAAGCGATGGTCGATGACCGCGAGAAATGCATTGCTGCGGGTGCTAATGACTATATGCCAAAACCGGTAGATGTCGAAAGATTACTCTCACTTATTCGGGTGTGGTTATACAAATAAAGGAGTGATGCCATGAAGGTTAAACCAAAAATCCTCATTGTTGATGACAAGGGCGAAAACCTGGTCGCGCTTGAGAAAACCCTGGCCGATCTGAATGTGGATTTCGTACGGGCCACGTCTGGCAACGATGCACTTGCAGTAACCCTCGAGCAGGAATTTGCCCTTGCCCTGGTTGATGTGCAAATGCCTGGCATGGATGGTTTTGAAACAGTAGAGCTAATGCGCCAGGACAAAAAAACCAGGCATATACCTATCATCTTTATATCTGCTATTTATACTGAGGAATATCATAAGATCAAAGGGATAGAAACCGGGGCAATCGATTTTATTACCAAACCTATTAATCCCAAGATTGTACTAGGTAAAGTTCGCATATTCCTTGAACTCCATGAATACAAAAGGTCCTTAGAGGAACAAAACAAGATCATCACCGCTTCCCACAAAGAACTTCAGATTGCCTTGGATGAACTGGGACTAATGCATGAAGAGTTGGTGAAAAGCCAGGAACAGCTCGTTCAATCCCAGAAATTGGCAGCCATCGGTCAGCTTGTCTCCGGTATTGCACACGAAATAAACAATCCATTGATGGCGATTTCCGGTAATGCACAACTGCTTTTAGAGGACGCTGAGGATGAGGATACACTTGAAAGCCTGGAAGTGATTCGTTGTGAAACCCAGCGTGCTACTGATATAGTGCAAAACCTGCTGGCTTTTGCACGATCACACAAATCTGATAGGGATCTCGTTTCCATTAATGAGGTTGTAGAGAACGCCGTCAAGTTATGTTCGAACAAATCGAAAATCGACAACATTCAGATAGTATACGATTTCACCAGCGACATGCCAAATATAAATATTGATTCACTACAAATACAGCAAGTCTTTCTGAATTTGATTAACAATGCGATTCAGGCAATGACAAAAACCAAAGATAGTGGCAAGCTCATAATCCGCACACAACAACCCTCAGAAGAAACGGTTCAAATATCTTTTGAGGATGATGGGCCTGGGATTCCCGCCGAAAACATTGATAGGGTATTTGAACCTTTCTTTACAACCAAGGACATCGGTGAGGGAACCGGGTTAGGGCTTAGTATTTGTTATGGTATCATCCAAAGTCACAATGGAAAAATCTATGCTGAAAGTACAGAATCCAACGGAGCAACCTTTAATATTGAACTTCCCATTATCGATGATACTTCAAATAACCAGTCAGATATAGCAGTCTTGGAACCGGCAGGAGCAACTCAAGATACACAAGGATAGATAGAGGAGTAAGAAATGGATGCCAAACCCAAGATGCTAATTGTTGATGATAGAGTCGAAAACCTGGTCGCTTTGGAAAAGACTTTGGGTGACCTCGATGTTGATTTCGTGCGCGCCCTTTCGGGCAACGAAGCGTTAGCCCACACCTTGGAGCACGACTTCGCCATTGTGCTTTGTGACGTTCAAATGCCGGAAATGGATGGCTTTGAAACCGTCGAATTTATGCGTCAGGATAAGAAGACAAAACACCTGCCTGTAATTTTTGTTTCTGCAATATACACAGAAGATTTTCACATGGTAAAAGGGATAGAGACGGGTGCTGTCGACTTTATCACCAAACCTATCATTCCTGAAATTCTTCGTGGTAAAGTACAGGTATTTCTTGATCTTCACGCTAATAGGTTGTCACTTGAGGAAGAGATCAAACTCCGAACTGAAGCAGAACAGACGATTCAAGAGCAATATGACGATATCCAAATACACACACACGAACTGGAGGCAGCTAACCAGGAACTGCGTGAAACCCAGACAAAACTTCTGGAACTCAATCAGGAAGTCCAGGAAAGCGAAGAGAGATACCGTGACCTGTTTGAAAACGCCAATGACCTGATTCAGAGCGTTGATGCAGAGGGTAACTTCGTATATGTGAATTCCGCCTGGCTCGAAGTTCTGGGATACGAAATGAAAGAGGTAGAGAATCTGAATTTCACTGATGTCGTGCCGGAAGAAGAATGGGCTCATTGCCAGGAACAATTCCAACAAATTCTGCAAGGCGAACGCTTGACGAATATGCAGACTATTTTCTTGACCAAGGATGGAAGACATATCTACGTTGAAGGTAATGCTGGGGCGAGATTCAAGAATGGGGAATTCGTAGCTAACAGAGGAATATTCAGAGATATCACTGAGCGTAAGATCGCAGAAGAGAAACAGCTTGAACTCGACCGTATGAAACAGGAGTTCATCTCCAATGTTTCCCATGAATTACGTACGCCCCTGCACTCCCTCAAAGGGTTTGTCAAACTATTGCTTGGCGGTAAAGTGACAGATTCGGAAACACAAAGCGAGTTCCTTAGCATTATCGAGAAAGAAAGCGACCGTCTTAGCGGTTTAATAGATGACTTGCTTGATATATCACGCCTCGAATCTGGGCGTTTTAAAGTTTACAAAGAACTGGTATCATTGGAGAATATAATTCGCGACGCTATCCAAAGGGTAGGAAGTCTGGCAAACGAACGGGGAATCACCATCACTGACGAAATCCAACCAGAATTGCCAGAGATAGAAGTAGACCAAAAACGCATAAGACAGGTTGTGACCAACCTGCTAAGCAATGCCATCAAGTATAATAATGAAAATGGTAGTATTACTGTACGGAGTGAGGTCACCGATAATGAGTTGCTCGTACAGGTTGCTGATGGTGGAATTGGGATAGCTGATGAGGATATCCCGAAGCTGTTCGAAAGGTTTTATCGGGTGGAAGCTTCTGATAGAATCGAGGGAACAGGTCTGGGGCTCCATATCAGCCAGCAAATCGTCGAAGCCCATTCCGGCAAAATATGGATAGAGAGCGAGTTGGGAGAAGGCAGTACTTTTAGTTTTGCTTTACCTTTGAATGAAAACTGAATAAAATATCCTGGGGGGAGTTATATGAACGGTAAAATTCTAATTGTTGAAGACGATGCAAGTGCACTGAGATTGATAGAGTTTGCTTTGCAGCAAGAACGCTATGAAGTTATCGTTGCAACCAATGGATTGACCGGGCTCAAGAAAGCTCAAACCGAAAACCCGGACCTCGTCATTCTTGATCTAATGCTTCCAGGTTTGGATGGTTTCGAGATCTGTAGTCGATTGAGAAAGGATCCTGAAACTGAGAAAGTACCAATCCTGATACTGTCTGCCAAGACTCACGAATCAGATGTAGCGACAGCACGCGCAGTAGGAGCAGATGCCTATCTCACCAAGTCAGGAGACCCCTCAGAGATAGTAGCCCAGGTACAGACTCTGATATCACAAAAACCCCTCATAATATAGAATCTCATCCAGATCGGTGACGCGATGATCCCAACATCATCACCGATCTGGTATCTACAAATGAAGTTAGGCAGTCACTTCTTCAACCCCATGTTTTCCCAGTACATACTTTTCGAGCAACCATAGTCACTGCCCTCGCCATTCACCTGCCAGTCGAGCCATGCCCACCAGTATCCCGCTCTGTTTTCGAAAGTTCTGCAACTTCCTCAATCGTTAGGTCTGCAAGTTTGGTGACCACCAATTGAGCAATTCGATCACCGTGCTTGACTTCAAATGCTGAGTCTTCCCCAAATAGATACATGGTTACCATCACTTCGCCCCGATAATCACTATCGATAGTGCCGAACGTAATACCAACCCCTTTCGATGAAAGCCCAGACCTCGGCCGCACCTGGACATCATATCCTGATGGTATTTCAATAGCAATCCCGGTGCTAACCAGTGTTGGTTTCCTTTCGATCACTACCTGATCTTCCCCATCGATACAGGCATATACATCGAAACCACTGGCACCCTCGGAACTTCGCTGAGGCAACTTAGCAGCAGATTTGAGTTTTTTGATTTTGAGAACCGATGGTGTTTGTGTCACCAGAAAACCTCCATTCCATACTCCATCCAGATTCTAGTAGGCTGTCACTCCTTAATTTTCAGGTGGGCGTTTTCCTCACAGGAATCCCGGGTAGCCGGGAGCATCCGCTATCGGTAGGTTGGAGCGGATGCTCCAACCTACCCAAACCAGGATGAGTATTCGGGTAGAATTGACCGATGTCGGTCAATTCTACCCGGTTCCAAATGGCAGGACCACCAAGATTAATGTTGACAGTGTACTAGTATTACCGCCCCATCAGATTATTTTATCACACTGACCTTGAACCAGCGCATTAGTGAACAGTCTGTCGTGGTCATCCATACCGAGATATAAATCGTATGCTGAAAAACGATTTATATGCTATACTAATGGGCAAATCAAGCTAATAAACGAAATTCGGAAAATATATTTCGTCGCGTTTTACCTATAGATTTCGCTATGCATTACTCATCAGGTTTAATAGCATCTCTTTGATGAAAATGTTCGATATCCCATTGGGGGTAATTATCTGATAGAGATCAAACCCTGGCTGAAACACTACGATGAGGGAGTACCACACACTCTCGAACCATACCCAAAACATACGCTACTGGACGTTGTAAGTGAAACAGCACGCCAAAAACCAGACCACCCGGCTCTACTGTTCAAGGGCACGAGTCTCTCATACGCAGAACTTGAAAAGTTAAGTAATGCTTTCGCTGCTGCGCTGGCGGCCAAAGGGGTTAAGAAAGGCGACCGCGTTGCTTTGTTATTGGTAAACAGTCCGCAATCCCTCATTGCACAACTTGGTGCATGGAAGGCAGGGGCCATTGTCGCTCCAGTGAATCCACTTTACACTGAACCAGAGTTAGAGCACGCTTTGCAAGAGTGCGGTGCCGAAACCATTATAGTACTGACTCCGTTTTATGAGAAAATTAAAACCATACAACCCCGTACCAACGTACGCCTCATCATCGCTACAAATATCAAAGAGTATTTGCCACCGTTTATGCGCATCCTGTTCACATTGTTCAAGGAAAAGAAAGAAGGTCACCGCATTACACTCCAGTCTGATGATTTATGGATGAAAGACATGATCCGCCAGTACAGCAATGCACATCGTCCGGAAGTGGTTGTAAGTCAAGATGATCCAGCATTACTCTTGTTTTCCGGGGGAACTACCGGAACTCCCAAAGCGGCTCTGGGTAGTCACCGGGCACTGCTGATAAGTGGTATGCAAATCCATTCATGGCTGACCGGTACTCTTGAAAACTGGAAGGACACAATCATGTTGAACATGCCACTCTTTCATGTATATGGCAACGTCGGCGTATTATGTCCTTGTCTGGTCGGTCATAATACTATGACCCTGGTGCCTAATCCACGAGACCTCGATGATCTCATTAAGACCATCCGAAAAACTCGCCCTTCTCTTCTACCGGGAGTCCCAACGCTTTTTGCAGCCTTACTCAATCACCCCGAAGTTCAAGCTGGCAAGGTTGACTTCAAATCCATAAAAATATGCATCTCAGGAGCTGCTTCGTTGCATACTGAAACCAAGAATCGCTTTGAAAGTCTTACCGGCGGACGCCTGGTAAGGGGGTACGCACTTACTGAATCCATGATGGCGGCAGTCATCTCACCAGTTCGAGAGTCAAGCAAAGCTGACGCTGTAGGCTTACCCTTACCGGATGTCGAGATTCGCATAGCAGATTCAGATACCGGTGAAGGTAGTCTCCCACCTGGCGAAATTGGAGAGATACTGATTGCTGCTCCGCAGTTAATGATGGGATATTGGGAACGCCTCACTGAAACAGAAGAGATTCTTCGTGACGGATGGCTCTATACTGGAGATATTGGATATCTCGATGAGGATGGCTATCTCTTCATCGTTGATCGCAAGAAAGAAGTCATTAAACCAAGTGGTTTTCAGGTATGGCCCGTGGAAGTGGAAGAGGTCATCGCTTCACATCCCGCTGTAGCCGAAGTTGGGGTTGCTGGCGTACCCGATATGTATCAGGGAGAAGCGGTCAAGGCATGGGTAGTATTGTGTCAAGGGCACGAAGTCACAGTCGATGAGCTTCGAGACCACTGCCGTGCGAGACTGGTTGGATACAAGGTGCCCAAACACATGGAATTCCGGGATAGTCTGCCTAAGACTCTGGTTGGTAAGGTACTGCGGCGAGAACTAGCAGCAGAAGATGCAACTGAACAATGCAAAGAATAATTACTGGTCCTTACTGTATAACAGTAACACGTTTACACTGACATTTTGTTACCAGTTTTAGGGGAACCCTCAAACCGTTACACATGGAAAACGAATATGGTGAAGTCTAAATGGATAGTCTGAGATTGCCAAGAGGAAAAAGATGGTGATGAAGCTGGGGATGTTACTTGCATGCGAAGAAAATTCGGGCTCGGTATCACCTAATCCTGGTCATAACCAACAACAAGCCCTTTTCTGTATTTCTCGATAACGTCTTCATACATCTGTGGCGTAACATCGTTTATCGTCTTTTCTTCATCTGAAAGTTCGCGAATCAGTTTGGCAGGGATTCCGGTTATCAGTGAATTCGGTGGAAATTTCTTATTATATGGAATAAAACTGTTTGCTCCCACAACACTGTATTCCCCGATTTCTACACCGGACATAATTGTGGCACTCATTCCCACCATTACATGGGTTGCAATCTTACATCCTCGAATGACAGCAGAATGACCAACTGTGACATTATCTGCAATTTCTACGGGAATCGTCCCGTCGCTGTGTATTACGGCGTTATCCTGAATGTTTGTATTCTTACCAATAACGATCTTTCCTTCGTCTCCCCTGATGACTGCGTTGAACCAAACGCTTGCCCCCTCGTGAATATCCACATCCCCATATATTCGAGCACCTTTTGCGATGAAAACAGAATCGTGAACGCGAGGCCTGAGAACAATATCATTTCTCTCGTTTTGCATAGTATTTCCTCCGCATGACAATCTGGGCAGTTGGAATGATTGACTCTTGTGTTTCGGGTTTAGTCTTAATTATGTACTCTCGTCAGATGCATCGTTGGCTGAATGTTCTTCCTGATTCAGCAATGCTTCGAGACCAGCGAATGGTTTATAGGTGGAAACAGGCTTATTCTCTCCGCCTGGTTGGGGTCCGTACGATTCCGCATCCAAATATCGCAAGTGCTCATTCTCGTGGCAATAGAGGCATAATAATTCCCAGTTGCTGCCGTCACGGGGATTATTTTCATGGTCATGATCTATGTGATGGACTGTGAGTTCACGGAGCCTCTCACCTGTGAATTCGCGCCCGCACCGCGCACAGATCCGAGGGTACATCTTGAGCGCTCGCTCCCGATACGTTTTCTCTCTGCGCCGGACCTCGGCAAGAGCTTGGTCCAGGTTATCGGTTTCTCTGCGCTTCTTCGGTGACATCGGTGTACATCCAGCTTTACTTTCGTATTTTATTCATAATGTTAGTGAATCTTGTGTTACTTATGGGATGCTCTGCAATAATCTTTCCATCGTACACAATACAGAAAACGCCAAACGCACAGGGACTGTTTTGGGCTTCCTTGTGATTCTTGAGACTGATTACATTGGGCTGTATTCCAAATTCGTTTTGAGCAGTTTTACTTATTTCATTGACGTTCTTTACGGTGTAAGGACATTGATCGGCTCGAATTATCGTCAGGCCTTTACTGTATTTGCTGAGACTCTTTTCCCAATTTGATTTGAATTTGGGTGTAGGAGAACTTTCCTTGAACTTTTTTACCAGCAACTCAAAATCAGATGGCGCTGAATCGACAACTTCAAAACCGTGTTTAATAAAGATGCCTTTATCTGCCATGAAAGAACTTTTACGTGTCACTACAGCGACTCCGTATGTCTGTTCTTTTTTAGCATCTTCCAGGCATTCATGGAGTAACAGCGAACCGTAACCTTTGTTTTTGTAAACCCGTTTAAAACCGGAAAAAATGCAGTGGATGAACGTATATCCAGTTGCTTCCACCGGTCGCCAGCAGTATTTCCCAGGAATATACTCAATCATGCCCTGAGTTCCATCCGCTTCAGAATACAGGGTTTTGATTTTCAAGCCTTCAGAGAATCTGTTTCTTAGCCATTCAACTTTTTCTGGAAATCCGGCGCGCTTGATGTTTTTATATCCACAAACACCGTATTCCAGGATATTATCCGCATTCATGTCAATTATCTTTATTTCAGGCATTACTGCTTCCCACTATGTATTCATGGCCGCTTGTTTTAAGATGCTAACTGTTTTGATCTTGTTTGGCGGCACCCTTTTTTATTCGACTTAGTTTTGCAGGCGTGACACGTTCGCCGGATTCGTAATACGCTTTCATACTAAGTGCCACATCCCTGATCTTACCTTTGATTATTCTGTTGAGCAAAATACAATCCAGCATTTGTCCAAAGAGCCCCCAACGTACCGTATAGATCAGCGAAGTGTTCAATCGAGTATCAATACCATCATCGGAAATCGAATAACGAAACCAGGCCTGTTTGAACGGAAAGGGTGGTCCAGCATTGTTGCGGTGAAGGCGAAGCAGAAATCCATATCCTTCATTCCATTCCTCGATTGTTTCGTCAATTGCTTTTGTTTCTGTTTGGAACACCTTGCGACTCGCATCGATCCCGTACTTGCGTTTAGTTGTGATTTCAGTTTTGATAACGCCGGGCACGTAGTTGTGTGCGATCGAAAAGTCTTGCAGTAGCTCCCAGGCTTTATCTCGTGATATTCCTATGGTGATTTCTGCAGAAGCCTCACGATTTCGTGTAATGCTGGCCTTCATAATATATTTCCTCAAGCATGTTAGCATTTGCCATACAACTACTTGGCGGAATGATACTACACTGCGCACAATTTAGCAACAGGGTGGGAGGAGTTCAAAATGGCGAGCAGCTTCTACTAGTCAGGTTTCCATTATTGGAGAAGCTATGTATAATGTGCACATTAGTTTATGACTGAATAAGCAGTGGCAATTCTATTCTTTGGACTTTGGAAAACTTAATTTATTACATGTACAACATTGTTTTGTGTTGTGATCGAATTGAAATTGGTGTAGGAAAGGTAAATCCATATGAGATACAAGATTCAAATTTTGTGTATAGGTCTACTTTTGATCTGGACTGTTACGCAAGCGGCTTGTGATAACGATAGGGCAAGCCCGAGTAGTGACACAAGTGATCCAACACATGACAGTGAAACTGCTGAACCGTCTCTTCCCCTCAAAGTACACCCGGACAATCCCCGATATTTTTCGGATTCATCTGGCGATATTGTATATTTGACCGGTTCGCATACATGGGCCAATCTGGTTGACATCGCACCCGATGATCCGCCTACTGTATTTGACTTCATTGAATATCTCGATTTTCTCAAAGATCGAAACCACAATTTCATACGTCTTTGGACTTGGGAGTTAACTAAGTTTAGCTATAATGACAAAATACGATATTCGGCTCCACATCCGTGGCTTCGTACTGGGCCAGGCAATGCTCTTGATGAACTCCCTAAATTCGATCTATCACAATTTGACACTGAATACTTCTCCAGGTTGCGCGAGAGGGTTGAAGCTGCCGATGAGAGAGGTATCTACGTTTCGATAATGTTGTTTGAGGGGCATGCGGTGAAACATTCTGATTATCCTTGGAAATGGCAAGGCCACCCGTTCAATACTGAAAATAATATGAATGGTATCGACGGAAATCCGGATAATAGCTACACAGGGGATGAAATCTATACCATTTCGGATTCGGTATACGATGTCACCAGATTGCAGGAATCGTATGTCCGAAAAATCATCGATACGGTCAATGATTTTGATAACGTTCTTTTTGAAATCGGTAATGAGGTGGTACCTGCGTCAACCCAATGGCAATACCATATGATCGAATATGTCAAGAATTACGAGGCAAGTAAGCCGTTCCAGCATCCTGTGGGCATGACCTTCCAAATCCAGGGTGGCAATAATGCTACGCTATTTGATAGTCCTGCTGATTGGATATCGCCCAACAGCATTGCAGATATGGTTGACTACTTTGGAAATCCACCGGCAGCAGATGGAAGCAAGGTCATCATCATTGATACCGATCATTTATGTGGTATCGGGTGTGGACCAAATGCATATAGATGGGTTTGGAAGAGTTTTTTACGAGGCTACAATCCTATCTATATGGATCCATGGGGTGATATGGATCATTTCGAACTGCATGATGCTGGTGATGAAGCCATCCGGGATAACATGGGGTATACCCTTACTTATGCCAATAAAATGAATCTTGTTGATATGATACCCCGTCCTGAATTGTCAACAACAGGATATTGCTTGGCAAACCCGGGATCCGAATATCTTTTCTATCAGCCTGTGTCCGGAGCGTTTACCGTTACTCTTGATTCAGGAGATTATTATTACGAATGGTTCAACCCAGATACTGGCAAGATAGTTGAAAGCGGAGACTATGCCGCACCTACAGGGGACAACTCGTTTCTTCCACCGTTTGGTGGTCATGCAGTTCTTTACCTGAAATCTTTGGAGGGTTTCAAGCCTGTTGTTGCGATGTGATCGATTGTGGAGTCTTTGAGTTAGGAAGAATCGTCGCCAATCCCAATATTCCTCCCAGTATAATAAGGTAAACACCGGCACCTACTGAAGCTTCGGCAGAGAGATTCGATGCTTCAACCTCAGCACTAATGTTAGCTACTAGAATAGCCCCGAATGCTATTGCCAGAAACGAGAAAACCAAAGCAGCATAAGCTCGATTGCCAGGCCGGTTAAAACGTATAAATGCACCAATGATGATTAGCAGACCCAGTGCCATTGAGATTCCCCCGGCCCCATCCATACCATTATAAGCATAGGATCGACCTGCGTCGTTTGCCGTAGCCCATGGAAGCAGTGAACTTGTTACTACAAGGATACCCCCCACGATAGCGGCTACGCGGCCCGCGGTCCCGTAGTCAAAGAGCCACTAGTTGCACTGACAGCCCCTATCCGAATTCCGCATGATTGGCAGAATGTACTCCCCTCGGGAACCGATTCTCCACATTGATTGCAATACATAAAACTCCTTTCATGTGTATCACTTAAAAATGACAAGATGCCAATGGTGATTCACGTCAGCTGCATCCGATATTTCTGGAAATATTCCTTATTCTATTATCGAAAGATAGACCGTTCAATGAAATTTAGATTGTTTTCTGCTATCGAATCACTATCAAATAAATTGAGTAACTCAATCGTCTATCTCAATACACATGTATTTTGATGGCTTGTTCATGAAATGCAAGTCCCCGAAAAATCTAAGGGTATTAAAAATTCTCCGCAATGTTTCCTGAATATTTTCGCAAATTAACCAATTTTTTACCTTTACTTAACCGTTACTTAACGGGATTGTTACGTTTATTGACCATGGTTTTTACTTATGGCTGGTATCCTTTACTCAGGCTGGAATAGATTTGTTTTCGAGGTTATTCTCCCGTTCGACAAGACGGATGTAACCGAAAGTACATATATTGGTATCTGATACCAATGAAACGCAGTAACTGGCGAATCAAAAAGAGGCCCTGAGAGCTATGAGGAAAATCATACTAGGTGGACAAGGTTTTACTCTCGTGGAGCTGCTCACGGTGATAGGTATCATGGCTATACTCGCTGCAGTGGTATTGCCTGTCGTTGTTGGATTTGTTGGCAGTGGTGAGACTGAAGCTGAAGATACAGAATATGATGCCATGAAGTTTGCCGTGAGAGCTATGCTAGTGGATGCCGGTGCAACGAACCTATCAGGGTTTGATAATGATGTTGATGAATTGGCAGAGGTAAAAAACATAACAGCTACTAGTGCGGATGGTATTGAATACTCGTTAGACAAGTATCTCACTTTTGGAAGTTTTCCGCTGTCTCAATCATACGATATTAGTGAAGATGGCGCAGTGACTGTGTATTAATCGGAGCGTGTTCAATTAGAAAAACAACGAATCTGAACCAATCAAGGAAAAGACAGAAGGTGCATGTTGAAGTGTGCCATGCCCTTATTGTCTAAACTTGGAGGTTCAGAAAGGTAGGTAGTATATGCTAGCAAATCCGGTTCTCAGAACAAGTTTAAGTTTGCCCAGGATGATCTTGTTGCCTTTTGAGCCGATTACGTCATTCATAATTAGCATTGGGCTCCTGGTTCCAATTCTGCACCCTTTGTACAAGTTGATAATGAACATAATATGGTTTCCATTTTATTGCTATATGAAGTCTACAGGCTGCATATATCGAGAGATATGGATGTTCCGTCCAATAATGGCCATTATCACAATACCTGTGTTGATCGTGCTGGATGTTTTTATACTCATAATGCCGGGCACCAGCAAGCGTGACAAGTTTGAAAAAGCCTCGATGATAGATTCATGGCCATGCAAATCTGAGAGTAAAATATGGGATTCATCTAATGGACAATGTATACCTATCAACAGGAAAGCTCATTCTTATTCTGTTGATGTGTCTTCTGGTGGAAGGTCTAGTGTGAATCACTGTACTTTGTGTGGTGATATGGTGAGAGATGACTGGACTCGATGTCCCAGTTGTCATGAGCCATTGGATGCAGTTTTACCGTTGCCCTCCACTCGGTATAAGAAAGTCGTACTGAACAAAAACGAAGTCTCTCAACGGTGGGTGGATGAGCATTATAACAAAAATATGCCGTGGATAAGAGAATGCACTTTATGTGGCGACATTGTGAGGGCAGACTGGACAAAGTGTCCCCGGTGTGGGGAGGTATTGATTCAAGCAGGTCGCCCATCTGTAATGGCTTACTAAAACGAGTAAATGATAGAAATAACTAATATGAGGAATGAAATGAAAAAAAGGCCGAGAAATCAGGAAGGGTTTGCTTTTATCGAGGCATTATTGGCTTTGGTGATTCTGGGTACATTCGGTACTGTTCTTTTAGGAGGGCTGGCTGTTGCCGCCAAGGCTACTCCACTTGCCGATGAAACCAGCACTGCACAGAATCTAGCCGAAACTCAAATGGAGTATGTGCTGAACCAGGATTATGATTATATCAACGATACGCCACAATACCTTGTTATTTCTGACACCGACGTGCCTGAAGGATACAGTATTTCCAGTGTTGCTGAGCGTTTGGATGCCGATGATGACGATGACGATGACGATGATGGCATTCAGAAAATTGAGGTTTCAGTCCAACACTGGGATGAAACAGTCACCATTCTAGAAGGTTACAGGATAAGACAATGAAATTGAGTAGGTTAATTTCGATGATAAAAGCCCAGGGCGGAGTAACTCTCGTTGAGCTAATGGTAGGCATTGCTATAACCGGTGCAATTGGCGGCGTTATAGTAATGACGATTATACAATTGGATACCGTGGGAAGCTCCAATACAAATCGAATTGTCAGTGTTAATTATGTGCAAAATGCGGGGTACTGGATTCAAGTTGATACCAAGGTGGCTCAGACTATAGAACTGGATGCAGGGGATTCAGGTTTGCCCCTGATATTAAACTGGGTTGATTGGGACAATACAGAGCATCAGGTCAGCTATTCTTTGGATGGTGATAAACTGCAACGTATTCAATCGATTAATAGCGGATCACCGAATGTGCTTGTTGTTGCACAGTCCGTTGATGCTGAACCTGATTTGACCAATTGTGAATTTGTTGATGGGATGCTCAATTTCACGTTGACTACCACGGAGGGCTCTGGTACGCGGGGAAACACTGAGACCCGCGTGTTCAGTTTTAAACCGAGGGCGGAACTTGTGGTGTTGAAAGGTAATGGGGAGGAAGTCTAGTGAAAGCGGCAATATTGAACAGGGTAAAAAGAGAGTTCGGTGGGGCAATGATTTGGGTCCTGCTACTCATAAGTGTAGGAAGTCTTACGCTGCCTCCTCTTCTGTCTTTAGCAACTAGCAGTCTTGGCGCTTCCCAAATGTATGAGAAGAAGACTAATCAGGCTTACGCGGCAGATGCTGGTGTGGGGGATGGTTTGTGGGAAATAAAATATGGTGATTTGGGAACTGTGTTCCCAACCTATGACCCGTACGATTATGACTTGATTTGGACCTATAATCTAACTGATCAGAAACATGGAAATTCAATTAATGGTTACGATACAGAAGTCTCAATAGGAAATATCTGGATTCCAAAAGATATAGCAACTCCGGGTACAGCCCAGGCACGGAGCATTATTGAGGATGGAAAACTGATAGTAACGGGATGTACCTCAGGGGATTCAACGTACCAAATTAAAATCACCTATAATCCTGAGGAAGGTGATTTGATTGTAGAATCACTCGGAGTGTGGTTACCTGCCGGTTTCACGTATGACGATGAAGTTCACAACAATAGCATGAAAGATGAGTGTGACGGAGATGACCCCCCAGTATACTGTGATGACTTGAGCCTTGCGATAGGACCTCATAAAGGTGGAACTTCCATAGTCTGGGATTTCAGTGGCACATGTGTTGCTGTTACTGATCTCCCCAATGTAGACCCGTTGGAGTTCCCGATAGAAGCGGAAATAACCTTTGAATATGATTCAGAGCAGGAAGCGATCAATCCTGCAGCGGTTGCCTGGATTGAGACAAGTGGAGTTGATGGCATCGAGTTATCATGGGACGCTGATACCAAGATTTATGAGATCACCGCGATAGCCGGTGATGCTAGAGTTGAAGCCCATGCCGCCAAAAGTGAGGCGCGTGAACTTGGGGGGCCCATAGGCGGAGACTACTTCATCATTGGAAACTCGCTGCTTGATTACACCGATGACGAGCGTTACCGAAACAGACTTCACCAGGAAACCAGCGCCACTGTCGCCGAGGATGACATCCCATCCAGCGCCACTATAGATCGCGCTTATCTTTACTGGACAGGCTGGATGGACTGGCAACCTTATGCGGATTCCTATGAACCACCTTATCTATTCTTTGATGATGGTGACAACATGAGCGCCTGGACTTGCTCTGGCAACTTTTGGAGACCTGATAATTCGACAGGGAGCATTGAAGGACATCATGTGGGCGGTGGCACAGCCAAGTATCTCCATATGACGAAACCAGTGGATTTACATGAATACACAGATGGAGAAATTACTGTATCCTGGGATCAAAGTGTAGGACCTGGGGACCAGTTGGAAAGTACTGATAAGCTCTACTTTATCTATGATGGTGACGGTGATTTTGATAACGATAACGGTTATGTACAGGAACTTGCTTTCAGTAATGACATTTCGCCTTCTTCTCGCGAGGTCACCATCCCTAAAGATCACCGGACTGCCGATTTCAAAATAGGTTTCTATTATGATGGCTTTGATACTTCAGGAGAATACTGCTACATTGATAACATCAAGATCATCCACACAGCATCCGGTGAAGAGGAAACGGGTGGTGCCGGTGAGAGTGCAATGAAATACCCGGATGATCCAACCTACGAGAACCTCAGAATTCTGGTTGAGGAAACTGCCAGGGTGAATACGGTTATATTTAGCGGTACTCAAGTAACGGCCGATGAATGGCGTATAGCTGAATCGACTGACTTACCAGGCGAGACTATTTATGAGGATCGCTGGTCTTATGCATGCCGCTATGATGCTACCGACCTTATAAATAAGTGGATTGAAGATGACGAAGATTTTGTAGATATTGCCAGCAATGGCGCTGGTGAGTATACGCTTGGTCACGTGATGACACAAAATGAGGGAAACCCAGAGTATTCCATTGACCTCTGGCCAGCGGGCACTACCGGGTATCCCCTCGCGTCCCCGGCCGAATGGCCCGACCCACCACAAAGGCATGACTTTTGTTATGGTGGTTGGTCACTGATCCTTATCTATTCCAGTGCAGAAACGGAAGGCCATCAGTTATACCTCTTTGATGACACATTGGCTGAAATCTGGCACTATAATCCTGATGTCGATGGTGACGGTGAAGCCGGCATTACAGTTGATGGGTTCTTGGTACCGGATGGTATCACCACTGATGACGAAGTAGCAAGGGTCACCGTATTCGCAGGTGAAGGAGATCGAGGAATTACTGGAGATAAATTCTTCTTCAACAAAGGAATTGCCTTATCAAGTGATACCAGTTCTTTTAACAATATATGGGACTCTCAATTACCTGGAGGTTTGGTACCGGGTATAGATATTGACACTTTCACCATCAATCACCCAACTTTGGAAGCAGGAGCCACCGAAGCTCATATTGACTATTTGGGTATTAATGAGAATCCTGACCAATACTATTCGGCCAGTGACGAATTTACCCCAGTCTATGTTATTCTCTCTTTCCGTAGCGAAGTCACCACTGGTGGAACCCTCGATTACTTACTGGAATTCTAATAGCCTAAAAAGTGTTCGCCGGCACCCAAACGCCGGCGAACACATCATACTCCCTTTTTTCCGTTCAACTGAAAATATTCGACCTTTTTTGAGTTCGAATAGTCTTACGTATTTCCTCAAACACATCTGCATTCCCTCATGTCCCTCTGTTGCGTATTTCTTAAACTGTTTATCAATTCCTGGGAGCATGTTTGATTTATTATTCTCAGTTCTGGTACTATCTCTTTTATAATCGTCCTATAATAGATAGTGAGTGGTTATGGATTTAAGATACGACAACTCTGTGGGGAGAGAATGATGAGAAATTGGATTAAGATTGGAGCAATCTTGTTAGCGGGCACATTGTTGTCAGTAATGTTGCTTGCCGCATGCGGAAATAGCAATGGTGAGAATGGCAATGGAACTTCGCCCACTCAGCCTTCACCCACTGGGGAACAAGTATTGATTACGATAGGAAATCACACTGATATGACAGGCGTGGCGTCAACCGCGATGATTGTTATAACCAAAGCACTAGAAGATATGGCAGCGTATTATACTGATGAGCAACTCATACCTGGAGTCAAATTCGAAGTAATTACTTTTGATGGTAGTTATAACCCCGATTATGACATACCCGGATATGAAGAATTGAAAAGGCAGGGAGCTGATCTATTTTTTGGTAACGTGGCTCCCACTCCTGTAAATCTAAAACATCTTCTTGAACGTGACAAAATGGTATTTTTCACTGCAGCTCCTGCCTTGGAAGCATTTGATCCGCCAGGATGGGTCTTTGCTTGTGGGCAGACGCTGATTCAGTATGAAGCTGCCACTCTTCTTAAATGGATAGCGGAGAATGACCCCGATTTTCCTAAGAAAACGCAGAACAGGCCAGCCAAAGTTGGTGGGGCTTTCTGGAAAGAAAACTATGGTGAAGATTGTTTGGAAGGGGCAGAGGAATATGCAAATGCCCATCCGGACCAGTATGAATGGGTTGGTGGATTTCTCAGTGACTGGAGCTTTCTATGGGACGAGGAAGTTGAAGCATTGAAAGATTGCGATTATGTATTTCCGGCAATTCCCCCCAATCAGTTTGTGAAACAGTATCGGGCAGGTGGAGGCAAAGCAACGTTCATAGGTAGTGACGCACATATCGCATTCCTAACAGATATTGAGAGGGATAATCTTTGGAACGAATTCGATGGAATGTGGCTTGTCAAGCCTTCCCAATGGTGGAATGATGAGGGTGACATAATCGACTTGACTTATGAAATATTGCATAAATATAACACTCCTGACGAAGTGGACGAAATCATGGAGACCGGGATTGGGTACATGGCAACCCAGCAAATATACGTCATGTTTGAACTAATAAAGGCAGCATCTGCATCTGTAGGCCCTGATAATCTAAACTCGCAGGCTATTTTTGATGAGGCAAAGTCATTTTCTATTATCGTCGATGATTGTCACCATAGCTATAACGAGGACAAACGGACTTCCAGCGATGAATTAGCGATCTATGAGATTCGAGCTTCACAGAAGGATATCTTTCGGGCTGATCCCAGGTGGCTTCCCGTGATTGGTGATGACTAGTTTCTGCCACTTATAAAAGGGGCATCAGGATAATCCTCCTGCAGTCCTGGCAAAGTCCCACGCATATTCATAGAGATGGAGCCCTTTGCTCAAACATATCATCTCACCATCTTCCACTCCGATCTCTTTGGCCATATACTCTTTGAGCAGTTGCAATCCCCCGAGGTTTGTCGGAAACCCGGCCCATAGGTCCCAGCTGCGGAAGTAGATGATGAAATGCATCTTTCCATATCGTATTCGAGTATCTACTAACCTGAGACACTGTGAATGTTCCAGATCGATCGAATCCCGACTGCCCACTGACATACAAAGCTGGTTGCATTCCGGCCCATCTGCCTTGTAGCGCTCAATAACAGTATCGACTTGAGGGGCAATATCTTCACCATAAGTGTATAGTTCGTGGGGCTGTTTACTGTCTGTCATCAGATAGGCCATATATTCTTCAATATATTCTTGATTGGTAGGAGGCGGAACGCCTTGAGGGACGTCAGGTGTAATGGGCCTCATGCCGGGATGATGTATGTGAATTGTCACGAAATCGAGTTCCTTGCGTTTCGTGCCCTCAAAACTGCCTTTATCGATGGTGTACTCATAACCCTCAGTAATTACGTACCTACAACACTTGAAGAATGCTTCTGAAAGGTCTCTTGCATCTATGTTTGTGATATTCACTCCAGCCATCCTCTTTTCGCTTTTCTATATCTTCTCTCATGTAGCCATCCAATGCAAGAGCATGTTCATTTCCAATAAACTTGGCCAAATGTTCTTTGAGAGCGTATAATGCGAACTAACTGAAAGAGCGGGTTCTTTTACGATAGATGGTCAAGGAGGGTAGTCAATGAGAAAGGTGACGATTGTATTACTGTCTCTCTTGATATTGGTTGGTATACCTGTAATGGCAGCTTGTGGGGGCGGGGGTGACTCAACCCCAACACTGGGCCAAACTCCCGATATCACCACTACATCCTCTCCTACACCTTCGCCGGTGTTGACATCGACTCCTTCTCCTACGATAACGCCGACACCTTCACCAACATCGGATTCAGTTCGTCAAGCAATATCGAAATGCGGGTTATACGGCGAAGTTCGTTGGTACTGATTGGCACATCGCTTCCCTCGACTCGGTAGATGATGCAGGTCTTTGGCCTGAAATCGATGGAATGCTACTGCTGCAATCTATTCAATGGTGGGAATGATGAGGGTGAGGTATTGGACATGACCAAGTCGATTTTGAATGAATATCGACCTGATGAAGCTGAAGCGATAATTCGCTCAGGTGGGGGATATCTGAAGATGCAGCAACTGTACATCATGTTTGAACTCATTTCAGATACGGTCGAAGAAATAGGTCCGAAAAATTTCAGTTCCCAGGCAGTCTATGACACTGCAAAGACGTTTTCGATAGACGTTGATGGTTGTCCCCATAGTTATACCGATACTAAACGGGTTTCCAACGATGCACTCGCTTCATTTGAGGTACGTGCTGATGAGAAGGACATATTTAGGAGAGAGTCAGGACCCAAGTGGTATCCGGTCCTCAATGAACCATAAATACTGCTGGGTCTCGTATCTATGATAAAGGAAAATGTTCCTCCCAGGGAACCTTAATGGCTCAAAGTTCGTCTTAATGGCAAAGGAAAGATATGAGGAGGTTCGAAATGACACTTCTCAAATGGTACGGAGTATGGCAAGTGGATTTGTGAAGCCCTGTCTTAGGGACAGGGCGCTTAGACTGACAACCATGCCCGTTTTCAACAACAAGACCAGTCCTAACTAAGGATAGTCTACTCCGGGTGCAAACCCGGGAAAGGGCCAAGATTGTCGAGAGGCAGATAGCGAGGGCCGCTGAGAAAGTGGCCCTCGTTTTTTTGGGATTTCGTTTTTGCTTACTAAGAAAGAGTGTGATTAAGGACCAATCTTTCCGTCCATATTCCTGGTAGCTGCCAAGGTGGTTTGGGGTTTATTGAGGGAGCGGGGGACCTGTGTGATGAAGAGGATTTACGTTCACTCGTAGCCAGAAAAAGAGGCTAAACCTCTACTAGGAGGTTTAGCCTCCATCACAAATTCCTGATTATACTGGTCTATGTGATGCTTGTTTTAGCTCTTGCCAATTCTGAAGACTTTCGTGCCGCATTTCGGGCAGACGCCCTGCGTTGCTGGCCTACCATTCTTCATGGTGATCTTCTTCGGGTTCTTGATATCCTTCTTGGCGCGGCATTTCATGCAGTATGCTTGCATAGCTACACCTCCTTTGCCGTGAATCATAAACCAATTCTACGTGAAATGTCAATACGTACTCGAATTCTCAATTTGAACGAATACGAAAACAAAAACCGTTTTTTAATTTGACTGGCGTTGTATTTTTGCTAATAGACACTTGCCTGGTTTACTCTCAGGGACGTATAATGCTATTAAAGTGTCGAGAGAATTGAATGTGAAAACCGTTGAAAGGAACGACTAAATGAAGAAACCGGAATGTCTGTTGGGATTATTGGTATTATTACTCGTTACGATAGTATCGGCTTGTGGTAGTGGAGATGGGACCTCTTCGCCAGTAGTGACACCATGCAATAACCAAGTGAGTTTCCCCGATAGCAATCTTGAGACCGCAATTCGTGAGGCAATCGAAAAACCGTTCGGGGATATATGCCAATCTGATCTTGAGAAGCTCACTGCTTTTAACGCGAATTATGCCAATATTACTGATATCACTGGATTGGAGCACTGCATTAATCTTGAGAATCTCTCGCTTCTGGGAAACCAGATAAGCGATACCTTCCCACTTGCCAATCTAACGAATCTGACTCTGCTCATGATTGGAGAAAATCAGATAAAAGATTTATCTTCCATTTCTGAACTCACCAACTTGATAAGTCTTGCCATGCCATCGAATGAGATTAGTGACATATCTCAATTATCACAACTCACCAATCTGGAAGTACTATGGATCATGAATAACCAAATAAGCGATATCACTCCACTTGCCAATTTCACCAATCTCAATACACTGTTTTTGGGAGATAATCAGATCAGTGACCTGTCGCCTCTCTCAGGTCTCCCCAATTTAACTGCCATCGAAATCAAAAACAACGAAATCGCTGATATCGCTCCGCTGGTAGAGAATGGTGATTTAGCTGAAGAGGATATTGTGGATTTGCAGGGCAATCCCCTGAGCGAAACATCGGAGAATGTGTATGTTCCTCAACTTGAAGAACGGGGAGTAATGGTCTTCTGGGGACCACTTCCTGAATCGAATAGTTAGTTTTCTGTATCACTCCAACTAATGCGTACTTGAATACATGAGAAGATTGGAGGATTAATCTCCGAATACAGAAATACAATATCCAATAGAGAAATCTCAAAGTGGTGGTAATGAAACCTTAAAGGCTGTCCTCCAATTAATTCGGGGTTGATGTGGTGCTTCGGAGGTTATCCACTAGTGATCGGTAAGCGATCAACATGTCCATTGTGGGTCCAGAACCAGCTAATATGACCGTTGGAAGACTCGAATTTCAAGTATCCCGCGTCAACAAGTGATTGTGTGGTTCTATGCACGAAGTCATTCTCTGTCTCAGTGAGTGATGCAATTTTATAAGCGAGTTCGCTTGTGGGATTATCTCCGTTTTTGGGGAAAGTGCCTGTGTCTGCAATGATGTCTTCTGAGAGTAACTTGAAGATGAGTCTCATACGCCGATCGCCCTCGACTCTGAGAGATTCGTATGGGGTGCATCGGTTCTCGCTATGGCGTCTTTGAATATCTTCCCAATCTTTTTGCTGTATTTTATCGAAGGCATTAGCAAAGTCGTCCATCTCGGAGGAACTGAGCGCTGAAGTTCGAACAACTGCACGGTTGGCATCGTAGCAATCCCAATCATCGGTGATGATCTCGAGATCATATTGGTCTATCTCTTCCACCACAGTTGTCCCCGGGAAGGGAGCTAGCATATGGTACCCGTAGTAGATTTCGAGTTCATCTGCAAATTTACTGCTATCGCTGAGAGTCTGATGGTTCTCACCGGGCAATCCTATCATAAAGGACGCGTGGGTTCCCATACCGATTTCTTTGCAATACCGCACTGCTGCGCGGGCCTGATCCAGTGTGATACCTTTCTTTACCCGTTTTAGCATTTCGGGATTCCCCGATTCTATACCAAAGCTTATGCTATCGCATCCGGCATCTTGCATTATTTTCAGAGTTTCTCTATCGACGGTGTTGACCCTCGAGAAAGCACTCCATCCAAAATTTATACCGCGTCTGATGATTTCACCGCAGAGTTCCTTCACACGTTGCTTATTGGCGGTGAAAATGTCATCGGCGATATTGATCCTGTCAACACCATAGTAAGTGATAAGATGCTCTATCTCGTCTACTACCTTCGAAGGTGAACGGTGGCGCACTTTATATCCAACCATGCGCCGTCCCAGACAGAAGATACATCGATTTGGACAGCCGCGACTGGTGATGACACTAACTGGAAAACCAAGTGCTCCATATCTTGACATTGGAAGTAGATGTCGTGCCGGTAGAGGTAATGTATCCAGATCCTCAATTAGCGGACGTGGAGGGGTCGTGACTATTTCCTCACCACTGCGGAAGGCAATGCCGTTGATTTTGGGCCATGATTCCCTATCAGTTATGAGGGGCAGGAGTTCCATTAGTGTCTGCTCGCCCTCGCCTTTGATGATCAGATCGATCTCCGGATATTGGCCAAGTGTGGCTTCAATATCAAAAGATACATGTGGCCCACCCATCATGGTGATAAGTGATGGTTTATATTGTTTGGCTTCCCTGATAATACCAGCGGCGGCACGAAAGTTCATGGTTACCGCAGTAGTTCCCACAATATCAGGGTTGAACGAATCAATATCTTGTCTGAGTTTTTCCGGAGTATAGCGGCTGACAATGTAATCGAATATTGCTACTTTGGCACCGGCTGCTTCACATATTGCGGCAACATAAGAAAGACCCAAAGGAGGAGAAGGTGCCTCTTCGAGAGGATACGGAGGAGCAATTAGAGCTATTTTCATACCATTCTGGTTATCTTGATCTCTTCTTTTGGAAATCAACCAAAAGATACCTTATAAGCAAAGGTTGATCGATTGTCTGTTCTCTAGTGTACCACACTCAAACCCAAACAGGGAGGATTCTCTGAGGACAGGAGAATAGAGGCGAATACGACCCTAACGCAGGGAGGTTTCTTGCTGTTGGGAGCGCATCACTGCTGCCACACGTGCAAGGAGTTCATCGATAGCAAAAGGTTTGGTAAGATAGTCATCAGCTCCAAGGTTGAGTAATTCAATCTTGTCCGTCAAATCATTCTTTGCACTAAGCATTATTATTGGTACTTCAGATGATTTGCGAATCTGTTGGCATACTTCCAGGCCGTCGGTCCCAGGTAACATGATATCCAGGATCACCAGATCTAGCTTTCTTTCCGTGAAAAACTTGAGTGCAGATTCGCCATCCTCGGCTGCAATAACATCAAAATCACGCGCTCTCAGGTTAGCGCTGACGAATTTTAAAATCAAGGGATCGTCATCAACGACGAGGATTGTTGGATTAGTCATTTCTGGGTACCCCCATCATGAGAATAAGTTGGAACAGTTTTTCTATTTTGGGAACGAGTGGGAGCATCCTGTAGAATCGGTATACTAAAACTGAATTTGGATCCTTCACCAAGCTTGCTCTCTACCCAGATTTTGCCATCGTGTCCTTCCACGATTCCTTTACAGATAGCTAATCCCAGGCCAGTTCCGCCTCTCCTGCGAGCTATACCGCTCTCTAACCGATAGAAACGGTCGAAAACCATACCAATGTGCTGGTTAGCAATGCCGATGCCCTGGTCGGAAACGGATACCACAATACTACCGTTTTGGCTTTTAGCCTTTAAAGTGATACGTGTGCCTTCTTCGGAATAAGACGCGGCATTCGATACCAGATTGGTAATAACCTGTCCGATCCGTATTTGGTCGGCATAGATCTGTGGCATGCCCTGAGAAATGTTCATCTCAAATTCGTGTTTTCTCACCAATCCTTTTAGGTGGTCGCTGAGTTGGCTTACGACTGCAGAGATGCTGCTAGGTAACTTGTGCATAGTCATGATACCTGATTCCATTTGAGACATTTGCATCAAGTCTTCTACGATGTGTGTGAGAATATCTGATTCTCGGTCGATGATTTTAAGGAAGTCCTTCTGTGTTTCGCTATCCCACTCTACGTCTTCTTGGGTGAGCGTGCTGGCAAGTCCTTTAATGGATGTTAAGGGAGTCCGCAGTTCATGAGATACACTGGCCAGGAGTTCGGTTCTCAGGAGATCAAGTTCCTCCAACGCTTCGGCTCGCGAAGCTTCTTCGAGTAGCAGGGCATTTTCGATAGCCGTACCAATTTGATGACCAATGGTGACCAAGAGTTCCCTTTCTTCCGGATTAAATACGCGATCTTCCCGTGTTAAAGAGCACATCACGCCCAACAATTCCCCCCTCGCTTTGAGCGGTACGGCCATAGCCGATTTCAACTGTTGTTCGGTCGCTATGCTTATGGCTTTGTGTGGTAATGATTGAAGCAAATCGGGGATCGATTCAAGGAATACAGGCTCCCATGATTCGCTCATTAGCTTGAAAATATCACTGTCTTCAAGCTTTATCGGTGAAATGTCCTTGATTTGTTCATCAGTAGCACCACGAGTTACTGTAAGAACTAAGCTCTTCTCTTCTTTATCCAGTAGAGCGATGATACCATTTTCAATGTTAAGTATCTGCAGGGTTTTATCCAGGGTATTGTTGAGGATTCTATCAAGGTCAAAGGATTGACTGATCGTTTGGGCGATGTCATTAAGGGCAGTGAGCTCTTTGTTATGCTGCAGAATTAACTCTTCATCACGTTTTCGCGCAGTGATATCCCTCAGGATAATCAAGATACCCTCTAAATTTTCGTCTTGATTCACAAGCCTAGAACTTGCTTCAACGAATACCGTGCTCCCATCCCGGTGTTTAGCTTGAACTGTGATATGGCTTTCAGTCCGATTTTTGAAGGCATTAGTGAAGAGATTTGTCAGATTTCTATAGGCATCCGGTTCGATCTGCATATATTCTGTGAAAACACTACCTATTACCTCTTCCCGCTTCCATCCAAAAATATCTTCAACCCGATCATTTACGTCAATAACAACTCCTTTCATATTCAGGTAGATGATCTCATCGTTAACGTTTTCAAAGATAGTTCTGAATTTCTCTTCGCTTTCCCGCAAGGCATCTTCAGCTTTTTTACGCTCAGTAGCGTCTCTCAAGTTAACCAAGATACCTCTTGTCCCATCATTACGTTTAATAAATGCGGTACCTACTTCTATGAAAAGAGTATTTCCGTCTTTGCGCTGGGCTTCCAACACTACATATTGGGCTGTATGATCTAGGATGGCATTAGAGAATCGTTGAAGTACGTAATTTATAGTTTCAGGTTTGAAAAGCGGGAAATCAGTGAAGCTTTTCCCGATCACTTCTTCTGGTTTCCAACCAAAAATTTCTTCAGCTTTGCTATTGACATCAATAAAGACGCCAGATTCATCTACATAGGCAATCACATCGTTAGCACTTTCAAAAATCGTTCTGAATTTCTCTTCGCTTTCTCGTATTTCTTTCTCTGCCTTTATATGCTCATCGATATCATGGAAATTAAGTACAACCCCTTGAATTGCTGGCTCATCGAGAAGGTTTTTGCCAGTGAGTTCTACATAGCGCCAGTCCCCGTTTTTTCGCTGGAGGCGGGTTTCCAAAATGGCTGTATAGCCAGGAATCGCAAGTCCCTCTATGAAAATACTCGTAGCCTTTTCTGTTTCTTTCGGATGAACAAAATCGAATGCATTCTTACCAATCAAATCTTCCGGTTCGTAACCTGCAACATGTTTAATAGAGGGGCTGGTGTATCGTATCGTGCCGTCAGCATCCAAAACTACGATCATATCAGAGCTGTTTTCGATCATGAATCTGAAATACTCTTCACTGTGCCTGAGGGCCTCTTCTATCCGTTTGCGATCAGTGATGTCTACAATAAGCCCCTCGAATCCAAGTGGGTTGTTGAGTGTATCATAGTAGTAGTGACCGCTAGCAATCACAGGGACGAGTGTTCCATCCCTTTTCTTCAATGTGATCTCATAATTGTAGACATTGCCGTTCTCAAGGGCTTTAAGCAACTCATCACGTTTCAGTGGATCAGCGTAAAAGGTCTCCGAAATATTCAGGCCCAACATACTCTCGACAGAATCATAACCTGACAATTTGACTCCAGATGGGCTGATCATGACCAGATTACCGTTCAAATCTGTTCGGTAGTATATGTCCTGTATGTTCTCAATAATGCTTCGGTATTTTTCCTCGCTCTCTCTGAGCCTCTCTTCCGATTCAATTCGACATTCGATCTCATTTTCCAATGATGTTCTGTATTCGTGGAGTTCGAGGAATATCCGTACTTTACCCAACAGAATCTCAGGGACGATAGGTTTGGTGATAAAGTCAACGGCTCCTTTTTCTATGCCCTTTACCAGGTAGTAGTCTTCCTTGTAGATAGCAGAAACGAAAATAATAGGTAGATACCTGTTTTTCTTATCGTGACGCATCAATTCTACGGTTTCAAAGCCATCCATCTGGGGCATCTGAACATCAACGAGTGCGATAGCAAAGCCGTATTCCAGGGTATGTGCCAGCGCCTCGTTGCCCGAAGTAGCGCGTACGAAGTCTACATCCAGATCGGAGAGTATCTTCTCCAGTGCAATGAGGTTTTCAACCTTGTCATCGACGATTAGTATTTTAGGTTTATTGCTCATAGTTTTTTCTATTTGTTTCTGAAAAGGTATTTATCATGATAATGCATACATGACGACAGAGTGCTTATCTCTGCAATGTTATCTCATCAAAACTGTTAAGTAAACATGGCTTGTTCGGCAATTTGGCGCTCACTATAGATTTCATTTAAAGCCGTATGGGCCTCTTTACTGCGCCCCCTTTTATCTTCCGAGTCGCACAGAAACCACACGGTCTAAGTCATAGCTTACAACAGATAATCAGGTTTGAGGAACAGTGCTGACACTCAAGTTGTTTGCACAAATACCCTACCTTGCCAAGTCCATAACTTTATTCGAATACTAGTGAATGAGGGGAAACGAAGCTTCAAAGAGTATCCAGATATGCCCCCGAATCTTTGGGGAGAGAATGTGCTATCTCCCATATTTTAGCTTGGCATAAAGTAGAGTGGCCACCAGAACTGCGCCGATTGCATTCCAGAGAATGACGGGCAATAATTCCAGAGCTATGCCATAACCCAACCACATCAGAACCCCAATTAAAAGTAGCGTGTTGAAAAGGATACTTATTTCTTTAGCGCTCTTGAGTTTAAAAACACGGATGAGTTGCGGAATAAGACTGCAAGTAACGAAAGCTCCTGCAATCCAACCCCATAATTCCGATCCAGACAAAGCTAAACCTCCCGATTGGACCAATCCGCTTCAAGTATAGCATCTTCTTTTTAGGATGTGTCAGGGCAAACGACGCGTCCACACGTGTCCGGCGGGACGCCTGACCTACGGAAGTCTTATAGAAAAGCCCTCGTAGGACGGGCATCTTGCCCGTCATGAACGATAGGGACTGCTTGAAGTGCCCCACAATAAGACGAGATTGCCCTGTGGGATGTGCGTGCGGCAGGTTGCAAGTACAATGAAAAGAAGCCTATAATACGAACAAATCCGGAGAACCAGGAGATATGAGTGGCCGACATCGTAGCTTTTGAGGATTGGTATGAGAAGCTAAAACGGCAGGCTGTAGAGCTATTCAACTATTCGCAGGAGGCGGTCGATAGTTTCGATGAGAGGTATTGGAAGGAATACTATCTGGATGGTTTTACACCAAAAGATGCCTTGCAGGAGGAAGCTCAAAAGCAAACCGAGTAATGACCACATTTACCAAATGTAATTACATTGGTTTTAAGAAAATAAAAAAGGAGAGAATTAGAGTGAAAATTGAAGGGAAAACGGCTTTAGTTACTGGAGGAGCCAGTGGATTAGGTGAAGCTACAGTCAAACGACTCCATGCTCAGGGAGCCAACATTGTAATTGCGGATATGAAGAAGGAAGTTGGTGATGCGGTGTGTACCGCACTCGGGTCCAGAGCTGTTTGTGCAGAGGTCGATGTTACCAACACTGAGACGGTGCAATCGGCTGTCGATCTTGCCATGAAGGAATTCGGAGCCATTCACATTTTGGTCAACTGTGCCGGGACCGGCTGGATACAGAAAACGGTTGGCAAGGAAGGACCCCATGATCTCGATGTTTTCGTCAAAATCGTCAATCTCAATCTTGTGGCAACATTTGATGCAGTTCGCCTCTCAGCTTTTCAGATGCAGAACAACGATCCTGATGAAGATGGTGAGCGAGGTGTCATAATCAATACAGCCTCAGTGGCGGCCTTTGATGGGCAGATGGGGCAGGTAGCCTATGCAGCTTCCAAGGCAGGCGTAGTTGGTATGACCCTGGTTATTGCCAGAGACATGGCACGTTCCGGCGTCAGGTGTTGTACCATTGCTCCCGGCACTTTCGAAACTTCCCTGACTAGTTTAATGGCACCGGAGGCCAAGGAAATACTGGCTCAGCAGACACCGTTTCCCAAGCGCTTTGGGCGAGCGGACGAGTTTGCCATGATGGTTCAACAGATCATAGAGAATTCGTTTATGAACGGGGAAACCATCCGTTTGGATGGCGCCATCCGGATGCCGATGAAATAACCCAATTTCACAACTTTCAGGGAATTACTCTCGTTCGGTTTCCCTGAGAATATAGATGTGCTCGCTGACTTCAACCAAGTCGGGGTTGTTACAATCGGATTGAGTGTATATGAGGGACGCGTTATAGCGTCTTAAAAAATCGGTATTCTCGCAATCCTTATTGAGGAACTCCTTAGTCTTTTTAGCAACCCATGCCTCGTGTGAGTGGATTCGACTGACGACGCCCATATCGGCTATTGCCACTAGGGCAGTAGCTTTCCACGGATTGAGTACTGCTATTTCGTGACTTTCACTAATATTGTCTCTGATCCAGACAAATCGCTCGTATTCATCATCATCAATCATTTGGTAATAGTTGGTGTCCAGTCGATTGGGAATAGCAATAGCAACGATGATAATTATCAGACATACATAGATGATGGACCCCGAGTTTTTGGCTAGAAAATGCCTGAGCTTCCCATCGGGTTTAATGGGAAGTCCCTTTGACTTCACCCATTGCAAACCGGCGCCTGTGAGAATACTCATCATCAGTAGCACATATGTCAATCCCCGGTTGTACCATATTGGTGATCCGTAATGAAGTCTTAAGAAAACCAGTAGCACTGCTATCAAAGCGAACATGCTCAGGATCAATCCATAGCTCTTAATGTTACCTCTAACCGCCAGAACTATGATTCCGAGAAATGCCAGTACAACCGGGATGTATCCATAAGTTTCGAGTACATCGGGATAGCTGACAAACCATTCCAGTGATTGCTCGTCTAATAGTTGTTTGGCCTCGTCCAGCAGACTGTTGAAAAACAAGATTAACAGAGCAAGAAAAGGTGCCCCAATAGCCATAGCTGTCTTCAGGCTATGTCTGATGTTACTCTTCAAATTTAACAGTATATAAGGGACAAAGATGATCAATAATGCTATTGCTGTCGGTGGATGAAGTATAAGCAGGAAACTGCTGAGGATAAACAAAAGCAGATAAGATGCCCATGTTCGGAAATTAAATGCCAGGAAGAGGCACAAGGGGATAAACAGCAATCCCACGGCCATGGGTACCATAAATGCAGGACCGAGTATGCCAACCGAGGTTGGGATCAGGCATGCTGCCAGCGCTGCCGGCCAGCCGTAGCCTTCTCTTCGTCCAAGGATATAGACCGATAACACCGTTATCATAAAGACTATCGAGGGGAAGTACTTGAAGAATGTCAACCAGGAAATACCAGTCATATCCTGAAACATGCTCAGAAAGACGTGATAGCCGATTTCCGGATCTTGAACGTCCGTGGGGTAAAGAGATGTGGGGAAAGGCTCTGTGAAATCAATACTTTCTGCTTCTTGTAGTGCTTTGGTGTAGGTCAGGTGCGCCCACTCATCAACATGTACGGGGTAATCGTCGTCCAAATGGGGAATGAGAGCAAAATAGCACGCCAGTGCAAGTATGGGCAGGAGTTTTATGATCTCGGATGAAAAGAGACGACGCATTACATAACTACTCGTGGCCTGTTTGACCTCAATGCTCAAACCAGTGTGCGCATGTTTATCGTGAGCATCACTTTGTCATTGTAACCGATATGAGTCTTATGAGGGAAGTTCGTTGTAGTTGCGATCCGGTCGGGAAGGTATATGAAAAGGGCGGGAATGGTTTTCACTTTCCCGCCCCATAGTTACTCTATGGCGTTATTACCACATTTTGTGATAGTTCTAATTGTAAAGTTACGATGATATCTGAGTTAATATTGTATCCAGATGTGTCTAGTCGGTGAATATTACGCGCTGAATGCAATCGTCGTATCCATATCCGCATTCAATCTCATCGTTAGCGCCACTTTGCGCAGGCAGTGCAAGGAGCAGGGCTGCCATCATGATTATTGCTAAAATGACGCCCGACAGCACCTTTACTTTAAGAGAAAACCGTTTCATTGATCTTACCTCCGGTATATGCTTCAAATATGTGTATATCAGAGCGATGTTATTATACCAAATCAAGGGGGGGAGTAATAGGCAGACTTGGTAAACAAATGGTCAAACTTTGGTAAATAAACGGGGAATATCCCGATGCATTATCGAGCTTGGCATAAGTAATTTGAGGTTTTCCGAATTTTGGTATCATGCGTTATGCGTTTTCAATTATCCATTGGGCGGCCTGTGAAAGGCTATCAGCGGTGTAGTCGGCATTTGTGACGCCATCACCTCCGTCGGGTCCGGTGGTTACCAAGATTGTTTTACAGCCTACAGCTCTGCCGACATCGATGTCCTTCTGCATGTCCCCGATCATGTACGAGAATTTCAAGTCGATCCCCAGTTCTTCTGCAGCTTTCGTTAACAATCCTGGTTTGGGCTTGCGGCAACCGCATCCATCATCCGGCTGGTGGGGGCAGTAATAGATGGCGTCGATATAGGCGCCGTATTTGACGAGTTCGCTCTCCATCTTGGCATGTATCTCAGCCAGTATTGCTTCAGTGAAATAACCCCTGGAGATACCGGACTGGTTAGTGATCAGCACTACTTTGAAGCCGACGTCATTCAAGAGCCTGATAGCTTCCGGCACTGTGGGCAGTATGTGAAAATCCTCCACAGAACTGCAATAGTTAACGTCCTCTGAGATGGTCCCGTCACGATCAATAAAGACGGCTCTAAATCCCATTCTGTATTCTCACTTTACCTGCTTTCATATCTGTATTTGCCTGTTCGTATTTCTCGATGTTCCCTGTATCGATAAAGTAATCTTCCGATTTCAGTGGGTACCCATAAATGGGCACATCAACATCAATCAGTTTCGGGAAGATGTCATAACCGAAATCGGAAAAGCCAGTCTGGGGGGCATAATCGAGGACCTCTTTTTCGATCACATAAACCCCAACATTAGCCAGCAGAGGTGGTTTGATACCAGGGATCGGAGACTTGGGCTTTTCAATGAAACCATGAATTCTGCCTGTCTCATCCATGTTCACTATTCCATACTGGGAAGGATCTGACGGTTCGAAGAGGGCGATAGTAACACTCGCTTTCTTATCCCGATGCAACTGGATCATCTCCGAAAGATCGAAATCCGTCAGGGTGTCGCCATAGAAAATGATGAAGGTCCCATCGAAGAAGTCTTCTACCTTCTTTACTCCTCCGGCTGTTCCCAGCAGAGTTTCCTCTTCCGAATAGATGATTTTCAGCCTCAATTGCGAACCATCACCCAGGTACTCCTTTATCTGATCACCGAGATGATACAAGTTGATGGCAACATCCGAGATTCCGTGGCTTTTGAGCCAGTACAGGGTAAGTTCGATGAGAGGAGTGCCGTTAATGGGAAGAAGTGGTTTGGGTGTTTGAAGTGTGAGCGGTCGTAGCCTTGTGCCTTCCCCTGCTGCCAGGATCATTGCTTTTGTTATTTGATTTTGTGAGTTCAATGTTTAAGCCTCCATGTTCAGTGTTCAAGGTTCGAAATTCAACGTTCGGGGGTAGGGGGAACTTTGAACACCGAACCTCGCACTTTAAATCTCCATCTCCCGCAGGCATGTTGTAATCGCATGTTCCAGCAGGAGATGAAAGTCCTCAACTTGTTCCATACAGTTATTCGCAACAACAAGGGGGATATCGACCATGTCTTTGAGCTTGCCGCCATCGAATCCACCGAAGCCGATAGTTCTGGCACCCTTCTCCCGGGCGACCTTCATTCCATTTAAGACGTTGGGTGAATTACCGCTCCCGCTGATGCCAATGACAACATCACCGGGTTGAACCAGATTCACCAGCTGCTCAGCGAATATATGCTCGTAGGCAGTATCATTCCCCCAGGCGGTCATCAGAGACAGGTTATCGCATAAGGAGATTGCCTTGATCCGTGGCTTTCCCTCGACAATTCCACCCTTGGAAAGATCGCAGGCAAAATGGCTGGCTGTTGCCGCTGATCCGCCGTTACCGAAAAGGAACACCTGTTTTCCGTTGATCCGGGCATTTTCAATAGCTTCAACAACTTCAGCGATGGTATCTATGGGGAGTCTATCCAGTGTTTGACTCACTTCAGCGAAGTAAGTCCTGATGATCTCATTTTTAGATTGGCTCATGATTGCACTCCGTCTGTATGATCAGAATTTGCCTGGTGTCAGATAGAACGATTCGTAGTTTCCCGGGCCAGGTAACTCATTATAGTTGTTGCAGGTCATCACGAGCAAGTCGTCATCGTTGCCCGTATGATTGATAACATTGTGCTCTATCCGGGACTTTGATAATGGAGAGTCCTCTTAATCGGTTAAAACCAACGTTCTTTTTGCTCTGTATTACTGCAACAGATATAATGAATACATACAATAAACCGAAGAAGGCCAAAATGGCACTTTTGCACCCCCACTTGGAATATAAACCTGTCGAGTTTACCAAGATTATTTATGAAAAAGAGGGGAACATAGCGAAGATCACATTGAACGATCCGGACCACCGCAATGTTACGGACTGGCCGGGCCAGGAAGGTATAACCGATCAGTTCCATTATGCGCTTCACGATGCTGAGTTCGATGATGATATCAAAGTGGTGGTCATCAAAGGTGCTGGAAAAGACTTTCAGGCCGGACACGATTTGAACGAAGTTGGATACATCTACGGTATGGGGACCGGAAAAGATGACAAACGTCGTGCCAGCCAGCGCATTCGTTACTCAGTAGATAAGGGGTTCTTCCACGATACTCAACAGAAGATACTCCTTCATCCCAAGATCACCATCTGTCAGTGTCACGGAAATTGCCTCGGATCCGGAGTGTACTATCCACTACTATCCGATCTAGCTGTTGCAGCTACCGATGCCAAATTCGCAACGGTGGAACAGCGTCTCGGATTTGCCGGAAGCGGTTCTCAAGTGGCCTTACTAATGATGAACATAGGCATTAAGCGAGCACTGGGCATGCTTCTCACAGGCGCTAAAATAAGCGGAGAAGAGGCCGCAAGAATAGGGTTGGTTAACAAAGCTGTCCCACCTGATCAACTTGACGATGAAGTTCAGAAACTCGCTGAATCGATGGCCCTTCTGCCTCGCGATGGTATCGCCATTGGGAAGGCAACCCGCCGACTTATTTACGAAGGCTGGGGGTTGACGAATGGATTGGTCTACATATCACATGCCATGTTCACCAACCTCCGATGGGAACCGGATGAGTATAACTTCTTTAAAGAGCGTCGAGACAAGGGAACAAAAGATGGATTCAAAGCCAGGGATAAACGATATAAAGGAAAAGCTGAGCGCCTGGACAAGTAATAACGTTTAGGTAGCGCGAGGCTTCAGCCTCGCTTAAAGCGACCCTGAAGGGTCGCACTACGATGGGCCAGGGCAAGAATTCAACAATCTCGAATTAACAATACAGCCAAACTCTTTAACGACAAGGAGAAATCCTGTGGACCAATCAACCATTGAAAAATTAAAGGACATAGTAGGCCCGAATTACGTGGCCGATAAAGACTACGATCTAATAGCCTATTCGAGAGCCTGGAGTTATGAGGGACCGCTCCAGCCGGACGTCATTGTTGTTCCGGGTTCCACCGAAGCAGTCTCGCAGGTGATGAAGCTGGCCAACGAGGTTGGCACACCTGTGACAGTTCGTGCTGGTGGAACAACGACTACAGGCATGGCTCTACCTCGGCATGGCGGTATCGTGCTCGATCTTAATCGGATGAACACAATCTATGGGATCGACGAGGACGCCCAGGCGATTACCATGCAAGCCGGGACTACAGTCTACGGATTGATCAAATATATCGAACAGCGGGGCTGGAAAATTCCCTGGCTGCCCGAATTCGGTGGTGGCGTGACCATCGGCGGATGGACCGCGTTCAACGGTGTTGGGGCAGGGGGTTCCATTTATGGCCGCGTGGGTGATTTCATCATCGGACTCCAGGTTGTCCTCCCCACCGGAGAAATCGTTCGAACAGGGTCTGCTTCTTTCAAAGGAGCCAGGCAGTTTACCCGGTACCTCGGAACCGGACCCGACCTGACCGGATTGTACCTGAATTCACTCGGCGTTTCGGGCGTGATGACGGAAGTCACTATGAGGGTCTATCCCATTCCCGAAGCACTGGATTGCATATCCTTCGGCTTTGACACTTCTGAAGACGCCCAGGAAGGGATGAAAAAACTGATACGCGCCAACATCGCGTATGGGATAACTTGCGTCGATGACGAAATGTTCAAGACGATCGGCTTGCCACCCCCGGCTCCGTGGGTTGTGCAGTTTTTTGCCGAGGGGTGGAAAGAAGAAGTCGAGTTCAGAATCGGGAAAGCCAGACAGATTATTGCAGAAGCCGGATTCGGCAATGAGCTACCATCCAATACTATAAAAATGCTCTGGGGAGGCGCTCGTGGCACTTCACTCCGATCAAAGCCCCCAAAGCGGTATTTCTGTGTCGGTTGCTTCCATTCGATGGATACCACAGCCGAAGTTTTTAATGTGTACAATCGGGTCGGCGAAAAATACGGAATGAACCGGGGAATGCTCTGGTGGACATGCCAGACATATGCCAACGCTTTTCCGGTATACGTTTATGACGAACTTAATGATGGGCCAGAAGCGGCAGCACAAGCTACAAAGGAAGTGCGTGAGGGATGGACTGCAGCAGGAGCAGTACCGGATTATCCGGGACCGAATCCCGACTGCACCCCGAACATCGTGCCGGAGTATCTCGCCTTCTGGGGCAGGATCAAAAACGCGCTGGACCCAAATTGTGTTATGCACAGGGGCCAATCGCCCGTGGTGGAGTGAAGTTTTATAGTTATTGGTTAATAGTTGGAGGTTGGGCGGGAAACTATCAACCCTGTAACCGTCAACTTACAAACTCTGTGCTCTCTGTGCTCTCTGCGCACTCTGTGGCAAATGGTTAAAAGTAAGGAGACTTTGACATGCTATATGAATTACTCGAAGAACACAAGCCAACCATCTGGAACTGCCAGGTTTGCAGCGTCTGCCAGCGAGGGCCATGGAATCCCTATCCCCCTAAAGGGCCAACGTCCGATAGGCTCTGTCCGGAATACGAAAAGTTCAGGACGCTTACCCATTCCGCGTTGGGTCGCATACAGGCTGCCAAGTGGATGCTTGAAGGTAAATACGAACCCAGTGATGATTTCGTGAAAGTAGTATACGATTGCCTTCTTTGCGGAGCGTGCAGCACCGTCGGGTGTGTTGTTGATAAAGAGCATGTACCCATGTTTCGGGACTTGCGGACAGACCTTGCGAAAGTGGGCAAAGGTCCCATTGAGCCTTTTGTAAAGACGGCTACCCAGATTGAAAAAGAAGGGAACCGCTTTGGACGACCCAAGACCGAACGGGCTAAATGGGCTGAGGGGATGAATATCTCACAGAAAGCCGATTTGGTTTACTTTGCAGGTTGCGTTGCCTCATATCGAGCCCCGCAACTTGCCCAGGCCACTGCCAAACTGCTTACCCATTCCGGGACCGAATTTGTGATCCTTGGTGAAAACGAGATATGCTGCGGCAACCCACTCGCCAGTTCGGGTCAGATGGATGCTTTTGAGTCCACGGTGAAAAGTAATTTGGAAGCCTTCAAAGAAGCCGGGGCCAGACAGGTGATAACATCATGCGCCTGTTGCTATAACGTTCTTAAGTTTGATTATCCTCAACTCGCCGGTAATCTTGATTTCGAAGTCGTTCACATCACTGAATTGCTGGCCAAACTTGTCAATGAGGGAAAACTCAAACCTGCAAAGCCTTTGAACGAAAAGGTAACATACCACGACCCTTGCCACCTGGCCAGACTCGGAAGCAGGGTCATTAAAGAACCCCGTCAGGTGATTGCCAGCATTCCCGGTATCGATTTGGTTGAAATGGAAGGAAACGGAAAAGATACACAATGTTGCGGTCGATATCCGGTTGAACTACCGGAGCTCTCGATGCTCACCGGTACAAACCGGATCAAAGACGCCGAGACTATTGGGGCAGATACTATCGTTACTGCGTGCTCATTTTGCGACTGGAACCTCAATCGAGCAGCAAAGAGCGTCCAGAGTGAAATCAAAGTGGTCGATATCACTCAACTGATGTGCCAGGCCCTCGGACTGTAAATGAATGGAGACCCTATGAGAGAACCCGAAATAATAATCACTGGACGAGACAGCGGCGAAGACATGATTGTTCGTTATCAAACGAGTAAAGGAACCGAAATATATGGCCTGGCCATCCCCAATGTCCATGATGATACGGACTGGAATCTGGGTCCGACCTGGTGCTATTTTGTACTGGGACAGAAAAATATTCTGATTGATACCGGTCGCTTCGGCAATCTGGAAGTATTAAAAAACCAACTGGGTAAGATTGGGAAGCGATTTTCGGACATCGATATCATTATCATCACTCACGGTCATGAAGATCATGACGGGAATTTACCGGATGTACTCCCATTGACCCATGCACAACTGGCAGCGTATCACACCTATCAACAAATGATATCTTACTTCCCTGAGATAGAAGACGGGGCTCCCCATCCTGAACTACCGGGTTCCTGTCGTTCCTGTGCTATGCCAGACAAGTTCGTTCTGAAGAACTGTATCAACTATCATCAGAAACGCAGCAGACTCAGCATCGATTTCGCTATTCGTGATGGGGAAACATCTCCCATTGATGGCCTGAATTTTGTGTTTACTCCGGGTCACAGTGCTGACTCAATGTGCGTGATTCTTGATAATGAGGTCATCTTCACCGGTGATACTATCCTTCCTGATATCACGCCACATCCTTCAAGAGCATCCAACTTCGAGTCAAATCGACGTATATTGCCGGAAGGTTACGGCGAACAAAACGAAGTGTATGGGTTAATGAACTATATTAAGTCACTGGCTAAGATAGATGCACTTGATGATGGCCAATTCCAGGCCACTTTTACTGCTCATCGTCTGTTTTACAATGGACAATTCAACCTTGTTCACCACCCTCGATACCGGTCCAATGAGATCATCCGGTTTCATATTGATCGCTGCCGTGACGTCATCAGGATCATTAGCTCCGAAGCAAAAAACCTCGATCAAATTGCAGACGAGCATTTCACCCCATCACAACTCGCCCGGCATGGCAGGCTAATGGCCAGAAATGAGCTTCTGGCTCACATTGAAGTTATGGAAGAATACGGAGATGTCCGCTGGACCGGTGAGAATGAAGATATACTCCAGCATACCGGTTCGTATGGGTGTCTGGATGCTATCGGGGCTTATCTGCGCTAGAATCGTTACGTTGCTTGACCCGGTTCACACATTCGTGCATAATACCTGCAAAAGATCATGAAACCACTTCGCTCACGTTTCGAAAAAGACACGGACAGTAAGGTTCAGAAATATACTGAATCCATCTCATACGATCAGCAACTGTATCGGGAAGATATTATCGGTTCGATTGCCCATGCACGAATGCTGTCTCAATGCGGAATTATCGGATGGGATGAAGTGGAAAAGATCGTCGAGGGCCTGAATTCCATCAGGGAGGAAATACAAAACGGTGAATTCACCTTCGACCCTGCCTTGGAAGATATCCACATGAGTATCGAGACCCGTCTATTCGAGAAAATCGGCGAAGTTGCCGGGAAGCTTCATACGGCTCGCTCGCGTAATGACCAAGTAGCAACAGACATGCGGATGTATGCCAAGGACGCCATTTTCGAAACCATCGTACTCCTGCAGGGCTTTCAGAAAGTGATTCTCGATCTGGCTGAGACAAATAAAGAAGTAATAATCCCCGGCTATACACATATGCAACGAGCCCAACCGATCCTTCTGGCTCATCATCTCCTTGCTTACTTCGAGATGGCCCAGCGAGATATTGACCGTTTTCAAGATTGCCTGAAACGCACTGATGTATTACCACTCGGCAGTGGCGCACTGGCAGGTGTACCCTACCGTATTGACCGTAATATGGTGGCAAAAGACCTTGGATTCGCAGAGACAAGTGCTAACAGCCTGGATGCTGTCTCGGACCGCGATTTTATAATCGAATATCAGGCAGCAGCAAGTATTGCCATGATGCACCTTTCACGCCTGGCTGAAGAGATGATTATCTGGTCATCAGCAGAGTTCGGGTTTATTGAGATCGATGATGCTTACGCTACTAGTTCCAGTATTATGCCTCAAAAGAAAAACCCTGATGTAGCCGAACTGGCGCGCGGCAAGACCGGTCGGGTATACGGGAACCTAATGGCAATTCTTACCACGATGAAAGGTTTGCCACTGGCCTACAATAGAGACCTGCAGGAAGACAAAGAGGGATTTTTTGATACGGTGAATACATTAAATTCAACGCTTGAAGTTTTCTCAGGAATGCTAGAGACCGTCAAATTCAACGCAGAACGCACCGGAAAAGCAGCCAGCGAAAACTACACACTGGCAACCGACGTGGCTGATTACCTGGCCAAGAAGGGCGTACCTTTCCGGGAAGCTCATGGAATCGTCGGAAAACTGGTAGTACTTGCTATCAGTAAAGGCAAGGAACTAACGGAGCTTTCGCTGACAGATTACCAGAATCTCTCACCACATTTTGAGGAAGATGTTTTTTCAATTACGTCTCAGTCATCCATTGCCGACCGCAATACTCATGGTGGAACTGCGCCAAAGCAACTGGAACGAGCACTTAAAATAGCGAGAAGGAAACTGAATGAATGAAATAAAGATTGCCCCATCGATCCTTTCAGCGAATTTTGCCCGCTTCGGGGAACAAGTCGAAGAAGTTACCCAAGCAGGGGCCGATTGGATCCACATTGATGTGATGGACGGGCAATTTGTGCCACCGATCACCTTTGGTGATGAACTGGTAAGAGCAATCCGCCCGTACACCACTATCCCTCTTGATGTGCACCTGATGATCGAAACACCCGATAAGCAGATCGAAAGCTTCGCCAAAGCCGGTGCTGATTTCATTACGGTTCATGTAGAAGCTTGCGCTCATCTGCATCGCGTAATCAAACACATCCAGGAACTCGGGGTTAAAGCAGGTGTATCACTAAATCCAGCAACCCCGGTGGAGCAGATTGCCGAAATACTTCCCATCGTCGACCTCGTCCTCGTAATGACAGTAAACCCGGGCTATAGTGGCCAAAGCTTCATTTCAGCGGGTTTGGATAAGATCAGTCGCTTACGACAGATTATTGATCAAAAAGGCCTCGATTTGGAACTGGAAGTAGACGGAGGAGTCAACGCTGAAACAGCCCCAAGCGTTGTACAAGCAGGTGGAAGAGTTCTTGTAGCCGGATCCGCGGTGTTTAACAAAAAAGAATCCGTTCAACAGGCAGTTGAACGGATCAGGAATAGTATAGGCTCGGGCAATTAGGCTCGGGCTTTAGTTTGAGTACGCAAGCATCTGGTGCAGATGTTGATCTGTTTTTTTCTATCCCCTTCGATTACTGTAGTCTTCTGAATATTTGGGCGCCATTGTCTCTTGGTATGGCGCATGGAATGACTGACTTTATTACCGAAACTTTTGGTCTTGCCGCAGATATCGCACTTCATGATTATTCCTTTGACTGAGAGAGTACATTCCTGTAAAATGCAATAAACAGAATACCATAATTACCATTGCTTAGCAAATCTCCAATCGCAACAGTAGTGATGCGGAACGACGCTGTCTAGTACAGAAAATTGGATTTCGAACAACTGCGCAAAGTCCTCGAGTTGGAGCAATCCAAAAAATACGCAGATACAGCAGTTACTGGCGGTCTGGATAGATTGCTTACACGTTTTTCGAAAGAGCACCGTGGTAGAATCCGCCTTCCTCACCCAAGCTACAGAACTCTTGACCAACGAGAGCGCGAGAAATGGATCAGAAATATACTGAAACCCGCGACCCGTTCGAAAAAAACTTCGATTGCGCGCCCGACTGAAAAATCCTCGATCTCTCTTGATTTGCCAGTGACCGAGGTCAAAGGCATCAGTTCAAAGTTAGCTCCCAAGTTTCACAAATTAGGTATAAATACAATTCGCGACTTCCTTTATTTCTTCCCTCGACGTCACATCGATTACAGTTCTCCAACAAAGATTTCCGATTTGACAGTCGGTGTAGAGCAGACGGTTCTGGTTCGTGTTTGGCAAGCCTCTCAGAAAAAATCCAGACGCGGAATGGCTGTCACAAACGTTATCGTTGGAGATGCTACCGGAACCATGCAAGTGACCTTCTTTAATCAACCATACTTGGCACAAAAACTCACGCCCAACACCGAGTTGCTGATGAGCGGCAAGGCAACTGTTTGGAAAGGAACCAGATCATTCCAGCCGACTTCCTTCGAACTGCTTGAATCGCGTGATGCGATTGAGTCCGGGCAGCTTATCCCAGTCTATCCCCTCACTCAAGGACTCTACCCACGACAAGTACGCCGACTTGTTCGACAGGCACTGGACTCCTACCTCCCCCATCTTGCAGATTTCCTTCCGGAGAAGACCAGGAAAAGTGCCAAACTATTAAAGCTCCCTGAAGCAATAAGAAACGCTCACTACCCTAATGACCAGTCCGCCAAATATACAGCCAGACGACGGCTTGCCTTTGATGAGCTTTTCCTGATTCAAATTGGTGTGCTTTCTAAAAAACGCGAACGCCAAGAAGGTATTAAGGGAATTAAACTTGGTGCTGTCCCAAAATATTCGGATCATTTTCTGGATTCGCTCCCTTTTAAACTTACGTCTGCCCAGATACGTGCGCTGGAAGAGACCTTGTCAGATTTAAAGCAGGACAAGCCGATGAGTCGCTTATTGCACGGTGACGTGGGTAGTGGCAAAACGGTTGTTGCCACTGGTGCAATGCTTCAGGCAACAGCCAGCGGCTATCAGTCTGCTTTGATGGTGCCCACTGAAATACTGGCCGAACAACATTTCGAGAATATCTGCCGGATATTAGGCGACCGTAATGGCGAGGGTATTATTCGATCATTTGATTCCATTTTAGACCGGCCCATCACTATTGGTCTGCTCACAGGAAGTGTTCGCCAGAAAGGTAAGAAAGAATTACACCAGCGTATCGCTTCGGGGGAAATCGATATTCTCATCGGAACACAAGCGCTTATCCAGGAAAAAGTGGAGTTTCAGCGGCTAGCGCTGGTGGTAGTGGATGAACAGCATCGCTTCGGTGTCGTGCAACGATTAGCTCTCAAGCAAAAAGGAAAAAGCCCACACATGTTGGTGATGAGCGCCACACCAATTCCCCGCACATTGGCCCTTACCTTATATGGTGATCTGGATATATCACTAATCGACGAGTTACCGCCGGGAAGGCAGGAAATCAAGACAAAATGGCTCGGTAAAAAGCGAAGGCAAAGTGGCTATAACTTCGTGCGCAAGCAGGTATCCGAAAGACGGCAGGCCTACGTGATATGTCCGCTTGTTGAGGAATCTGAGACCATTGATGCCAAAGCCGCCACGGTAGAATATGAACGGCTCTCACAAGAGACTTTCCCCGACCTCAAACTGGGACTGTTACACGGACGCATGTCCAGCTCAGAAAAAGATGAAGTGATGAACCAATTCCGGGCTGGAGATATCGATATACTAGTCTCGACTTCGGTGGTCGAGGTGGGAGTAGATGTCCCTAATGCCACCGTGATGTTGATAGAGGGCGCCGAGAGATTCGGTCTTTCCCAATTGCATCAGTTTCGCGGCCGAGTATGGAGGAGTAGTTATCAGGGCTACTGCATCTTACTTTCGGACAATCCTACGGAGGAAGGCAGGGAGCGCCTTATAGCCATGGAGAGTACTCACAACGGATTTATTTTAGCCGAAAAGGATTTGGAAATGAGGGGACCCGGCGAGTTTTTCGGCACGCGCCAGAGTGGTCTCCCTGATCTTAAGATGGCTCGGCTCACCGACATCCATCTCCTTGAACTTGCCAGAAAGGAAGCCATACGCCTTTTTGACGCTGATCCTAAACTTAAGAGTCCGTATCACAAAGCCCTTGCTGATGAGGTTGCACGATTGTGGAAAAGCAAAGGCGAATGATCCCCAGATACAGGGCAATCGCATCTAAAATGAGTACAGGCTGGAAGCTGGATATGTCATTCCGGCCACCTGAGCCGGAATCCACTTCCCTGCTACCCCTCTGGAATCTGACGTGCCGTCGCCTGAGCGGCCTCGTCAGCCGAAGTTTAATGAAGGATGGTTTTGGCGCGTTGGAGATTTTCGCCAGAATGACATGTTCGGATACCTTTATTTTACGCAAAGTCCCGGACGGTCAATCAAATGCGATTGCCCTGTTTCCAGATATATGATAGCTTGACAACCGTGTTATTGGAGTCTAGGATACGGTAAGATTCACGTAGCATGGGGAAAAGGAGACATGCATGAGAGGGGATGTACTGATTATCCAGGAGTGGCACCGCAAAGCAGGACTAAAAGCTGCTCAATTGATCATTCCGCAGATAGAACAAAGTGCCGGTAAATTCACCATTACCGTAGCCGGGGAATCCGGTAGCGGTAAATCGGAAATCGCCGAAGTCATCGCGGAAGCATTGATTGAAAAAGACATCAACAGTATTGTTCTCCAGCAGGATGATTACTTCGTCCACCCGCCAAAAACAAATGAGAATACGCGGCGGAAAGATATCGACTGGGTAGGGGCAAATGAGGTTCATCTTGACATCATGGATCAGAATCTCAATGATTTTAAGGAAGGTAAAGCACAAATTGCCAAACCACTGGTCATTTTCGAAGAAGACCGTATTATTGAAGAGACGATCAACATTGATGAGTTTAAAGTCGCTATAGCTGAAGGAACCTTTACCACTACTCTAAACCACGTGGATTGCAGAGTCTTCATTGATCAGACATATCACGAGACTAAAAAAGCCCGTCTGCTTCGAGCACGAGAAGAGCAGGACGATTTTCTGGAAACCGTTCTCAAGATCGAACACAAGGTCATTTCATCCCACAAACGAATCGCTGATTTTTTCGTGACCGGTGATTATGACGTAGTAAAGAACGAGATCAAAGGAGCGTAGTCATGATTAAAGCTATCGCTATGTTGAGCACCCATGGATACTTTGATCCCATTCCACAACTGGGGAGGACAGACACAGGCGGACAGGTTACGTATGTACTCGAACTGGCCAAAGCACTTACCACTCTTGGTGCCAAAGTAGATATTTACACACGCTGGTTTGACCAGTCAAAACCGCAAATTGATCCCGTACCAGATTGCTCTGATGTACGAGTGATCCGCATATCGGCTGGTTCATGGGAGTTCATCCCAAAAGAGTTCATATATGACGTTTTACCGGAACTGGCCCAAAATATGGTCAAGTTCATACAGGAAAACAACCTCAATTATGATCTTTATCATGGCCACTACGTCGATGCAGGAATTGTGACGCTCGATGTAGCCAAAGCATTAAACAAACCAGCCTTCTTCACCGCACATTCGCTTGGGGCTTGGAAGAAGGACCAGATGGGCGGAGACCCCGAAGAAATGGAAAAGCAATTCAAATTCGCCCACCGGATCGCCGAAGAAATCCGGATATTCAAGGGAGTTAACGCGCAGACTTTGACGACGGATTTGCAGCTCGAAAAACTTAACCAGCTGTACGATTACTACGCGGATAACATCACCATAATTGAGTGTGGCACCAACATTCATACGTATCAACCTCTAGCTCCCGGCGAGAACGATGTTAAAATCGATCTGCCTGAGAAATACGTTTTCTGCATCAGCCGTATTGATTCCAATAAAGGTCACGATATGCTGATTGATGCCTTTGCCATTATCAGTAAACAAGTTCCTGATGTTGATCTCATTATTGGGGGCGGGTCACCCAATCCTAAACAGAGAGAACTTGATATCAAGGCCAACATACAAAGGATGGTCGATGAAAAAGGGTTGCAAGACAAAATCCACATCATCGGCTACGTCCCGGATGAGCTAATGGCTCCTTACTACAGGCAATCGGAGATGTTTGCATTACCTTCACTCTTTGAACCTTTTGGAATGACCACCACCGAAGCAATGGCGTGTGGGACCCCAGTTGTTGCTTCCAAATTCGGGGGGATCAAGACCGTTATCAATACAGGTGAGAATGGAGTTCTGGTAGACCCCACTGATGCACAGGAATTCGCCAATGCCATTATTGATCTTCTCAATAACAAAGAGAAGGCCAAAAAGATAGGCGATGCTGGAGCAGAAACGGTTAAAAGTTATCTGAGCTGGGAAGCAATTGCCCGCAGACATCTCGGATTCTACGATAAATTTATGTAGGGGTGGATTTCAGCTCCGCCCCAACCACAGTTTACGGACCGATAGACGCCGAAGGTGATCATGGACATTCCGTATCCTGGCAAAATCCCTCAAACGATTGTGAACTCAATTGACCTGTCTTCAATCGTGGTAGAATGATCGGAGACAACTCACCTTCCGGATTGTAATTACCTATAGCTGTAGAGGAGTGATGTAAATGTCAGAGAATATTCTTCAAACCATGGGCCAGCAACTTGGTCGTCGTTCGTGGGCCGAGCCGTGGAAGATCAAAATGGTTGAACCCTTACGCATGATCAGCCGTGAGGAGCGCGAAAAAGCACTGATTGAAGCGGGCTACAATACCTTCCTTCTAAAATCTGAAGATGTGTATATAGACCTGCTCACAGATAGCGGCACGAGTGCCATGAGCGATCGCCAGTGGGCCGGCATGATGATGGGTGATGAAGCTTATGCGGGGAGCCGTAATTTTTATAACCTCGAATCTGCCATTCAAACCTATTATGGCTACAAGTATATAATACCCACACATCAAGGTCGTGGTGCCGAACACCTCATTAGCCAGGTTGCCATCAAAAGCGGGCAGTACGTGCCGGGCAACATGTACTTCACCACCACCCGTTTGCACCAGGAACTGGCAGGCGGCATCTTCGTGGATGTAATCATCGATGAAGCCCATGACTCTCAAAATTCACATCCGTTTAAAGGCAACGTCGATTTGGACAAACTCGAAGCTTTGATAAAACGCGAAGGAGCAGAGAAAATCGCCTACGTGAGCCTCGCTGGGACGGTGAATATGGCAGGCGGCCAACCCGTGAGCATGGCTAACGTGAAGGCCCTGCGCGAGTTGTGCGACCATTATGGTATCAAGGTTTATCTTGATGTTACCCGGATGGTCGAAAATGCTTTCTTTATCCAAGAACGCGAAGAAGGTTATGCGGATAAAACCATCGCTGAGATCCTCATAGAATTTTGCAGTTACACTCATGGCGCATGGATGAGCGCCAAGAAAGACAGCCTCGTTAACATTGGCGGATGGTTGGCAGTAAACGATGAACCACTATTTGAAGAGCTCCGCAACCTGGTTGTTGTATTCGAGGGGTTGCATACTTATGGAGGTCTTGCCGGTCGAGATTTGGAGGCAATGGCCATCGGCATTACCGAGTCCGTGCAGGACGACCATGTTCGCTCGCGGGTTGAACAGGTACGCTATCTGGGTAAACTGCTTACCGAATGGGACATTCCTATCGTACAGCCAGTAGGTGGTCACGCCATTTTCCTTGATGCACGGCGAATCTATTCACACTTCCCTCAGAATCAATTCCCGGCTCAGACCGCTGCTGCCGAGCTATACCTTGACTCCGGAATTCGCTCGATGGAGCGTGGTATTGCCAGTGCCGGACGAGACCCGAAAACCGGCGATCACTACTATCCTAAACTAGAACTCACGCGTCTCACTATCCCTCGACGTGTCTACACACAAGCACACATGGATGTGGTAGCTGAGTCAGTCCGTGCCGTGTATGATGATCGCGAGAAGACTCTCGGACTGAATATGGTATATGAGCCGAAATATTTACGTTTCTTCCAGGCAAGATTCGAACGACTGTAGCACTAATTGAATTTGGAGAAAGCAGGGAATGATGCACAGCGCGATTGCGGTAGACAAGCTTGATAATGTAGCTACGGCATTACGAAACCTTGAGCAGGGTGAGTCCATCCGCATCGACACTGGAGACAATGCAAACGAGATTGCTGTAAAGGAATCGATTGCACAGGGTTTTAAGATTGCTTTGGAGGACATCGGAGAGGGACAATCTGTCATTAAGTATGGTGAAGTTATAGGCCTGGCTACACTGAACATCGCCAAAGGTACTTGTGTTCACGTCCACAATATCGAAGGTGTGAAAGGGCGAGGTGACAAATCGTGAAGTTCATGGGATACCGTCGGATCAGTGGAAACGTCGGGGTGCGAAATCATGTATTAATATTTCCTACAGTAACGTGTGCCGCGACAGTCGCGCAGATGATCAGCCGAGAGGTACCCGGCACTGTCTGTGTAACGCACCAACACGGTTGCGGCCATTTGGGTGAAGAAAAGGACCACATGATTCGGGTCATGTCCGGCTTCTGTGCAAACCCCAATGTTGCAGGAGTTTTACTGGTGGGATTGGGATGTGAACTTATCACTCCTGAAGTGCTGATTGAACATTTGCGAAAGACTCGTCAACAAGTGGAATCGTTGAGCATTCAAAACTTGGGTGGTACAACAAAGGCTGTGGAAAAGGGAATTGAGCTGGCTCGAAAACTATTAAGTGAAGCGGCCGAAACCAGACGAGAGGAAGTCGATCTCTCCGGACTCATTGTGGGCACACACTGTGGCGGATCAGATACTATGTCCGGACTTACTGCCAATCCAGCGCTTGGAATTGCCTGCGATTTATTGGTGGCTGAGAGTGGCACCGTCATCCTTTCCGAAACGCCAGAAATGTTGGGAACTGAACATATTCTGGCTAAAAGAGCTGCCAACGATAGTGTTCGAAGACATATTTTCGAGATCACGGAAGCTACTGAGAAACGTCTTAAATCTACAGGTGCGGATATTCGTGGTACCGAACCGTCCCCAGGAAATATTGCCGGAGGACTAAGTACACTCGAAGAGAAATCCCTGGGTGCGATTCGCAAAGGAGGCACTTCGCCCATTAATGAAGTGATCGAATTCGCCCAGAAGCCCAGCCAAAAAGGACTGGTTATTATGGATGGGCCAGCCCATGATATCATTTCCAATACTGGTATGATTGCGGCTGGGGCTCAACTAATTGCCTTTACCACTGGTCGCGGCACACCTATCGGTTCCCCGATAGCTCCTGTGACTAAAATATCCTCCAATAGCACTCTCTACAATTGCATGCAAGACAACATAGATATTAATGCAGGAACTATACTTGATGGTGAAGGTATGATTGAGGGTATAGGTGAGGAAATATTCAAGGAATTAATCGAAGTAGCCTCCGGCAAACTGACGCGGGCAGAACTGCTGGGGCATTGCGAATTCGCGATACACTCTATTGGCCCCACGGTTTAGTTGAGAACATAATTCGAGTTTGCTTAGATTGGTGTTATGCCGCATGTATATGATATATTTATGTGTGGTAAAAATACGAATAATTCAATCGCAATCAAGGGGGAGCGCGTATGTAAATGTATATTGATAACATAAACAAAACAAATAAGGAGGAGGACCTATACTATGCAGAGAAAATCAGTACTTTTTACCAGCATTATCTTGATACTTGTTTTGGCGCTTTCATCGTTTGTGATCGGTTGCGATGACGACGATGATGACGGCGACGAGGCAAAATCCTACAAGATTGGCATCACGAAGATTGTTACCCATCCGGCTTTGGATGCAAATGAACAGGGATTTATTGATAGACTGGCCGAACTTGGTTTTGTGGAAGGCGAGAACGTAGAATATATCAGCAAGAGCCCGGAAGGCGATGCTACCGTAACATCGACTATTGCCCAGCAGTTTGTAGCGGACAAACTGGATTTGATCCTTGCGATCGCAACACCTACAGCACAAGCTTGTGTTGCTGCAGCTGAGGGGACCGATATCCCGATAGTATTCGGTTCCGTTACTGACCCTGTAGCTGCAGAGCTTATTACTAATTGGGATCAGCCCGGCGGAAATGTCACCGGGGTTAGTGACTGGCTAGAAATCCCAAGCCAAATTCAAATGATTCTCAACATCATGCCAGATATTGAAACAATTGGGACAGTCTATAATGCGGGGGAAACCAACTCTGAAGTTCAAGTAAATGCGCTGAAGGAGGCCGCTCCAGGACTGGGTATTTCGGAAGTTGTTGAGGCCCCAGTAGCTACATCTGCGGACGTCATGACAAGTGCAAACTCACTGATTGGCCGAGTCGATGCAATATGGGTTGGGACGGACAATACAGTTGTATCGGCTTTTGAGGCATTAGTAAAAGTATGTGAAGACAACGATATCCCCCTATTTGCCTCAGACGTCGACAGTGTTAATAGAGGAGCCATTGCAGCTCTTGGCATGGATTATTATCAAGTGGGAGTTATGTGTGGTGATGTTGCTGCGCGTATTTTAAATGGTGAAAATCCGGGTGACATATCGGCTGAAAAGATCAATCTTGAAGATCTCGAACTCTATGTATATCCTGCTGCCGCAGAGCGAATGGGTATTTCCATACCCCAGGAAATCCTGGATGCGGCTGACCAGATCGTTGAAGACGCTGAATAAGGATTACAATTACTAATTGGAAGTGGTGAAGACTAGCTGGCCGAATATCATGATTCGGCCAGCTAGTGGAGGATGTTTTGGACTTTGACCCAAATGTGATTTTTCCTCAGACATGTTACGAAGGCCTGTTCTATGCACTGATCGCTATCGGTGTATATATAACTTTCCGAGTACTTGCATTCCCTGACCTGAGTGTGGATGGGACTTTCCCTCTTGGTGGCGCTGTAGCTGCAGTACTGATTTCCGATCATGCTATGAATCCATTTATAGCAACAATGGCCGCCTTTGGGGCAGGAGTATGTGCAGGATTCGTAACAGGTATTTTGAATACTAAACTGAGAATAAGCGCATTGCTTTCTGGTATTCTCGTGATGATAGGGCTTTATTCAATTAATTTGAGAATTATGGATGGGTCCCAAGTCGGGCTCTTATGGGATAGGACTGTTCAGGATGTTATTGGGGATTGGTTCGGTTTGAATGGTATGGATCTACTTATTGTTACTTACCTAATGGCGCTGTTAGTTGTTTTCTGCATATTGAACTGGTTTCTGCGTACTGATCTGGGGTTGGCCTTGAGAGCCACTGGAGACAATGAACAAATGATGCGTAGCCTGGGAACGGATACAGACAAAACTGTAATACTAGGTTGCGCGCTTTCAAATGGGCTGGTTGCGATGGCAGGTGCCCTACTTGCACAACAGCAAGGGGGCAGTCAAGTAGGTATGGGAATCGGTATAATTGTATACGGTTTGGCTATGGTACTTGTAGGTGAAAGTCTCATACGCAAAAGAGGTATCACTTGGATTCTCACTGCATGTTTGGTCGGTGCTTTTGTATATCGATTCTTGATTGTTGTTGCTTTAAGGACTGACTGGGTGGACACAGGAGACATCAAATTGCTGACTGCGGTGCTGGTGATCATAGTCTTGGTGATTCCATTGATACAGAAAAAAATTCGTGGCGAGTGGATACCGCCTGCATCAAGAATGTAGCGCTGTGAAATCCTCGAAATTCAAACAACTATGAAAAGGACTATACTCCAACTAAGGAATGTTAGAAGGGTTTTCCATCCATCTACAGCGGATCAAGTCATTGCGTTAGATGGAGTTAACCTCGACGTGAAGGAAGAGGATTTCATAA
>JABMQN010000276.1 GCA_013203045.1 Chloroflexota bacterium
ACAATGTCCGGATCGTCTTCTATTATCACTACTTTCATAATTTCCCCTCTCGCACTATTCTACAACAAACCACCTAGCATGTGTATTATGCCAAGAGCAAAGGAAAGCAATCTTTACAACAAAGGCAGCGTCACTTTAAATCAAGCAGGAAAAGAGGATTTGAACATAACAAAGGCGCTTGATTTGTTTGGCTTTTTCTTTCTGTGACCTGGCTTGGCCAAGATTTCCACATAAAACGACTCTAACTGTTGTTCTTCAGCTACACCAATGAATTTGCCAAGTTCAGCCACATGAATCACCTTCGCATCTTCAGCAGTAGGGCCGAATTTACAGTCGAAATCCCAGAAATCGACACCTTCCGGTAGCTCTCTTTGGCGTTCTCTCTTCAGGTACTTTCTGACATCGCATCTTACAGAATCTGCAAGCCTAGCGACTTTGATTTTAGGGTGGGTCAATTTGAATGTTTTTCTCATATTTGTCCTCATAACAAGTATTGAACAAAGCATCGAGAGTCATGCAATTCTGGGCTCAAGGAAGAGAGCCCCTTAAGGGTCAGCTTGATTGGTTTTCTAGGCAGTTATCATCCTCGTTTTAAGAGGCAAGTTGGTATAAAAAAATGGAATAGTTTGATGGGTATGTAATCTTATCCAAATATTCGTAGTTACTCTTGATGTTCTCCACAAATGCCGAATATGCCGTTTCGAATTCTTGTTGAGGATACCTGCCTAAGGTAGAATAGTATTTGTTCTCTGTTTGCTCACAAATCCATGTAAATGATACTTTGCGCTCAAAGGTGAAATCCTGAGCAGAGACTAAGCGAATGTATTCGTGGTGCTCGAACAGGTTGCTCATGACTTCTCGTGTCGGGACTTGGCTGTACTCAGAGTATCGGGGAAACCATTGGCCCCAGATGTGTTCTGATTCTTGCTCCAAAAGCCTCGTATAGATCGCAAAGAAGCCGTTGGGAAGCAGAATCCTTTCGACTTCAGCCAAGGTCTCAGGGATTGGTAAGTGATGAATAGAATTGAATGCTGTAACCAGGGATATACTCTGCGAGGGTAATCCAGTTCTATCCGATGATGCCAAGACCCAATTGATGGACGGGTGATGTATATCCCCCTCAAGTTTCGTAGTTTTCAGCATACCATCACTTGTATCTACACCGTGTGCGGCCTTAACGACTACACCGGATGCTTGAAATGCCTTTATCAATGCAATCAGATAACGGCCTGTCCCACAACCGAGATCACAGATACTCTGATCCGTTCTATTAATGGCCCGAATAATATAGTCAACTGGCGCTTCATCAAGCATGCGGTAGCAATCATATTTCCTCGCAAGTTGATCGAAATGCGTACGCCCTATCCATTGTTCCGCCATGTCATTTATTCTACCAGATATGATTTCCTTTTACGCACAAACTACCTAACAATTAGTAGATAGCAAAGCGCAACATAAGCCATTAAGTGTTGATTGTAAGCCTTTCATTGCTGCTCATCGGGTTTCCACTATCCTATCTAACCTATGGGGAGTAGTCAAGGAGATAATAAGAGGATTCTTTATCTTAGAGGAACAAATTTGCCAGTTTTTCTCCACCTACGAATCAGCTTTGCTTTGACTAATATTTTAATTGCATTCTGCACGGAATATTACGACCTCTCAGGATCAATATCCTAGGGTTTTCTCTATAACTGTGACTAGTTGGTCAGCTTAATTTTGTTTCTGTAGAATTGTTGAGTTTCAGTATACCTACAGAGACTTACAGAGGGGCTTCAGTGGGTCTACGGTGTATCTACAATAACTTTAAAAATATCCTATTCTATTACTCAAAAAGGATTCCCTGCTCCACACCCACAAATTTACCAGTTGATCTCCAAGAACGAATTAGCTTTGCCTTTATAAATATTTTAATTGCATTCTGCACGGACATGCGTGCAGTTTGCATTGTGAAAATGCCGCCCAAATTGCCGACCATTTGCCGACCAAAACTCTGTGGGGTAATCTGGGATATCAGAGGACACTATGAGTCACCAAGGTACAAACTACGTTTTGGGGGAAATAGTGGAAAAATGACAGGAAAGGACGCTATTAGCTTCAAGAAACAAGTGGCGGAAATTTAGGAAACCGCTGCTCTATCCTCTGAGCTACAGGGGCTCAGCTACGAATTATACCCCAATCAGCCCCCTGAAGTCCATAATTGCCGATCGTTTGTCAATCACACACAGACCCACAGTTCTTAACGGTCACATCGCCATTACTATAACTCCGGCAACTAAATATGATTCAAATCAGGCTTTTGCATAGCGCACTAAATCGTGGTCAAAAAATCGTGAAATTTTGTTAGCTTTCCGCTGAAGTCTCCTCATATAGGATCTCAAACCGTTTTTTAGTTCATGATCTGAACGGGGTGCGGGATTCTTTCGGGTATGTATTTTAACATCGTGATTGAGATATTCATCAGGATTGTGCTCCGGGCTATACGGTGGCAGAAAAAAGATTTCAATCTCATCCACATGAGCTTCAATCCATTTGCGTACTTTCGTAGCATGATGAACTTTGAGGTTATCGACGATCAAAAAGACTTTCCGTTCGGCATCTTTGACAAGTCGCCTGAGAAATTTGAGGAACGTGTCCGTCCTCAACGCCCCTTCGTACACCATAAACCGCAACAGGCCTTTATTACTTATCGCTGAAATCATGCTTGCAGAAAAGCGTTTCCCAGGACCATAAACCACTGGCGTTTGACCTTTGGGAGCATACCCTCTGCCACGGTTATCCTCACTTGATATCCCCGTTTCATCACCCCACAATATCTCAGCCCCTACTTTCCGAGCACGGTAAGCTATACTGGGATACTCTTCATCAAGCCACTTCTTAATCCTTTCTGGTTGCTGCTCGTACGCCCGTTTTACTGGCTTCTGTGGGGTGAATCCCCAGCGAGACAGATATTCCCCAACTGTCCGAATTGGCAGCTTTATTCCGTAGTGCTGCATGATCACCTCTTGTACGGCTTTCCGTGTCCACAAGGCAAACGGCAACTTCAACTGATTGGGAACCTTGTCTACAAGCATTCGCTTAATATCCTTTTCTTGCTCGCTGGTGAGTCTCCTTTTCTGCCCATAACTGCGTCCCCGACTCTTTAATCGAAGCCCCTTCATACCTTCCTTGCGATAAGCCTTCCACCACCTAAACACTGAGGCACGGGACACTTCAAGCACCAATACCACCTCTGATTGCTTCTTCCCGTTCTTCAGCATCCGTATAACGCAACAACGGAGTTCATATTGTGCATCATTACTTAACTTTCTGGCATCTCTCTTTTCCATATATTCATTATGCCATATTTATCTCTATTATGCATCATATTTAATTGCCGAGATAATA
>JABMQN010000277.1 GCA_013203045.1 Chloroflexota bacterium
GGCTGTGGACTGTGCGCATACGAGTGCCCGGCCGATGCCATCGAAATAGTTCCGGATGAGAAATAAGCTATGAGCGCTGTCAAAGTTGTGGAGGGTTCTGAAGCAGTAGCCCTGGCAGTCAAGGCTTGCCGTTCTGAGGTCATTTCTGCCTATCCAATCAGCCCCCAGACTCATATTGTTGAGTGGCTTGCAAGGATGATGGCCAATGGTGAGATGGATGCGAAATACGTGAGAGTGGAATCTGAGTTTTCCGCAGCCAGTGTCATAAGTGGTTCTTCCGCAGCCGGAAGCCGTTCCTATACGGCATCATCGTCTCAAGGCTTGTTGTTGATGACAGAGGTGCTGTATTGCAGCGTCGGTATGCGCCTCCCCTTTGTGATAACTGGTGTTAATCGAGCTCTTTCGGCCCCCATAACCATTCAGGTCGACCAGCAGGATACAGTATCTCTGCGCGACTCAGGGGTCATTCAACTCTATGTGGAAAGCAGCCAGGAAGTATACGATACACACATAGCTGCATTTAGGATCGCAGAAGATCCCCAAATCCTTCTTCCGGTCATGGTTTGTATGGATGGCTGGATCCTCACTCATTCCTATGAGCGTGTAAATTTTATTGAACAAGAAAAGATCGATTCGTTTCTCCCATCGTTTAGGCCTGCCAATTTTCTTGATGTGAATGACCCCAAGACCTGGGGATCATACGCGGAAGAAAATGTGCTCATGGAATTCAGATATTCCGTGCAGCAGGCTATGCAGTATGGGAAGAAAAAAATCCCGGAGATTTTTGCGGAACTTGCCGAAATAACCGGCCGAGATCATGGCGGCTTGATTGAGTCATACTGCACGGAAGATGCTGAGGTGATTCTGGTGGCAATGGGCTCTGTGGTCGGCACAGTCAAAGAGACCGTGGATGAGTTACGTTCCGAAGGAAAGAAGGTTGGTCTTGTGAAGATCCGCTGTTACCGGCCTTTTCCCCACGAAGATATCTGGGAGGCGATCAAGGCTTCCAAGGTGGTTGCAGTGATGGACGCCAATTTTTCCATGGGAAGTGAGGGCGCCATAGGCATGGATTTGAAAGCCAAACTTTGCGGGAAGAAAGATGCCCCACTTGTGTTTGACTTTATAGCAGGCTTGGGAGGTCGGGACATAAATGTGAAGACAGTTGGCAGGATTGTGGAAAAGGCAGAAGAACTGCTGGAGACAGGTCTCCCCTTGCCGGAATCCTACTGGATAGACCTAAATCCTGTTATCCTGTCAAAAATTGGCTGAACTATACGGAGATATAAGATTATGAACGGTAAGCAAGGGACAAATCGGGAAGCGCTTTTTGTTTCGGGTCACCGGGCATGCCATGGGTGTGGTCTGGCGTTAGCGGTCAGGCATATCCTGAAAGCGACCGGGCCGGATGTGATTGTTGTGACGCCGACGGGTTGCTTGGAGACCTTTACGTCACCATATGGGTATTCGCCGTGGAGGGTTCCCTGGATACACCATCTTTTTGAGAATGCACCTGCCGTGGCGAGTGGTATTGCTGCGGCCCTCTCTGCCCAGAAGCGAGACAACATCAGGGTGGTGGTAATAGGCGGAGACGGGTCCACCTTTGACATCGGTTTTGGCGCCTTGTCGGGTATGTTTGAGAGGGGTGATGATGTCCTTTACATTTGCACGGATAATGGCGCTTATATGAATACAGGGGGACAAAGGAGTGGTGCAACTCCGACATACGCATCCACGACCACGCATCCTGCTGGCATGAAATCCACTGGAAAGCCTCAATTGAAAAAAGATCTACCCACTATCATCGCCGACCACGGTGCTCCATACGTAGCCACAGCATCTGTGGCCTATCTTAAGGATCTGCGTAAGAAGGTCGAAAAGGCAATGACCTATCACGGGCCGCGCTATATACAGATCGATACGCCGTGTCCTTCAGGGTGGGGTTTTGCTTCGGAGCTTACGCTGGAGATTGGCCGTTTAGGTGTCAATTGCGGCCTCGTTCCCCTTTTTGAGATTGGAAATGGTAGTGTAACACGGGTCCGTAAGATCAGAAAGAAGTTACAAGTAGGCGAATATCTTAAGGCACAGTCGCGTTTCAAGCATTTATTCAGTGAAGATGGCAGCGAGTTTGTGAAGGAAGTCCAGGAGATAGCGGATCGAAATATTGGCAAATACGCGCTGATAAAGTCATCTGATGACCATTAGCAATCAACTGAGAATTGCTGAAATTGCACGATTTCTTGGGCTGAGGAGGTAAGAAATCAGTTGCTTACGATATTATCCAATGTGGAGGACTTATGATGAGCAAGAGCAAAGTATCAATAGTTAAGACAAATCCCAAACCTGAATATCCCGAAATCCTGGAGGCCGTGCAAAAGGCACTGGATCTGATTGGCGGTATTCAGGATATCATCAAGCCTGGACATTTAGTTCTAATTAACCCAAGCTGGGTAGCTCCCCCGGTAGAGAGGGAAGCAGGCTGCATCACTATCCCTGAAATACCGCGAGCCCTTGCCGATATTGTAAAAGAGCTTGGAGCCCGTCCGGTGATTGCAGAATCCTCTGCTGTGGGAGTGGATTCTGAAAAGCTCATCCAGGAGTCCGGCTACCAGGAACTCAGGGACATGGGCTATGAGGTGATCAATCTAAAGAAGACACCCCATGTTGA
>JABMQN010000024.1 GCA_013203045.1 Chloroflexota bacterium
TATTTCTCCAGAGTTCCGTCACGCCAGTAAGGAATCTCGTCCATGGTCAATCCACCGGCCAGCAGGGATGAAATTAGCGCGATTGGGAATCCGGTGGCTTTGGAGGCCAGAGCAGAAGATCGAGAAGTACGAGGGTTTATTTCGATCACTACTACTCGGTCTGTTTTAGGATCATGTGCAAACTGAACGTTGGTTCCACCGATTACATGGATTGATTCGACAATCTTATAAGAATACTCTTGCAAGCGTTTCTGAAGTTCCGGGCTGATCGTTAACATGGGAGCTGTACAGAATGAATCGCCAGTGTGAACCCCCATCGCATCGACATTCTCAATGAAGCATACGGTAATCATCTGGTTCTTGGCATCGCGTACCACTTCCAGCTCCAGTTCCTCCCATCCCAAAACGGACTCTTCAACTAGAATCTGCCCGATAAGACTTGCTGCTATGCCCCGGCTGGCTACAATGCGTAGTTCCTCCACGTTGTAGACCAAACCACCGCCAGTGCCACCCATCGTGTAAGCCGGACGGATAACTACAGGGTACCCAAGATCAGCAGCGATTTTTTCTGCATCTTCCACGTTATAGACCGCCGTGCTTTTGGGCATCTCTATGCCCAGCTTGTCCATCATTTTCTTAAACTCGACTCGATCCTCTCCACGTTCGATGGCATCAATTTCAACCCCAATGATTTTGACTCCGTATTTTTCGAGCACTCCCGCCTTAGCCAACTCGGAACTAAGGTTGAGCCCCGTTTGGCCACCGAGATTTGGCAACAGAGCATCAGGGCGTTCAACTTCAATGATGCGTTCCATCGTTTCCACGTTCAGCGGCTCAATATATGTAACATCCGCCATTCCGGGGTCAGTCATGATAGTGGCAGGATTTGAATTAACCAGGACGATCTCGTAACCGAGGCTCTTGAGGGCTTTGCATGCTTGTGTTCCGGAATAATCGAATTCACAAGCTTGCCCGATCACAATTGGTCCGGACCCTATTATCATTACCTTTTTGATATCATCCCGTCTTGGCATTGAAGAACTCCCTCCTGTTTTTTTATTACAAGCTGACCGCGATCCCGCGCGATTTAAGGTATTCCTTTACTTCCTTGATAGTGAATGTTCCAAAGTGGAACACCGAAGCGCCAAGCACAGATTGGGCGTGTCCCTCGGCAACAGCTTCGTAGAAGTGTTCCAGGGTGCCGGCGCCTCCGCTGGCGATCACCGGCAGGCCGGTCGCGTCAGCGATGGATCTGGTAAGGTGAATGTCGAATCCGGCTTTGGTGCCGTCAGTGGCCTTGCTGGTGGGCAGTATCTGTCCGACTCCGATGGCAGCCATCTCTTTGGCAAATTCCACGGCATCCTTGCCTGTGGCGGTACGGCCGCCGTCAATATATACTTCGCGCTTTGAAGGCATGGATTTGTTCTCATCAGCATCTATAGCAATTACTATTTTCTCAGAGCCGAATTGGTTGATTGCCTGGCGGACCATATCCGCATCCCGGTAAGCCGCACTGGAAATGGAAACACAGCTTGCCCCCGATTTCATGGCCTGTTCGATGTCGTCGATAGACTTTATTCCCCCGCCAACTGTTAGCGGTGTTTTCACCACTGCCGCCACCTTTTCAAGTACATCGAACATTGTCCGTCTGCCTTCTATGGTTGCGGTGATATCCAGAAATGCGATTACGTCTGCCCCTCCTTCGGAATAGGCTTTTGCCGCTTCGACAGGATCGGCTGCGTCACGCAGCTCAACGAAATGTACTCCCTTTACGACTCTTCCTTTCAACATGTCCAGGCAGGGAATGACTTTGATTATATCCATTGCAGACCTCCGATTTTTTCTTAGCCAAACATGGCTTACCGATGTTCGGGCACAAAAAAATTCCTCTTGCTATCACTCAACAAGAGGAATTTATGCTTTACATCGACTCTTTCGATTTTGCATCGCCAGAGAGTACATATGTTTTCTTCTCCCTTGCCGGTCTCACAGAACTGGCTTAAAGGTCTTTGTTCCTTGACATTATAACAGGCCAAAAAGCATTTTCCAACCCCTTCTTAACCGCTGAAAATTGCCTACTAATTTGCCTATCTAGTGAGATAATATACCCCTTGACAGGCAAGTGTATGAGTGATAATCTAAGCTAAGTAAATGGGTAAACAGTTACCTACATCCTAGTAAATGTTGGGGCAATGAAGATGATTACCAGAAAAGTTTATCCCAAACCGGAAGTTTGCATGGCCTGTCGGTTGTGCGAGGTTTACTGTGTCGTGGCTCATTCCAAATCACAGGATATCCTCAAGGCATTCAAGCGTGAAAAGTCTAGGCCAATGCCGCGATTACACGTCGAAGAGAAGGGGCCAATGTCATTTGCATTGGGGTGTCGCCACTGCGATGAGCCATTGTGCGTGTATTCTTGCTTGACAGGAGCGATTACCAGAGATCCTGTAACCGGCATTGTCGCCGTTGACACCGATAAGTGCGTTGGATGCTGGACCTGCGTGATCGCCTGCCCGTACGGGGCTATTTCACCAGATATGAATCGGAAAAAGGCCAGCAAATGCGATCTTTGTTTCCATTTAGAAACGCCTGCATGCGTGGCTAACTGTCCCAACGAGGCTTTGGTGTGTGTGGCGATCAATGAGAACTGATTACCTGATTATTGGGAATTCGGCGGGTGGTATTGGCGCGGTGGAAGCCATTCGACAGATTGATAGAGAAGGTTTGATAACCATCATTTCCGATGAGCCCTATCCGGTGTACTCGAGACCGCTCATTTCAGAGCATTTAGCGGGCGAAATGGATTTGGTCGGAATGCTCTACCGTTCGGATGATTTTTACACAGTGAATAAGGTGCAGACAATTTTTGGGAAGGAAGTTGTCTGCCTCGACATTGCTGCGGGTGAGGTGGAACTAGCCGATACGGAAAAGATTTCCTACCAAAAACTGCTTTTATCCACTGGCGGCAATCCCATTTTTCCACCCATGGATGGATCGGACAAAAGAGGAGTTTTTACTTTCACCACACTCGATAATGCCAAAGAGATAGCCGAAATGGTTAAGGAAGGATCTCGAAAGGCAGTGGTTATCGGGGGAGGTTTAATTGGCATTAGCGTCACTGATGCACTCAAAAAACTCGGCGTTAATGTGATTATCGTTGAGTTGATGGGTCGAATCCTGAGCGCGGTGCTGGATGAGGAAGCCTCCCGGATGGCTAGAGAAGTGGTTGAGGCTGCGGATGTGGAATTCCGCACGGGGCATACTGTCAAAACCATAGTAGGAGATGATGGAATCGTAAGTGGCGTAATTCTGGATGATGGAGAAGAGATAGAGTGCGACCTGGTCATAGTGGCCATTGGCGTCGTGCCAAGAATCGATCTGGTCAAGGATACCGATATAAAAGTGAACCGGGGAATTCTGGTAGATCGCCATATGGCAACGAGCAACCCGGATGTGTATGCCTGTGGTGATGTGGCTGAATCTTATGACTTTATCTACGAAGACGATCGAGTAGTGCCCATCTGGCCCAATGCGCATATCGGCGGAAGAATCGCCGGGTACAACATGGCCGGCAAAGAAGCCGAATATCATGGCGGTACTGCGATGAACTCGTTGAAATATTTTGGGTTGTCGATTGTCTCTGCGGGAATGGTCAATCCGATGAGAGATATCGAATGTGAAGTGCTGAGCCAGCGAGATGACGGTCGCTATCAAAAATTCGTGCTTCAAAATGGCAAACTGGTAGGCATGGTGCTGGTTCGAGATATTGAGAAAGCCGGAATATACTTCGGTTTGATGAGGGATGGGGTGGATGTGAGTGACTTCAAGGATTCGCTACTGAGCGAAGAGTTCGGGATTATTTCGCTTCCCGAGAATATACTGCGAAAACGGCTGGATTTACCTGATCTTAGTAAATTGAGCGCCGTTACAGTGCGTGAAGAAATTGAAGTGGTAGTCGACGAGGGATAATGAAATGAGAAATCTTTCAGCAATCAATAACCCATACAATGACGACAAATTGATGTCCGCCTGCTCCATCTTTGGGGCAATGGACACTTCGGGAAAACCTTTTTCCGGCAAGCGCGTGATCGATGCCATTCGGAATATGCATGTGCGGGGAAACGGACTTGGCGGAGGATTTGCCATTTATGGTATCTATCCTAAACATCCCGATCACTACGCTTTCCATATCATGTACATGAGCAACGAGGCGCGGGAAAAGACAGAATCCTTTCTGAAAGAGAGATTCCACTGGGACCATGTTGAAGAGGTCCCTACATTCAAGGCTCGGAGGATATCCAATCCACCGAAACTCTGGCGCTATTTCCTTACCGTTGGCAGTTCCAAGCACGAAAGCCAATCCGATGATGATTACGTTGTAGACCGGGTCATGGAGATCAATACACGGATCGAAGGGGCATTCGTTTTCTCCAGCGGGAAAAATATGGGTGTTTTCAAAGGAGTCGGCTACCCTGAAGATATCGCTGAGCATTTCGGGCTTGAGGACTACGAAGGATACCTGTGGACCGCTCACGGAAGATTTCCGACAAACACTCAGGCATGGTGGGGTGGAGCCCACCCGTTCAGCATACTCGACTGGACGGTAGTTCATAATGGGGAGATATCTTCCTATGGCACCAATCGGCGCTATCTTGAGGAACGTGGTTATGTGTGCACTATGCATACTGATACTGAGGTCATCATCTATGCAATTGATCTGCTGGTTCGAAAACACAATCTTCCAATGGAGATAGCCGCCAAAGTATTTGCTCCTCCTTTCTGGGAACATATAAAGCGGATGCCTGACGGCGAGCAGGAACTGTGCCGCACCTTGCGGCAGGTTTATTCCGGCCTCCTGCTCAACGGGCCATTCACCGTTATTATTGCGCACAATGGGGAAATGATCGGACTTACCGATCGTATCCGCCTTCGCCCACTCACAGTGGGTGAAAAAGGCAGCATGTTGTATCTGGCCAGCGAGGAATCGGCTATCCGGTTGATCGAACCCGATTTGGATAAAGCATGGATCCCCACAGGGGGACAGCCGGTGATTGGAAGATTGCAGTCATCGGACAAAGTCTTACAGGCGTAGAGGATAACTATTATGAAAACATATTTGCCAGCAAAATTCATTGTGGAACGCGACGAGGCTCGCTGTATTCAATGCCAGGTATGCGTCCGGCAGTGCAGCTTTGAAACACATTATTACGATCCCGAGGATGACGAAGTATGCAGTCGGGAACACAATTGCGTCGGATGTCATCGATGCATGTTATTCTGTCCCACCAATGCTATTACAATTCGGGAAAATCCCCGTGATTACCGGCAGAACTTCAATTGGCGTCCGGAGGTTATCGAGGATATAAAAAAACAGGCCGAGACCGGGAGTATCCTGCTTACCGGTATGGGCAATGATAAAGAGTACCCTGTTTACTGGGATCACCTGTTGTTGAATGCTGCTCAGGTCAGTAATCCTTCCATCGATCCCCTGCGCGAGCCGATGGAGCTTACAACTTTCATTGGGCGCAAACCGGAGCGGGTAGAATTGGATCCGGTCACTATGGACCTCAAGACCATCCTTGCGCCTCAGGTTGAGCTTGCCCTTCCGGTGATGTTTTCTGCCATGTCTTACGGTGCGGTCAGTCTCAATGTTCAGGAATCGCTGGCGCGGGCAGCTACGGCCGCAGGTGTAATGTGGAACACGGGAGAGGGTGGGTTTCATCGTAGCCTACAAAAATATGCCGATAATACCATTGTTCAGGTAGCTTCGGGAAGGTTCGGTGTGCATCCTGAATATCTGGATGCAGCCAGAATAGTGGAGATAAAAATCGGGCAGGGTGCCAAGCCGGGAATTGGTGGGCATTTACCGGGAGAAAAGGTGAGCGAAGATGTGGCCATGACACGCATGATCCCGCAGGGATCAGACGCGATCTCCCCGGCTCCACAGCATGACATCTATTCAATTGAGGACCTGGCACAACTGGTTTATGCGATAAAAGAGGCAACAAACTACACTAAGCCAGTTTCGGTGAAAATAGCAGCGGTTCACAATGCGGCAGCCATCGCCAGTGGAATGGTTCGCGCCGGGGCAGACATGATCGTTCTTGATGGATTAAGAGGTTCAACAGGTGCAGCGCCGAAAGTAATTCGGGATAACGTTGGCATTCCGATTGAACTGGCTCTGGCAGCGGTGGATACCCGATTGAGAGAAGAGGGAATACGTAATAGGGCTTCACTGGTAGTTGCAGGGGGAATTCGTCGGAGCACCGATGTTCTGAAAGCGGTCATTCTAGGTGCGGATGCCGTTTACATTGCCACTTCGGCGCTGGTTGCTCTGGGATGCACTACTTGCCAGCAGTGCCCTACGGGGAAATGTGCCTGGGGTATATGCACTACTGATCCGATTTTGACCAAGAGGATCAATCCGGAAATTGGAGCTGAGAGGCTTACCAATCTCCTGCGTGGCTGGAGCCTGGAAATCAAAGATATGCTGGGAGGCATGGGGATCAACGCGCTGGAAAGTGTGAGAGGTAATCGCCTGCACCTGAGGGGAGTTCACTTGACCGATACTGAACTGGAAGTTCTTGGTGTCCGGCAGGCTGGAAACTGAAAGGAGTTTAAAATGGTAACAGCAACCAAATCAACAGTTGAAATTGATGCTATGGGCCTAACCCATCGTCAGATGAATGCTCGGCTCAGAGAACTGGTAGCAGATGGATCACAGCACATAATACTTCGGAACTGTTACGGTCAGAAGTATATCGGTACGAATCTCAACACATCGGTGGAGATAGAAATACATGGGACTCCGGGTGGCGCATTGGGATCTTTCATGAAAGGACCCCGGATTACGGTACATGGTAATGCACAAGATGGTACCGGGAATACCATGGATGAAGGTTTAATAGTCATTCATGGCCATGCTGGGGATATTACCGGTCTCTCTGCCAGGGGTGGTAAGATATTTATTCGTGATTATGTTGGATACCGCAACGGAATTCATATGAAGGAATACAAGGAAAAAAAACCAACCATTGTGATTGGGAGCTCCTCCCAGGATTTCCTCGGCGAATACATGGCGGGTGGGGTTTTGGTCGTGCTCGGGCTTGATCTCGCTGAAGGAGAATACCACCGGGCTAACTTTGTGGGTACCGGTATGCATGGTGGTGTGATTTACTTGAGAGGTAAAATCCATGATTATCAGTTAGGAAAAGAAGTTGGTGTGGCAGAACTGGATGAAAATGACTGGGCAATACTGAGACCGTTGATCGAGGAATACGCGGATCATTTTGGCGCTGATGCAGAAGAAATAATCGGGCGGGGTGAATTCTTCAAGCTCTATGCGCTTTCGCTACGGCCCTATGGCAGACTTTATACTGTTTAGTGTAGAATAGGACGCATCATGGTTAGCTCTACAACTCGGAATACTGGAAGCTCCGTAGCCCCGATTTCGGGTGAGTTGAACGACTCTAAAGTTCAACCTGTACTGGCAAAGGTACTGTTTATCACCAGTGGCAACGATGCTTTGGAGGAGCTATGTATTGAACTGGCTTCTAGAGGTTATGGCAGTTCTGTTGTGCCGTACGGTAAAGGAGCCATCGAGGCAATAGAAGAATACCAACCTGATCTATTGCTGACGGATATAGAGTTCCCCTCCCCTGACGCTGGTGAATACGGATTTGTCCGAATGCTCAAGAGCGAATTCGGTTTGCCTGTAATCGCTCTTATCACAGAAGATACCCTGACTGAATTCGATGTTACCCGCGGTATCGAAGATTTCCTCCTTAAACCATGCGATCCGGTGGAACTGGCTATGCGCATCAAACAGGTCTTGTGGCGGATAAGAGATATTGACAGCGATAGCCTGATTAAGCACGGAGACCTCGTTATCGACCTGGCCAAGTATGAAGTATCTGTTGCCGGAAAGACGGTCAATCTATCCTTCAGGGAATATGAATTACTAAAATTCCTGGCAAGCAGCAAGGGGATTGCTTTTACCCGCGATACCCTGCTCAATGAAATCTGGGGATACGATTACTTTGGCGGTGACCGCACTGTTGATGTTCATATTCGCCGACTTCGCAGTAAGATCGAGGATGCCGGACATTCCTTCATTGAGACAGTGCGGAGTGTCGGATACAAATTCAAAGCCTAGCCTCAATCATTTTGCCCCTACAAACTTCATTCTTGTAACACAACCGTAACATCCCTGTAATTCTGTTGAAACATCATCCCGATACCCTGAAAGTGACATGATCGTAGTTTGATAAAGGGGATTGGTGAAAATGATAAATGCAGGAGATACAGTTTGGATTCTCATCTCGACAGCGCTGGTAATGCTGATGACCCCGGGCCTGGCGCTCTTCTACGGGGGCATGGTTCGCCAGAAGAACATCCTGTCCACGCTAATGATGAGCTTTGCCATGCTCGGCGTCATCGGCGTGCTGTGGGCGGTTTACGGATACAGCTTGAGCTTCGGAGGGGATCTCGGTAATTTCATCGGCGACCTGAAATTTTTAGGACTTATGGGTGTTGGTGAAGAACCTTCGGGTTTGTACGCTACGAGCGTACCCCATCTGGCTTTTATGGCATTCCAGGGGATGTTCGCGATTATAACGGTAGCCCTGTGGACCGGTGGCGTGGTAGAGCGAATGAAGTTTAGTGCCTTTCTGCTATTTGCTGTACTATGGTTCACTTTGGTCTATTGCCCCGTAGCTCACTGGGTGTGGGGAAATGGTGGCTGGCTGGCAGACCTGGGTGCACTGGACTTCGCCGGCGGGACGGTGGTGCACATCAACGCCGGAATGACCGCACTGGCGCTGGCGTTTCTGCTTAAACCCAGGAAGGGTTTTCGCGAAGGAATGCCGATGGAACCTGGCAATATACCGCTGGTAATGCTCGGCGCAGGCATCCTGTGGTTCGGATGGTTTGGATTCAATGCGGGCAGTTCGCTTGCCGCTGATGGGCTGGCTGCCAATGCATTCGTGGCCACGAACCTTTCCGCCGCTGCCGGCGCTGCTACATGGATGATCTTGGGCTGGATTTATCGCAGGCCATCCGCGCTGGGCGTTGCAACCGGAGCCATCGCAGGTCTGGTGGGGATCACCCCGGCAGCTGGATTTGTACATCCGATGGCTGCGATTCCTATTGGTATTGGTGCTTCGGTAATTGGCTACTACTGCATTCTATGGAGAACAAAAAAGGGTATTGACGAATCATTAGACGTATGGGCCGTTCATGGTATGGGTGGTGTCTGGGGAGCACTGGCTACAGGAATATTTGCAACAGCTACCGTCGGAGGGGTCGATGGTTTGCTATGGGGTGGGGGAATGCAGTTCCTCAAACAGATCGTTGGTGTCGTTTCAGTAGGGGCGTTTGCCTTTGCGGCTACCTGGGTTTTAGGAAAGCTGGTTGATCGTGTTGTTGGTCTCAGAGTAGAATCACATGAAGAAGAAGTTGGATTGGATATCTCTCAACACGGTGAAAGGGCGTATGGAGGAGTATTGCCATGAAAAAGATAGATGCAGTCATCCGGCCTGAAAAACTGGAGCCCGTAAGAGAAGCATTGGCTGAAATCGGTATAATGGGCATGACAGTATCCGCAGTGAGTGGTCGAGGAAGGCAAATGGGAATTACTTTGCAATGGAGGGCAGGAGAATACAAAGTTGACCTGTTACCAAAAGTAAAGCTGGAGGTGGTAGTTATTGATGAAGATGTCAGCAGGGCCGTACATACGATCAGGAATAAGGCCAGAACTGGGGAGAGGGGCGATGGGAAAATATTCGTAATTCCTGTTGAAGATGCAATACGAATCAGCAATGGCGACAACGGAGATGATGCAATTTAGAATAATTCATGTAATATGTTTGTAACATTTGCTTGTTACATTAAATTAAAAGCACGAAAAGGAGGCAACATGGCCAACAATAAAGAAAGCAAAGAATATGTACTCAAGATGGCAAAAGAGCATGATGTAAAATTCATCAGAATGTGGTTCACGGATATCCTGGGTTTCCTGAAGAGCTTCACCATTACTGTGGAAGAACTGGAAGGAGCCCTGGAGGAAGGGATGGGTTTTGACGGTTCATCCATCGAGGGATTTGCACGCATTGATGAAAGTGACATGATGGCTTTCCCTGATCCCGATACATGGTGCCTTCTTCCCTGGAGACCGAAAGAACACAGGGCCGCGGCTCGCATGTTCTGTGATGTGGTCAAACCTTCTGGTGAACCTTATGAGGGCGATCCCAGATACGTCTTGAAAAAAATGCTGAAGCGTGCATCCGATATGGGTTATACTTTCTATGTTGGTCCTGAGCTGGAATTTTTCTATTTCAAGGATTCTAAGGGAACTGAAATGCTTGATACGGCTGGGTATTTCGATTTGACCGCAGATGCTGCCACCGAGTATAGACGAGATACAGTCATTACCCTTGAAGAGATGGGGATTGGCGTTGAATATTCTCATCACGAAGTAGCCGGCAGCCAGCATGAAATAGATATGCGATACACAGATGCTCTTTCAATGGCAGATAACGTAATGACTTATCGGCTGGTTGTAAAACAAACGGCACAGAAGTATGGAGTCTATGCCACTTTCATGCCCAAACCGGTTTTCGGAGTCAATGGAAGCGGTATGCATGTTCATCAGTCATTATTCAAAGGGGATTCCAATGCTTTCTTCGAAAAAGATGCCCCTTTCCATCTTTCGGATTTAGCCAAGAGTTATTGTGCCGGATTGCTTGAACATGCCCCGGCGATTACCTCCATCTGCAACCAGTGGGTCAATTCCTACAAACGGCTGGTTCCGGGATATGAGGCACCGGTATATCTCTCATGGGCACAGCGAAATCGCTCTGATCTGATCAGGATTCCGGAATACAGAGTCGGCAGAGAAAAATCCACCCGGCTTGAGATGCGATCTCCGGATCCGGCATGTAATCCGTACCTTACCTTTGCGGTAATGCTGGCAGCCGGACTCGATGGTATTGAGAAGGGGCTAAAGGCTCCTGATCCGGTGGAAGAAAATGTCTATGCCATGAGTGAAGAGGAACGGACTCGCAGGGGAATAGGAATGCTTCCCGGCACCTTGAAAGAGGCAATTCTCCTAACCGAGCAGAGTAAACTGGTCCGGGATGCACTTGGAGAACACGTTTTCAAAAACTTCATTGCCAACAAGAAGATCGAATGGAATCAGTATCGGACACAGGTCACTGATTACGAGTTGAACAGGTATCTGCCGATCCTGTAAGATTGGAACTGTTTCGAATCAACTGAGAGAGGCTTGTGGTTATTGTCCGCAAGCCTCTTTTCTCTATTTGTCAGCTCTTGGGCCTAGCCTTCCTTCCGGAAGTTATAACTAGTGTTTCGGTACGCATAACGTGATCTGCTGTAGCAA
>JABMQN010000025.1 GCA_013203045.1 Chloroflexota bacterium
ACCAAATGGGCCATCTGGTTACGATAGGGGAGTATGGTCTCCGAAAGATCAGAGACCTTGTAGCTATTTGAAGGTAATTTGGAAAAGCCCTTGACAAAGGGAGTCCTCATAGGTGTTGGACCGCCCACTATTTTTCAGAACCTTTCTTCTTGAATACGTAGATCGCCCACCCAAACGTCTCTCGCCCCCATTTCAGGTAATTCTCCTTGTTTTCCCCCACTCGTCTTAACACCTCTTCCACATCAGGATCGTCCGGGTTCTCACTCGCCCACTGCTCCGCTGCATACCACTGCAACCCTTCATACCTATCCCAATCATCTTGGTTACTCACCAACGTATAGACCAGCTTTAAACCAAGCTCTTGCCCAACCTTCACATTTTCGTAATGCGTGCCATAAGCGCTACGTTCTTCACCGATAGCCTCCAAATGCTCCGCCGTCGGTTCTCGTCGCCAATACGGCTCTCCCACGACTACCCAACTACCAGGCGCTGCCATCTCATTCAACGCCTTCAACGTCCCTCCATGCCCGCCATAGATCCAGCTCGCTCCGATACAGGCCACTAAATCAAAGCTCTCCCGCTCCTCCGGCTCATAACCCGCCCCATCCATCTCCACGAAGTTCAACTGAGCATTTGGAACACGTTGCTGATGTTTTTCCTTAGCATCTGAAACATAGTACGGCGAGAGATCGACTCCTATTCCTTCAATATCATGCTGCTCTGCCAACCGGATTATGAATTCCCCCTTCCCTGTGGCAATCTCAAGTACTCGATCCCCAGGCTCCAATCGCAGTAGGGCGATCAATTCTTGGAACTTCTCAACACTCATTGGATTGCAAAGAACGTGTTCCCGATGTGTAATATCAAAGAATTTCCACATGTCCATCTCTAACCTCATGTCCATCTCTAACCTCCTTCTTAATGGGCGGCCTAACAATTAATATACGGATACGTGTTTTTTCCAGAACTCATTAATAAAACTGCCTGTTTTGGCGTTGTTTGCCGATAGTTTAGCTTTGGGAAATGATACTATACGGAATGCAATATATCGCTCTGCGTAACCCGCCTTTTGGGGTCATTGTTCAACGTTTTTTTATGTGACGGTTCTTTGTATTTGTCTCAACTGGCTATCTGTCTGGATAGATAATAAAACCAAGTTCTTCCATCAAAGATGCCATTTGCGATTCAAATATTCTAACGCCAGAAAAATCTAGCGATCTTATATCAACACCGCTTATTTCAGAATTTCTCAGATCTGCTTTGAAGATCGATAATCCATCATACTGACTTGGAGCAAATACAGTATTAGTAAGGTTGGCACCTTCCAAATTAACTTCTGATAAAATCACAGCGATGAGCTTACTCTCAGATAAATCACATTTCTCTAAATGAACACCTTTGAAATTAGAATATTTAAAGTTTGTCTTTGTCAATCGAGCAGAGCTGAATAAAACAGTTCGGCTGACAATATTCACAAAATCAGCAAACTCAAAATTACACCCTTGAGCTTGGCAATCATTTATTGTAATGTCGAATAAATCAGAACGGGTAAAATTGCTCATGGATATATTGCAGCGATGAAATTCAGTTCGTCTTAAATCAGCCGAATTGAAATCACATCCCTTTTGACTGCTATCTTCATAAAATGTACACCCTTCAAAAAACCCATCCTGAATACTTGCATCCCTAAAATCACAATCTAGAATATTGCAATTTTCAAGACGCAGACCGTCCAGGTTTGAATTGGAGAGGTCGGCGCAAGATATTGTACAATTCTTAAATGTGAGCCCCTGCTTGCATTCATTCTTCCAGTCTAAATAACTAAGTGTTTTATTCTGAATTAGCTTTGAGTCAGCAGACAATACCAGACTTTCCTCTGCTATTGTCAATGGCAGAGTATCCCTGTCTATATTTTGTGATTGACCATCAGTCATTTGAATTTATCGCCCTATCTGATGAGACACATAACACCTTGCGTAACACGTCTCTTGTGGTCGGAGTTCACGCAGTTGTTAGGCAACTTTAATTTTTCTTAGCAAAGCAGTGTAACTATATTGCATGTAGCTTACTTTCGGATCCGACAGTCGTTTGAATTGAAATATTAATGACGTTAACCTTAAGTTTTGGACTTGGTCTAGTCAGGAACAAAATCATGTGCTCTCGTTTCCTTAAGCGATAAGGCATCGAAATCACAGGCAACCAAACACAGGCCGCATCCCATACAGTTTTCCTCAACGATCACCGCTGTTTCCTTTTCACTGTCCATTCTGATTGCATCGAAATAGCACCTGTCCAAACAGGCTTCACAACCAGTGCACTCGTCGATATCGATAGATGCGGTAAAGCGGCTTGGAGCGGCAAATTTCGTATCATATTTTATAGCTCCAGGCCAATTGACACAGCAATCATCACAGCAATTGCATATGATATTCCCGCCAGAACGACTGTTACTGACGGTGTGAACCAGGTTTTCTTGTTCGCATAATCTCAATATTTCAATGGCCTCATCTTTGGTTATTTCCCGTCCGGTTCCGCGTTCGAGGGTGTAATCAGCGGCCTTGTCTGTCTGGATACAGACTTCCACTGGTTTGCCGCAATCCCCATGCAGCATACGGCAGGTGCAATTAACAACTGCCAAAGCTATAGCCTTTTCTACCATGCAAGTTACGTCATCAAACGCCAATATCTGTGTTTCAATTGGAACGCTGACATTCACTGGTAGAATCCTCACCGCAGCATTGGGCATGAACTGCGTGATAATATCCTGATCCCCAGGCCATTCCTGCTGATCGTATTCCCGCCATAAATCAAGCACTTCGCCCGAAAGACCGGGAGTAAGAAGATTGGCATCATGAAACTGAATCACATGTCTGGCCCGGTAATACCGAATTACACCTTCTTTTTTGGATTTGAAGATCATTCCTTTGATGAACAACGGTTCTATCATTTTTTCGACTTCATTTGTAGGGATACCAGTTTTGTCCGCAAGTTCTACGACCGTTGCCGGTGGTGCTGCGGCCAACAGTAATTCCACCTCTTTTAAATCCACCTGTTTTTTTAAAATCTCTGGCACTACTCTGGAGTTCATATAGCCCATACTTTCCGTCAGTTGATGATACGGATCTTTATTGATCATGTCTAATACTCCTTTGTCGGTGGATTGCTGAATCCCATAACCTGGATTTATTGTAGCTGATAATTAGATAACGCGCTAACCAGGCTGCGCTACCAAAATGAAAGCTAATATCGGTTCATAACAATTTGGGCGGCAATTGGGCGGCAATTATGGAC
>JABMQN010000026.1 GCA_013203045.1 Chloroflexota bacterium
ATCTTCTCCAATCAGCCGGCCCTCCTTGCGTCAACGTGTTGCCGGCTCCATTCTCTACCCTTTGGTTACCTTTTAAATGATTTAACAACCTTCCCTTCGGTTACATTTTAGATGATTCAATTCGTACATTTGCAAAAGCGAACAATATAAAGTATAATGTGCGCACTTCTTTATCGGAAATAGCTATGGGACCAACGAAAACAATTGCATGGCTTTTGGCAACATATTGGACCGTGGTCGGTAGTATCAACTTGCTGTTTATTGAAGGGTTCGGTGCTAAAAGCGTTGCCGAATTTTTTGCATATATGGTGTTGGGTGTGGCTTGTTATATCTTAACAATGAAGATTGGCAATGTATTTTCCAGACAACGCAGGACGAAAAAGAGTGAAGAAGCTTCGAGATGGCGGTCATGAAACGGCTTCTTGCGGTGGTAGCCATCGCGGCTGCTGTGGTTGCATTTATACTGAGAAAAAAGAAATCTCGCCCCGATACCGAACAACAAGGTGATTCGACAGAGTAGATCGGGTTAAGATACCCGGTGAAGCAACAATACTAGTCCGCCATTTCAGCAGATGGCAAGGTAAAAGAGAACGTACTCCCCTTACCAACTTCACTTTCCACCCAGATACTACCGCCGTGATGTTCTACGATTTCCTTGCAGATTGCTAGCCCCAAACCGGTGCCTGGTGGTTTGTCTTTCAAGGTATCGCCCACCTGGCTGAATTTTTCGAAAATATATTCCTGGTCTTCTGGGGCAATACCTTTGCCGGTATCGACAACATCGATTTTGACAAACTCAGGTTTTGCAATCGAAACTTCACTTCGGAGTGGCTCTGCAAATATCCGGATAATCCCGCCTTCAGAAGTGAAGTTGATAGCATTGCTAATGAGGTTTGTCATTACTTGCACAATCTTGTCCTCATCACCAAAGACATGTGCTAGATTTGGCTGTAGACTAACGTCTATCTGAAGATTCATCTTCGTAGCTAATGACTGAGTAGCATTGACTGAGGTCTCGATTATTTTGGGTATCTCCAGTTCAACATTCTCCCATTGAATGTGACCGGATTCGATCTTTGAAATGTCCAGGAAATCGTTGATCAAGCGAGTCAATCGATCACTTTCATCATTGATAATGGTAAGGAATTCCTTTTCGGTTTCCCTGTCATTATCATAAGTGAGGAGTATCTCAGCGAAACTTTTAATTGAGGTTAGTGGTGTTCTGAGTTCGTGTGATACCGTAGAGAGGAAATTATCTTTGAGTTTGTCCAGTTCCTGGAGCTTCTCATATGCTTTTTGTAATTCTTCAAGTCTTTGTTCGAGCTGACCGGAATACTCAGTGACTTTTTCCTGCATTTGTTTACGCTCAGTGACATCTCGAATTACAGCCATGATACCATCAGGCTTGCCCTCCTTGTGTAGCGGACTAATACTTGCTTCAATATACACTGTACTGCCATCTTTATGTTTGGATTCCAGTTCAGTCAGTCCCCATCCGCCGGTACCTTGTAAAGTATTACTGAATGCCTTTTCCATGGCGGGCATCTGGTTAGGATTGATCAAATCCAGGTCTACGAAGTTTTTACCAATTACTTCTTGTGGTGTATATCCGAAAATGTCAGTGACTTTCTTGTTTGCATCTATGATGGTCCCCGATTTATTAACGTGGATAATTTCATCATTGGCACTTTCAAAAAGAGCTCGATATTTCTCTTCGCTTTCCCGAAGCTTTTGATTGGCTTCAATCAGTTGGTTTTGCGTATGTTTGAGTTCGTCATTTGCTGCTTCCAGTTGATAAGTATGAACCAGGATATCTTCGTGTTGAGCTCGGATTTCCTCCTCTGTATTGTGGCGGGCCTCTTCTAATTTGATGTTATAAAGAGCGAAGGCGATATCTCCAGCCATCTCTTCCACAAGCGCTCTTTCTTCCTCATCCGGTGTACTATTACCGGGACCGGAAAAACAGGCGATACCAAATATTTGCTCGCTATGCTGGAGACGAATAGAAAATGCGCTCCTCTGGCTACATTTTTCAGTGAGGGGACAATCACCACAATCCGAGGCAACGATGGCTATTGCGATAGGCGTTTTTTCCTGGAGCACCCGCTGTGCGCAAGCAGGCCAGGCTCCGGTCCTTATTCTATCCTGAAGCGTGAGAAAGTCTTGCCCAAATCCGGCATGCGCAACTGAGCCAAATGCTCGGGCATCGTCGAGGAGGACAATCCAGCTGCATTCATATCTTCGAGTCTCGCTGATGATATTGCAGGCAGTCTGAATAAGTTTTTTCGGATTCTTTTCACGAACAATCAGTTGGTCGATTTTACGTACAGCGTGTAGCTGTTCATATGCATTGAGGAGTTGTTGCTGGGTGTGTCTCAACTCATCGTTGGCCGCTTCCAGTTGGTGAGCATGCACTTCAATATCTTCATGTTTTACCCGGATTTCATCTTCTGCGTGTTTTTTCTCGGTGATGTCTCTGTAGTTGATTACAACACTCTCAACAGAGGGTTCGTGCAGCAGATTATTAGCCAAAAGTTCTACATGTCGCCAAGAACCATCACTGTGTTTTACCCGAAGTTCCATAGAGGTGGTATAAGCCGGGGTTTGAATACCTTCAGAAAAAGTATTTGTAGCACGCGTGACATCATTGGGATGAACGATGTCAAAAACATTCTTGCCTAAAAGCATATCAGGTGAATAACCGAGAACACGTTCTGTAGATGGACTAACGTATTGGATAGTGGCATTTACATCCAAAGTGACAATCATGTCCGGAGCGTTTTCAATAAGCGACTTAAAATACTCTTCGCGCTGATTCATTTGGTCTTTCATGTTACCCCAATATTTGGTGGACTCTCCTAACGATCTCAGCAGGACTGAAAGGCTTGGTGATAAACTCATCAGATTTGGATTCGAGGGCTTTTACCCGGTCTTCCTCCTGTCCTTTGGCAGTTAACATAATAATGTATATATCGCTAAAATCCGGAGACGATTTCAATTCCTGACATACTTCATAACCGTTCTTTTTAGGCATCATAATATCAAGGAACATAAGGGATGGCTTCGATTGACGGACCTTTGCAATAGCCTCTTCGCCATTTTCGGCAGTATCTGTTTCGTAGCCTTCTTTGTTTAAGACAAAAGTAAGTGACTTGACGAGGTTGGGATCATTGTCGGTTATGAGTACCCGTTTTCTACTCATTTCAATTACTCTGCAAATTCTACTCTTGGCTAGTTCACCCATATATAGCACCAAAAGAAGAAATGTGTCAAGCTGGCAGGCCATCATGTTGAATGCTGATTATCACCATTGACCGGGTCTATTTAAATAAAGTATCATTTTGGGATGGTGAAATATTCGAGATTGCGAAATATTTCCCCGGGGGACAACAATGGATCAGACTAAGGAACTGCTCATCCGACGCTTTCTACAATCAACTGAAGACCTCTTTAATCTACTTGCTCCAAACATATCGGTTGAAGGCTTGGAATCAGATGTAACCGTGGCTCAAATACGAGTAATGTTAGTTTTACGGGCGGAAAGGGAATGTTCCATGAGTGAAATTGCGGCGGCGGCGCGTGTTGTTCCATCGACAGCAACGGGGATTGTTGATAGCCTTGTAGCGAGAGGATTGATGATGCGTGATAATGATCCTCATGATAGAAGGAAAGTAATATGCAGGTTATCAAAAGAGGGGGAAGAAGTGATTCATGGGCTATGGAAATGGGGTCGAGCCCAAGTTGAGAAACTACTCCTTGAGCTGAGTTCAAAGCAATTGCAAAACGGATGTGAAGTAGCGGAGGAGCTGCTCAGTTTACAACGCCGAGAGTCTCAGGAAATATCCTGTGGATAAGAAATGAATAGCGAAATAGTTGTGGAAGGAAACGACTAATGGGAATAGAGAGAATACCTGGAAAGCTTGCCATTTTTGTTGAGCGTCGGCCGGTTTGGATCATTGTGGTTGCGGTGTTGATATCGCTGGCGTTAGCGCCGGGGAATCTTCGGCTGGAGCCTGAGACTGGATTTGATACCATGCTTCCGCCTCATTACGATATCTTTGATGATACGGAAGACTACATGGATAAGTTTGGTGCCGAGACGGTTATAGTGCTAATTGAAGGTCAACCAGAGGATATACTTACCACTGAAAATCTCGCCATACTGGGAGACTTTGAAGAGACAATGTCAAACTATACGTTTGATGAGGGGAGTTCGAGTGGCACGAAAATGGCAATCCATACAATCATAAGCCCGGTCACGATTCTCAAGGAAACAGCAAGACTTAAAGGCTCATCAATTGAGTGGAATGATCAAGAATTGGTAGAGAAAGTCATTGATGCGGCTCATGAGGCCAATTTGCAGGATAATAACGATTCAGCATTTGCTGGTGAAACATCAGGTGTGGAAGATGAGAAGCCTGATAATGGGCTTGTAGAGGGAGTCAACGTTGACCCAATTATTAGTCAAATGGGATCTGCGTTAAATGATTTGATTATCCACAATGAGACGCACATGCTGATCAAGGTCAATCCCTCGGGGAAACTTAGTTATGAGGAATCCCTGCTGGTAATAGAGATAATGGAAGGCTACTTTGCTGAACCATCAAACCAGTTGACCAATGTGCCAGAGACAAAGGTCATCGGTGAAGTAGAAATGATTGAGAGTATCACCGGAGCCATTTCGGATAACCTGAGGAATCTGTTGGGTCTGTGTGTTGCAGTTATGGCGGTGATTTTGCTGATCATGTTTCGGGTGCGATGGAACCTGCTTTCACTATTTATCGTCGGAATTGGCGCGATGTGGACCTTTGGCATTATGGGATATATGGGAGTCCCTCTTTCAATGACCAGTATGGCGGTGCTGCCGATACTCATCGGGATAGGCATTGACTATTCTATACAATTTCATAATCGGTATGAGGAAGAGGCAGCCCGAAGGAGATCGGTCAAGAGAGCAATCATTGCATCGATTACCCAGATGTTTCCTGTGGTTGGAATTGCCCTTGTGGCTACTGTTATTGGATTTATCACTTTATTTATATCGGAAGTGCCCATGGTACAGGATTTCGGAGTGCAATTAGCTGTTGGTGTAACGGTCTCTTATGTGGTGGCACTGTTTTTGCTGCACAGTATTGTGTATATGACCGATCGGAACAGGCCGCCTGAGAAGCTTGCCAAGGCTATCAAGCAAACGGGAACACATCATTTTGAAAGAGCTCTTTCAAAAGTGGCAAAAGTTTCCATAAATAATCCGATTCCAATTGTAATACTGGCAGTAGGCTTGGGCATTGTGGGTGGCATTGCTGATCAGTGGCTGCCATCGAAAGTGGATCATGAGGAAATGATGCCTCAAGGGGAAGATACATTAGAGGATATCCAGTATCTTCGTGACCTTACTGGCTATCAAGGCGAACTTCGCTTCATCGTTAAAGCGGATGATGTAACATCTCCGGAGATATTACTGTGGTTTCAGGAATACGAGTATGCCGTGAAGGAGGAGTTTCCCCAAGAAGTGGCGTTAGTAAACAGTCCGGCTACATTGGTGAGGACAGCCACAAAAGCGACTAATCCTGCTAACGAGTTGAGTGATTTGGATGAAGAGGGCATTGATATGCTGCTTGAACGTACACCCAATGTGTTTAAAGGGCAGTTTATTTCAACGGATGAAAAAGTGGCCAGCTTATCAGTTGGTGTAAAGCACATGCCAGTGGAAGATGTACAAGAGATTAAAGAACATGTTATGAAGAACCCACCCAATTTACCTGAGGGCGTGAGCGTTGAGATGGGTCCAGTTGGTAATATGGCTATGGGCGCAGAAGCAGTCGAAGCAATGGTAGGTAAAAGGGTTATGATGAATGGTATCTGTCTTGCTGCTATATTTGTGGTTTTGTTGTTTGTCTATCGGCGATTAACTCGGGCTCTGGCTACTGTGATACCGGTTGGATTTGTTATAGGTTGGTCTTCTCTTGCTCTTTATCTGGCTGGAATTCCTCTTAATACGATGAGCGCTGTGCTTGGAGTTCTTATAATTGGAGTTGGTACTGAGTTTATTGTTTTGCTGCTGGGACGGTATGAGGAGGAGAAAAACGAAACGGGAGCGTCACCTCATGATGCCATGGTGGTTGCCATATCTCAGACGGGACGTGCCATTGTGACAACAGCGATGACTACCCTAGGCGGCTTCGCCGTTTTGATTGCTTCGAACTTTGTCCTGACTCGTGATTTTGGTATTGCTACAACTTTGGGTGTATTCTTGTGTCTTATCAATGCTATTGTTGTCGTACCGCCTATGGTTGTGTGGTGGGATGAGCGAGTTGCCAAGAAACTACCCAAGAATTTATAATCGAACAGAGCTACCAAACCGAGATATCAGGTTATTCTTCGATTCTGATATGAAGGTCTGTTAATTGATCCTCAGACACTACGTTGGGAGAATTAGTCATAAGATCCATCGCGGTTTTTGTTTTGGGGAAAGCGATGACTTCTCTGATATTTTCCTCGCCTGCTAACAGCATCAGGAAACGATCGATACCCGGTGCAATGCCGCCATGAGGGGGAGCGCCATATTCCAAAGCCTCGAGAAGGTGCGAGAAGAGTTCCCTGATTTCTCCCTCTGGATAACCTAGAAGCTGGAATATTTTTAACTGTAATTGGCTATCGTGAATCCTGATTGAACCACTGGATAATTCATATCCGTTACAGACAAAATCATAGTGCTTGGCTTTTACCTTATCCAGATCGCCTATATTCAGGAATTGCATGTCATCCTCGTGAGGAGCAGTGAATGGATGATGCATTGAATCCCATCCATTTCGATCCGGATTCCACTCAAAGAGAGGATAATTCTGGATGAAGGCAAATACCATTCGGTTGGGGTCAGCCAGTCCCAATCGTTGCCCCATCTCTACTCGAAGCTGGCTTAGCGATGTATTGACTATATCCTCCTGGTCAGCACATATGAGGAGGATATCCCCCACCTTGGCACCCATACGTTTAGCAAAGGCCTTTACCTGATCAATGGTAAAGAACTTCGTGGCTTGGGATCGAACCTGTTCCAGAGTCAGGTCATCTACTGATTGCTTGGCCTCCCCTTCCAGAGCTATGGTAACCAGTCCTCTTGCCCCGCGAATCCTGACGAATTCAACCAGTTTATCCTGCTGCTTGCGGGAATAGCTGGCACATCCGGGTGCGGCGAAGCCTTTCACAATACCGCCATATTCAATAGCATTTTTGAAGACGCCGAATTCGGAGTTTGCTACCAGATCAGATATATCAGCCAGTTCCAGCCCGAAGCGAAGATCAGGCTTGTCGTTGCCGTATCGTGCCATTGAATCAGTATAGGAGAGTCTGGGAAATGGCTTGGTAATTTCGATTTCAGGCTTTATTTCTTCCATCATCGAGGTGAAAAGCGATTCCATTAGTTCCAGGATATCCTCTTCCTCCACAAAGCTCATCTCAATATCTAACTGGGTGAACTCAGGCTGGCGATCGGCACGCTGGTCCTCATCGCGAAAACACCGGGCAATTTGGAAGTATTTTTCATAACCGGAAACCATCAGAAGTTGCTTGAGCTGTTGTGGTGACTGCGGCAAGGCGTAAAACTTGCCGGGGTAGAGTCGGCTGGGAACGAGATAGTCTCGTGCGCCTTCCGGTGTGCTTTTAAGTAGGATTGGGGTTTCTATCTCTAAGAAACCTCTGGCGTCAAGGAAATCACGCATATATTTGACTACACGGTGACGCAGCATCATATTTCGTTGCATTCTGGGACGGCGAAGGTCGAGGTAACGATATTTTAGACGAACTGATTCATCAGCCTCGGCATCATCGCTCAATGGTAATGGCATGGGTTTTGAGGCGTTGAGAATTTCGGCTTCTTTAACTATCAACTCGATTTCGCCTGTGGAGATGTTGGGATTTTCCATCCCTTCGGGGCGTTTGGAGATTTCTCCGGAGACTTTAATCACATATTCGGAGCGTACCTGTTCGGCGATCTTATGGGCTTCGGGAGTTACCTGGGGATTGAATACTATCTGTAAAAGTCCATCACGATCTCGGAGGTCGATGAATATCAGTTCGCCGTGATCGCGTCTTCGGTTAACCCATCCGGAAACGGTAACGGTTTGCCCGGTATGAGAGATATTTAATTCATTACATACATGCGTTCGGTATTTGTTGCTCATCGTAGTGATTATATCGGAAGGGGTGTCCCATTGGCAATTGGAGTATGGGTAAAGTATTGAAGGTTGGCCGTTCGTACTTCGACTGGCTCAGCAAGAACGGAAATGTAGCTTTCAAACCGCTTATCCTAAGCGTGTCGAAGGGTGAGCTAGTATTGATAGGGAACAATACCTGAAAGATGGCCCTAGTCAAAACTCGATATTGTTAGGAGTTCTGGGGAAAGGAATAACGTCCCTTATATTTGATATCCCGGTGAGGAACATCAGCATGCGCTCGAATCCGAGGCCGAAACCGCTGTGCGGAACGCTGCCGAATCGTCTGGAATCAAGATACCACCAGTAATCTTCCGAAGGTAAGCCCATTTCCTGCATTCGCGCCTCAAGCTTATCAAGACGTTCCTCACGCTGACTCCCGCCGATAATTTCCCCAATGCGTGGTACCAATATATCCATGGCGGCGACGGTCCTGTCGTCATCGTTCTGCCGCATGTAAAAAGGCTTTATTTCTCTGGGATAATTGAAGACGATTACAGGCTTTTTGAAGTGCTTTTCTGTTAGATATCGCTCATGTTCGGATTGGAGATCTTTTCCGTAGCTAACTTCATACTCGAATTTCTCTTTTGAATTTTCCAGAATCTCAACTGCTTCTTCGTATGGGAGCCTTATAAAATCAGAGGATATGACATTGTTAATGGTGTTCAAAAGTTCCTTATCAACAAACTTGGCAAAAAGTTCAATATCTTCTGCGCAATTCTCCTGAACAAAATTAGCTAGATATTTTAGCATCTCCTCAGCGACATCCATGTCTCCTTCGAGATCGCAGAATGCCATCTCCGGTTCAACCATCCAGAATTCGGCTGCATGCCTTGATGTATTGGAATTCTCCGCGCGAAAAGTAGGGCCAAACGTATAAATATCTCCCAGTGCGAGAGCGAACATTTCTCCCGATAACTGGCCAGATACGGTCAATCCGGCTTCCTTTCCAAAAAAGTCCTCGGTAAAATCAACTTGTCCATCAATACGGGGGGCATTCTCCATATCCAGCGTTGTCACTCGGAAAAGTTCCCCAGCCCCTTCGCAATCGGAACCGGTGATGATCGGGGTGTGAACGTATCTGAATCCCCTGTCTCTAAAGAACTTATGGATGGCATATGAAAGCTCGGACCTGATTCTGAAAGCGGCACTGTACTTATTGGTTCTTGGCCGAAGGTGGGCAATAGTTCTTAGAAATTCATCGCTGTGACGTTTTTTCTGAAGGGGATAGTCTTCAGAGGCGATGCTGATAATTTGGATATCCTTTGCTTGGATCTCCCATTTTTGTCCCCCGCCGGGCGATTCTGCCAGCTTGCCGGAAATCGCCACAGCGGACCCGGTAGTAAGCCGCGTAATATCGTCATAGTTATTCAGGGAGCTTTCAGCGATTATCTGAATGTTTTTCAGGCAGGACCCATCATTTACTTCGATGAACGAGAAGCCTTTTGAATCGCGCTTGGTCCTGACCCATCCCTTAACAACAACTTCGTCAACCGCCGTATCAAAGCGTAGGAGATCGTTGATTTTTGTGCGTTTAATCATGGTAGCACCTTATTCAAGTACGTGTATGTTCTTTTTCTTGCAGATATCCTTGAGAGCTTGGGGCCACACAGAGATAGTAACTTCTCCAAGATGAGCCGTGCGTAAAAGATACATATAAGTTCTGGATTGCCCGATGCCTCCGCCGATACTCAGTGGTATCTCGTCGTTGATAAGGGCCTGGTGGTACGGGAGTTTGAGGAAATCTTCCTGACCGGAAATTTTTAACTGCACTTTCAGAGTTTCTTTTGTTACCCGTATTCCCATTGATGTCAGTTCGTGACGCCTTTTAGTCACCGGATTCCAAACCAGAATATCTCCGTTTAAACCGTAATACTGCTCACCATTCTTGGTTATGGTTTCAGTTACCCAGTCATCGTAGTCCGCGGCGCGCATCTCATGCGGATAGCCGTCCTTTAAGACCTGGCCGATGCCAATGATGAAAATCGCAGGGGCATGTTCCTGAATGACCCGGGTTTCCCGTTCCTTTCTAGGCAGATCCGGATACATATTGAGAATTTCTTCTGCGTGGAGAAATACTATTTCCTCGGGAATATCGGGGTATTTATCTGTATTTAGGGCAGGGAACATTTCCTGTGCCATTTTACCTGCGCCGTAAATAACCTTCCAGATTTTTCGCACAATATCTTTCAGGAAGTCAAGATTGCGTTCTTCTGGGGTAATAACCCGTTCCCAGTCCCATTGGTCCACATATGAGCTATGATCATGATCAAGGAAATAGTCTTTTCGCACAGCTCTCATGTCAGTGCAGATACCCTCTCCTACCTTACAGTCAAATTGCTTAAGGGCCATCCGTTTCCATTTGGTTGCAGCCTGAACTACTTCAGCCTGTAAACGAGGTTCAATACCGAGTCCGCAGGGGAATCCTACTGGAGTCCTCGAACCGTCACGATCGAGATAATCGTTCAAACCACTGTCTCTATCAACAATCAGAGGGACCTGAACCATCTGTATATTAAGCTCTTTGGATAGATTCTCTTCAATATAGTTTTTTAAAGCATAGACAGCTTTCATTCTTTCCATGGGAGAAAGAAGCACTTGATAATCATCGGGCAACGCTTTTTCAACTTCATCGTAAGTGCTTATTCCGGGTCCCGCCAAATCCGCTTTTTTATCTGCCAAAATATTCTCCTTTTGTTTTCATGCATTGAGATATTATAGCGTTTAGCTTGGGTTAATCACAACTTTATGAGATTAACATTGGGTGAGTCCCAAATTGTACTCGGCAACAGTTGACTGTTTTTGGTGACTTACGATAATCTGTGGATAATTGCAGTAATTTTGTTATAAAGGAAGTGTACTTTGAAAAAAGTAATCCTGGTTTTAGTGATGATGTTATTTATATTAGCCATTGGCGGGTGTGACGATGAAAGCGATGGGGGAACTTCTCCCATGGAAATCCCTTTGGAAGAGACTATTACTCATGTTGAGGAGGATGTTGATTTCTTCATAGCCGTACATTGTGAACCGGGGGGTGATCCGCTATCGACCAACTATGTAGCTCTCAACTGGTTAGCATTAACTGATTTGGTGAACAGTGCGGACGATCACAATATGAAGTTGACATTGCTGATGAATCCTCAATGGGCGACGTATATTCTCGAAGATGAACACCGGCTGGGGCTTGTACGTGATTGGGAATCGAATGGACATGAAATCGGATTGCATTCCCACGGTCCACATATGAACAGCTGGAATGGATATACCAATCAGGAACAATATTTCAATTCACCTGATTTCATAGGAACAATGGATGATCTAATGGATGTTGTTAATCAATTGCCTGCCTCAGAGCAAATGGTCACTGCTTGTATCGCATCAGAAGATCAGGAATATGATTTTCCATCAGGGATTATATATGAAACGAATGGCGGAGCTGACAAACTTGACGATTTGTGGAGCACGCCAACGGAATACACCTGGAATGGACAAGATGTGTTGAGGGTAACACATGCCAGGTATGCAGTTTCGTTCAGCGAAGTGAATATCGATCTGCAGCAAATGAACAAAATATTAGACGATAATGAAAGCGACGAGATAATGGGAATCGTTTTCCACTGCTTTGAATATGCAGATGATTCAGCACCGTACAATGCGTTATTCAGGTTGTTGGAGGAAAATGGTATTCATACAAATACAGTTTCGGCAGTCGTTGAGGGTTATGAGTAAAATCAGCAAATTTCACTTTTGACACCTACTGTGTAAACTGATAATCTTTGAGGGGGCAGCGACCCACATTGATGAGGAGAAACCAAATTGGCTAAAGGGACACCGGAACTTGTGACTATGGAGAAGCTTGTTTCGCTGTGTAAGCGGCGGGGCTTTATCTTTCAATCGAGTGAGATATATGGCGGCATATCATCAACATGGGATTATGGACCGCTGGGTGTGGAACTAAAAAATAACGTTAAGTCAGCGTGGTGGCAATCGGTCGTTCGTGAGCGGGATGATATGGTAGGCCTTGATTCCGCAATTCTGATGAATCCTGAGATATGGGTGGTGAGCGGGCACGTTGTCACGTTTGCTGATCCGCTGGTGGATTGCAGAAACTGTAAGCAACGCTTCCGTGCCGATGATATCGAAAGCGATGTGTGCCCCGAATGTGGCGGTGAACTGACCGAAGCGCGTATGTTCAATCTGATGTTCAAGACATTCATGGGACCTGTAGAAGATGATGCATCACAGGTTTACCTGCGCCCGGAAACGGCACAGGGGATTTTCGTCAATTTCCAAAATGTCCTCAATTCTACCCGAAAGAAGCTCCCGTTTGGTATTGCCCAGATTGGCAAGGCCTTCCGTAATGAAATTACTCCAGGCAACTTTACATTTCGAACTCGAGAGTTCGAACAGATGGAAATCGAGTATTTTGTGAAACCGGGCACTGATGAAGAGTTTTTTCAACATTGGGTAGAGGAACGTTTTGATTGGTATATCGAACATGGGATTAAAAAGGATAATTTACGTTTACGTCCACACGACCCGGACGAACTGGCACATTATGCGCGTGCCTGTACAGATGTGGAATATCTTTTCCCTATTGGATGGTCTGAATTGGAAGGGGTGGCCAATCGAACAGATTTCGATCTTGCCCGGCATGCTGAATGCAGTGGGCAGACATTGAGTTATTTCGATGAGCAGACCAAGGAACACTATCTTCCTTATGTAATTGAGCCCTCGGCGGGAGCGGATCGAGCTACTCTGGCTTTTCTGGCGGATGCATATGATGAGGAGTTGGATGAAAAGGGTGATCTTAGAGTAGTGCTGCATTTCCATCCGCAATTGGCTCCGATCAAAGTGGCCATATTGCCGTTGAGCCGGAAAGATACGCTTATCCCTCTGGCAAAAGAGACAATATATGCTGATCTGAGAAAAGATTATATGGTTCAATATGATGATGCTCAGAGTATCGGCAAACGATACCGGCGTCAGGATGAGATAGGTACACCGTTGTGTGTGACCGTTGATTTCAATTCGCTGGAAGATAACCAGGTAACCATTCGCGAAAGAGATTCACAGAGACAGATAAGGGTTCCGGTTGAAGAACTGAAAGGCTGTATCAACGCGAAATTGGCTGGGGAACCATTTGAAGTATTACCTCCCGGTGGCAGCTACCAACTGGGCTTCTGAGTTTTAACGTGCCGAAAGTTTCTATCACTGAACTCACTCAAAAAGATATCGAGGATGTCCTTACTCAATGGGGAGAACCTAAGTATCGTGCCAAGCAAATTCTGGATTGGGTCTACCGAAAGCCCGTCACCGATTTCTCTTCAATGGGTAATCTTCCTCCTGGGCTACGCGAAAAGCTTGATTCCGAATTTATGTTCCAATCCCTTGCGTTAGTAACACAGGAAAAGTCGCGGGATGGAAATACCATTAAATCGCTTTTCCGTCTCCACGATGGGCACACCATAGAATCCGTCTTGATGTCCTATGAGAAAAGACAAACCGTTTGCGTGTCATCACAGGTGGGCTGTGCCTTTGGGTGCCCTCTCTGCGTAACCGGTGCCAGCGGATTTGAGCGCAACCTTACGCCCGCTGAGATCACGGATCAGGTTTTGTTCTTCTCCCGACAACTTAAAGCTAAGGGTAAGTCAGTGACAAACGTAGTGTTCATGGGTATGGGCGAACCAATGGTAAATTTCGAGGCCGTTTGGCGCGCTATTGAGAACTTTACGTCTTCAAGCCTTTTAGGGATAGGAGCAAGGCATATCACCATTTCAACTGCTGGAATCCCGCAGGGGATAAAAAAACTGGGAACGAAAAAATTGCAGGTAGGATTGGCGGTTTCTCTGCATGCCCCTGATAACGAGCTTCGTGATAATCTGGTTCCTCCCAATAGAATGTATCCGCTAGAAGTTCTCATTTCAGCCTGTAAGAAATATGTAGAGGCCACAAACCGTCGAGTGAGCTTTGAGTACGTCATCATTAGGAATGTCAACGATTCCGTACAACAGGCTATTGAGTTGGGAAATCTACTTAGAGGATTGAACTGCTTTGTAAATATCATTCCTGTTAACCCTTCCGTACACAACGAGTTTGCCCCGCCAGGCAGGGTGAAAATTCAGTCATTCAGCGAGACCCTGGAACATCATCATGTCCCTAACACCGTGCGAATGAAACGAGGATTGGATATTGATGCCGGCTGCGGTCAGTTGCGTGAACGGAAAGGATAGAAGCCCCGTCCGTTCCCCCGATCCCCGATCCCCGATCACTGACCCCTGATCCCTTACTTTATGTAGGGTCTTGGGGTGGTCAAGTCCAAACGGACACATAGTTAAGC
>JABMQN010000027.1 GCA_013203045.1 Chloroflexota bacterium
AAATTGGGCGAGTGTCCTGATAATGGTCTGATCATCAATGAGCGGGGCATTGGCTATCGCTTCGTGGGACCGAATCACCTTTCCCCCCAGAATGACGAAATACCCCTGATACGCTAGCAAAGGACCGAGAGACCTCACCCGGCACTGGTACACTCTCCACCTCTCTATAATATTGGCACCCTAACATCCGTAGATGTCTTCTTCATGCCCATATTTACCCATATTTACCTTAATTTTACCCAATTTTTACCCCGCAGTAACATTTGGTAATGGAACATTTACATTAAATGTAACACTGAATCGGTAGACTGAACTATCGTGCGAAAAACCCTCGTGATCCAAGCAACTGGGAAGGGGTTGGATAGTATAAGGCAGACCTTCACCGAGGAGGGTTTCCTCGTAGTTGATTCATCTGATGATGAGGCAGTTATGGAAAACTTGTCTATGTCACCCTCCAATTTGGTCTTCTTGGTTGACGACTCGCAAAAGGGGAGCCAGATATGCTCTATGATCCGGCACTTCTCCAATATTCCTATCTTGGCTCTCTGCCAGAATGATGAGAAGCACAAGGTGAAAATGTTGGATATGGGAGCTGACGCCTGCGTGAACTGGCCAGTCAGCCCCTTGGAGATTCTAGCTCGGGTACGTTCACTCCAGCGGCGCTATAGAACGTTATACCCAGACGATGACAACAATGAGACGCAAGACGCGAGCAAAGATGATGATTAAGCCTGGTAGCTCAGGGAGGATTCCCCGGATGCGTGCCATGGATTTTGGCCCAGTTAGGTGACTAGAAGACTCAATCAACTCGGAGTAAAAAAGGGGGGGGGTAATGAAAAAAGTACATAAAACGGTTATTTGCAAACTCAAGGTCATGCTGGTGATGACAGTGGCAATTGCGCTGCTACTGGCACTGGTGCCAACACCCGTAGGTGCCTGCGACGACTGTACATGTTTCGACGACCCGGATAATAGCAACTTGATTTTGTACCTTCACGATGCTAATGCTGATGATGGTTCTCTTAACACTACAAAACCAAATGGAATTTGGGGTGCCAGCGAATGGATATTCAATGGTGATCATGCATGGTGGATTTCTGAAGAAGCATCATCACAAGATCAATACTTCGGGAATGAAATATGGAAAATCTATCTTCGTTATTGGTATGTTTGTGAATTAGACGAAAGCGCTACCCTGACAGCAGAAATATGGGCTCTCTCAAACGTCGCGACCCATGAAGGGAGAATGCTGGCCCAAGGAACCTCCGAACCTCTTGTCGAGACGCTCGAACTTTTATTTGTTGGCTGCAGTGTTTTTGATCTGGTCCCTGGTAATAATCAACAACTATTTGATGGTGAATTTCTCGCACTCAAGATAACCTTTAATGGTTCAGGTAAGGCAAACGTACGCCACGACAGTGGACTTGCGTGCTCACGACTTGAAGTTGTCCCACCAATCCCAGAGATAGCAACCGGGATTCTTCTTGGGATGGGTTTGTTGGGCTTAGTCGGATTCGTCTGGTTCAAACGACGACAGAAAGTTATTGTTAAAGCATAAATAGAAAACTAGGGAGAAAAGGAGGAGAAAATGAGAAAATACATTCTGGTACCGACGCTTATCTTGGTGCTTATGCTGGCGAGCCTACTGATCCCCAGTTTGGCTCTGGCAACTGCACCAACACCAGCTCCGGCTGACGGGTCAGAGGTGGTCGACGGGAATTCTGTTGAATGGGATCTGTCCACTGACTTCTTTGCAGACATGTATCGGGCTGGGGATCCCCTTAAGCCTTTAGAGTCCAAACTATATCTGAGATATGATTGCGCTACATCAACGATGTATGTTCTGGTTCTTACGGTTGATGACTTGCCTGCATTGATAGAGCCTGAGGAGGGGTGGGTTGCGATTAATGTAGTGAACAACAAAGTCGTTCTGGATACTTCTGGGAACGATGGCACACCACCAGATTGGGAGTGGGCGTATGTGGGCTTTGACGAAAATAACAATCATGCCAGAGGTTATGAGGCTTCATTTGTGATTTCAGAGGGAAGCTACAAACTTATCGCACATGTCAATGTATGGGATGAAAACGAATCGCAAACTTCTTCTACTGGGGAAATCGATTTGGTGGTTGCCTGTCCGTTGCCACCAGTCCCTGAGTTTTCCACCATCGTTCTACTCAGCCTTGGCTTGCTAGGGCTGGGAGGATTCATATGGTTCAATCGACGGCGAAACGCTGTTGTTAATGGATAAACAGATATAAAGGAAAAAAGGAGGGAGAAATGCGGAGATATTTTGGAATCACGTCAGGAATTGTTCTAGTGGTAGCGATACTGGTGGTTGGGACGTTCGCGGTAGCCAATGCGGATTCGCAGAAGTGGTCCTTGAAAAATCAAACGCATGCAGAGGTTTCGGGAACACAGGAGATGCAAAAGGGTTTAGTAGCTATTACCGGCAGCGTTGATGTTGGAAGTACTCCTGTACATTGGCTTAGCCAGAGTAGTGCACAGCCGGATAGCGGTATCACGTTTACGAGTGGCGGGTGGCTGATAAATCTTACGTTGCAAGGAGGATGGGCAACCGATTGTACGGTTGAGGTTGGTGAATGGGATTCAAGCTCAAGCACATTCATCCCATTTAGCACAACCGCGGTTACCTCTTTCAAATTTACTAACAACGTTTATGAAGTTGAATATCATGCAGGAAGTGAGACAATCGCTAAGGATAATTTCCTGGCATTGAGGGTTAGCAACAACACACCTGTCGCAGGCGAAAAAGTTACCTGTACCGGCGGAGTTTCATGGATTATGTCTCCGACTTCCGATCCTGGCTTTCCCGTGCCTGAAGCGATGACCATCATCCTGCTCAGTGCTGGCTTGCTCGGCCTGGGTGGATTTGTCTGGTTCAAGAGAAGGAAGGCACAAAACGCCACGTAAAAATAGAACTATCAGGTTCAAACCTGAGGCAAAGAATCGATAAATATAAGGCCTAAGGAAAAAAATGATCAGAATGGCATCGCCGGCAATCGGCAAGAATGAGATAGAGTGTGTGATAGAAGTCCTCGAATCTGGGATGCTGGCCCAGGGGGCAAAAGTTCATCAATTCGAGGAAGCCTTCGCATCGTATATCGGCACAAAATACGCGGTTGCCACCAGTAACGGGACAACCGCACTTCACACCGCGCTGCTCGCTGCCGGGATTAAAGACGGCGACGAAGTGATCACCACACCATTCAGCTTCATCGCTACCGGCAACGCCATTCTTTTCTGCGGAGCCAAACCGGTATTCGTCGATATCGAAGAGAAAACCTTTAACCTCGATCCGAACCTGATCGAGCCAGCCATCACGCCAAAAACCAAAGCGGTTATGGTGGTCCATCTTTACGGTCAGCCATGCGATATGGATAAAATCGGCGCGATATGCCGGAAGCACGACTTGATCCTGATCGAGGATGCATGCCAGGCACACGGCTCAGAATACAACGGTAACAAGGTTGGATCTTTCGGAACAGGATGTTTTTCTTTCTACCCCACCAAAAACATGACCACCGGCGAGGGCGGGATGATAACCACCAACGATTCCAAAATCGCTAAAAGCCTCGGGATGATTCGCAACCACGGACAGAATGGCCGGTATCACCATGAAATACTGGGGTACAACTTCCGCATGACGGATATCTCTGCAGCCCTGGGTCTTTGCCAACTGGAACAGCTGGATGAGTTCAATCGCAAAAGAATCGAGAATGCAACATTTCTGACCGAGGCTATCCGAGATATCGATGGGCTGATACCACCTCATGTTACTCAGAATGCAAAACACGTGTTCCATCAATTCACCATCAGGGTAACAGATGAGTTTGGTATCTCACGGGAGGAATTCCAGCAGAGGCTTAACGAGAAGGGAATCGATAGCGCCATTCATTATCGCACACCCATACACCAGCAGCCCGCATACCAGAACCTGGGATACCGTGATCAATTACCAGTAGCAGAGAAAGCTGCTCAAGAAGTCCTGTCTTTACCGATTCATCCCAACTTGAGTAAAGACGATCTGAATTCAATCGTACAAGGTCTGAAAGATGCCAGATAATACCATCCTTCGCGGCAACGTAAATATCGGTGATGGCACAACTATCGAAGATAATGTCGTCCTGGGTAACAAAGATGATGGAACAGTCACCATAGGTGAGAACTCGATTGTCCGCTCCGGAACAGTAATATACTCCGGGGTGACCATCGGGAAGAACTTCAAGACGGGTCACAATGTCCTTATCAGGGAAGAGACTCAAATAGGTGATAACGTATTGGTTGGTACGAACTCAGTGGTTGATGGACACTGCACCATCGGTAACAGCGTGAGCATACAGACGAGCGTGTACGTCACCGCTTACACAACTATCGAGGACGATGCGTTTATGGGTCCCCGATCCGTTACCACTAATGACAAATACATGGAAATTGGAGCAGAGCTTGTAGGACCAACGATCAAAAAGGGAGCCAGAATCGGGGCGAACGCAACTCTTCTACCAGGAGTAACCATCGGTGAAGGGGCAGTAATTGGCTCCGGAGCCGTGGTGACCAAAGACATGGCTCCGGCGATAACTGCTATCGGGAATCCTGCCAGAAAGATGAATCAGGGGTCAGGGGTCAGGGGTCAGGGAGCGAGGAGCGGGGGTTCGCAGGGACAAGAAGGGATACACACCTTCAACCGCTCTCAAGATGGGAATGAATGGGAAGATAGCCAGATAGTCAAAGACAAACGAATAGCCGTGATTGGTATGGGATACGTGGGAATTCCTGCCGCAGCACTTCTGGCCAATGCCGGATACGATGTGACCGGCATACAGAGAAGATCGCAAAGGTCCGGTTGGAAGATCGACTGGCTCAATGAAGGTAAATGCCCTATCGGCGGTAACGAACCGGAACTTCCCGAGATACTTCAAACGGTTGTCCAGCAAGGAAGGTTTAGAGTAACGGATGATTACTCAGTGTTGAAAAATATAGACATTATTCTGATCGATGTACAGACTCCGACAGATAGTGACCACATCCCGCAATACAAATCGCTAAAAGAGGTCTCTCATCAGGTTGGCAAGTATCTCAGCCCCGGAAAGCTGGTGATAGTTGAATCAACGGTTGCGCCGGGAACAACTGAGAACATGGTCCAACCCATTCTTGAGGAGGAGTCCGGTCTAAGAGCCGGGCTTCCTGATGGATTCGGTCTCAGTTTTTCATACGAACGGGTAATGGTCGGCAGACTGATACACAATATCAGGGAATATCCCAAGATCGTCGGTGGCATAGATGACAAGAGCAGAGAGATCGCCATGGAGATGTACAGATCCATTGTTAGAGCGGGTGTGCATGGAACCAATCCCATGACTGCCGAGGTTTCAAAGACAGTGGAGAATGCCTACCGTGATGTCCAGATCGCTTTCGCTAATGAAGTGGCGCTTCTGTGCGAATCATTGGGCATCGATGTCCATGAGGTAAGAGAATTCGTGAATGGACTGCCCAACGATCCCTCTGCACCTCACGCGAATCCGATCAGAAACATGCACTTCCCAGGTGCCGGTGTCGGCGGGCACTGTCTGCCAAAAGATACCTGGCTGCTGATGCATGGATATGAAAAATACGCCGAATCCCAGAACGACTATTCACCATCCATTCTGACCGGAGCCAGATATTTGAACGACTGGATGCCGATTCATATGGTGAACCTTCTGGAAGAAGCTCTGCGGGAAGAAAGCAAAGAAATCAACGGCTCTATGATCTGCGTGCTGGGTTATGCCTTTCTGGAAAACTCCGATGATCCCAGGAACACCCCTACAATCCCGCTTATAAAAGAGCTAGAAAGAAGAGGTGCAACCTGTAGAGTACACGATCCTTTTATAGCAGAGGATGAAGGATACCAGATTGAGCAAGATGTGGAGCGGGCGTTAACCGGTTGCGATGCAGTTGTACTGATGACCAAACATGATCAATACAATGCAATTACCCCTGAGAAACTCAAGTCTCTCTTGAGCACACGAATTATTGTCGATGGCAGAAATATACTTGATCCTCGCGAGTTCCTTGCAGAAGGATTCGTATTCAAAGGTATCGGCAAAGGAAATATCAATAAGAGAAGAAACGGGAATGAACCCGCTAAAACATTTGAACTCCATGCGAACCCCTTGCAACGCAGCAAGGGAACAGATTGAAAACAGGTAGGGGGGAGATATAATGATCAAAGTAGGTGTTGTAGGTCTGGGTATGATGGGACAGAACCATGCCCGAGTGTACACAGAACTGGGATGCGAACTGGTTGGGGTGGCTGACTCTGACCTTGAAAGAGCTCGTGAAATCGGTGAACGATGTAGCACTAGGTACTACGCTGACTACAGGGAACTGCTGCCACAAGTTGATGCTGTCAGTATTGTTGTCCCTACATCACTGCACAAGGAAGTTGCAGAAGATTTCTTAACGCAAGGCATTCACTGCCTGGTGGAGAAGCCAATTGCTTCCACCATTGAAGACGCAGAGGCTCTTGTTCAAGCCGCTGAATATGCCAATGCCAAGCTGGCAATTGGGCATATCGAAAGATACAATCCAGCCGTGACGAAACTGAAGGATATAATCGGCCGGGGAATCCTGGGTGACATGATCGCGCTCTCCACCAGGAGGGTAGGTCCTTTTGTCCCCCGAATACGGGATGTGGGAGTTATTGTCGATTCAGCGTCGCACGATATTGATATCGCTAGATATATCATGGGCAGGGAACCCATAGGGACATTTGCCCGTGCCAACAGGTTCAAGCACCCCAAAGAAGAGGACCAGGCCATTATTGTGATGGATTTCGGAAGCACAACGGCTACAATTGAGGTAAATTGGTTTACACCTCACAAAGTGAGAAGCCTGATAGTTACTGGAAGCAAAGGCACTGCTTACCTGGACTACATCGAGCAAACGCTCACAATCTGCAATGCGGAAGGCGAGTTGAACGTCACCATAGAAAAGGCCGAGCCCCTCAAGCTGGAACTCGATCATTTCCTGAAATGCGTAGATAATGATGAAGATCCACTGGTAAACGGACACGACGGCCTGATGACCCTGGATATTTGCCTGGTAGCAGCGCACAGGCAAAACTATATTCTGGAGAAAGCCACCAATATTGCGCAACCTGTTATGGTCTGAGTTTTTGTATGTTTGAAGGTAAAAGAGTTGGAGTAACGGTTCCGGCTTACAATGAAGAAAGTTTCATCTGCTCAGTTGTAAGCAATATGCCGTCTTTTGTTGACCGGATTTATGTAGTGAACGATGCCAGCACCGATAACACTTGCAAGGTGGTTTCGGACTTATGCCTCCAAGAGGAGCGGTTGGTTTTAATAAATCATGAGGTGAACAAGGGTGTAGGCGCGGCTATTTCCATCGGGTATGCGAAGTGCCTGAAGGATGAGATGGATATTGCCGTGGTAATGGCGGGAGATGACCAGATGGATCCGGCTGAGTTGCCCAGTTTGTTGGAACCAATAGTGAAAGGTGAGGCGGGCTATTCCAAGGGAAACCGCATGTCCTCAGTGAAGCACATGCGGGGGATGTCCTACTGGCGGCGTTTTGGGAACTGGCTGTTGAGAGGGCTCACCCGGATTTCCTCCGGGAACTACCAGGTGATGGATCCCCAGAATGGATACACGGCTATATCCGCCGAAGCACTGCGTAAAATTAACATTGATGGGATTTACTCATATTATGGCTATTGCAACGATATGCTGGCCAAGTTAAGTGTGGCTAATGTCACCGTAGTCGAAGTGACGATGCCAGCCAGATACCAGGGTGAGAAATCCAAAATAAGATATGACAGATATGTTATAAGAGTCTCCGGCCTTCTGCTCCGCAATTTCATATGGAGAATGAGGATGAAGACGAAAACTAAATTCATCTTTCGACGAAATGAATCTGACTTGTGTGCCTAGCACATAACGGAGAAGGAGAAATTGTGACTGATGTTAATGCACCACGGTTGATACGCCGCCAGACACTAAGCGGCGACATATTTTACGACGTTGATACCCGTGAAGTATATCGCGATGGATCCGTGCCAACAAACGGCACGATCAAGGATTTTTCCAGCATTGCAACATTCGATAGTCGATCACCTTTAAAGGTCTACTTCGATTTCACATATCTCTGTAATTTGGAATGTAGCCATTGCATTACCAACTCCTCACCGCGAGTTGACAGGCAAAACGAACTGCCGTATGAACGTATAGTCTACATCTTGAATGACCTTGCCGCTATTGGCGTACTGGAAATCGGGATTGGTGGCGGAGAGCCGTTGTGTTATCCTGATATATTCCAATTACTCGACCAAGCCAAAGCAATAGAACTAAACGTCGTACTAACCACCAATGGTCTTCTTGTTACTGCTGAAACTGCAAATAGACTAAAGGATACTCAAGTATCTGAAGTTCGTGTAAGTTTTGACGGATCACAGTCAGTTCATGACGCTATTCGTGGCGCTGGCACTTACCGCAAAGCGCTTGAGGCGGTGAAGATTCTTGTTCACAACGGGGTTACACCAGTACCGCGCATTACAGTCTGCCACGATGACGAACTCGGACTGGATGGATTATTCAGGGACCTAGCTGCAACAGGTGCAAGTACCGTAAAGGCAGGTTTGCTGGAGCCTCGAGGCCGGGCAAGCCTGGAAGAAAACCAATATCTTTTCAGATATCAAAGAGATGTTGTCATAGGTAAATACCTTCTAGAGTTGGCACAGAAACATGGCCTTAACTTAAAGCTGCCTGATGATTTGGCAATTTCTTCTGAACTAGCAGATGGAGGGGATTTGAGGCGAGGTGTACGTAAGTGTTGCGGCGCAGGCCTTGAAACAGCGTACATTTCGCCATACGGAGATGTACATCCATGCTCGGGAATGCCAAATCAGAGCTTTGGCGATGTCAGATCGAACTCTTTCATAAGTGCATGGACTGGTGATGGTGCCAATACATGGCGTCAATGTGTTTGCACTCACGATTCCTGGAGAGCTTGCTCTCACACCGAGCCAATTGAAGGTTCACACACGCTCCCCTGAATTTATAACTTGGTCAAGCGCTTCTGCATGACGGAGGTTGGGTGATAAATATGATGGTCGTTGGATATTCTCGAATTCTGGTACTGAGTCCTCATACTGATGACGCCGAATTGGCTGCCGGTGGCACAATAGCCAGGTTCGCCGAAGAGGGGAAATCGATTCGTTATGTGGCGTTTTCCAGTTGTGACATATCATTATCGTCCGGAAACCCACGAGGTGTCTTGAAGATAGAGTGCGAAAAATCAGTCCAAATCCTTGGATTACTTCATCAAAACACCACAGTGCTAGACTTTAATGTAAGAACGTTTAACAAACAGCGACAGGAAATATTAGATGAAATGATCAAATTGAAAGAGGAATTCGATCCAGACCTTGTCCTCACCCCATCATCGCATGATCTTCATCAAGACCATCAGGTAATTCATAACGAGGCTTTAAGAGCGTTCAAGATGAGTGCGTCAATATGGGGATACGAGCACCCTTGGAACAACATGGGATTCACTACTGATGTTTTCGTGCAACTCGATAAAGCACATATTGAGAATAAGATAGCAGCGCTGAAGAATTATGCGTCACAAGACAACAAACTCTATTTCGACGATGAGTATATAAGAGGACAGGCATATAGCAGAGGTGTGCAGGTTGGTTTTAAATATGCTGAAGCTTTTGAGTTGTTACGAATGCTGGTTAAATAGTGGAAGTCACGATCACAAACAGTACAAATACCAGCCTTACAGGAGGTCTTTTGACGAGACAAACAATTCATGCAAAAGGAAGTGAAGTTATTTCGAGAATTCCGAAAACCCAGCCTTTCTTTTTGGATGAAGATATTCCTTTAATTCTCGATGATATTCGAGCGGTATTGAAGAGCGGTCGGTTAATACTTGGACCCTATACTCAGCAATTTGAAAAGGATTTCCAGGAATACTGTGGTGTGAAGTATGCTGTGGCTGTAAGCTCCTGCACTTCAGCCCTGGAGATTGTTCTCAGGTACTTCGATGTGGCAGGAAAAGAAGTTATCCTGCCTACCAACACGTTCATTGCTACTGCCAATGCAGTGACCTACAGCGCAGGAAAGCCTGTTCTCACTGATATCGATCCTGATACATTGTGTATGTGCCCCGACGATATGCTGAGAAAGATGACTCCAAACACTTGTGGTGTCATAGTTGTTCATATCGCCGGTTTGATCGATCCTGCAATACAAAGGATTCGTCAGGTGTGCCGGGAGAGAGGAATCTTCATGATAGAGGACGCCTCTCATGCACACGGTGCAACCTTGAGTGGCGAGAAGGCCGGCAACCTTGGTAACGCAGGTTGTTTTTCTATGTACCCAACAAAAGTGATGACCACCTCTACCGGTGGAATGATAACAACCAATGACGAAGGCCTGGCTGAATACGCCGTCAGCCTTCGTCATCATGGTGTTGGATAGGGTCTCGAACACATTACTAATTACGGTAACGATTGGTTGATGAGCGAAATACATGCCATACTGGGTATCTATCAACTGAAGCGATTGGAAACCAGTCTCCAACGAAGAAACGAAATAGCCAAGATTTACGAAGACGGCCTGAAGGGCAACGAACACTTGGACCTCATTCAAGTCCCCGATAATGTCCGCCATAGTTATTACAAATATCCCATCCGCGTTTCTGAGACAATAGACAAATCAAAGCTGATTGCAGAGATGAGAAGATTGTATGATATCAGCCTTGGCTCATCATATGATCCGCCGTGCCATCTTCAGCCTTTGTATCAGGAAGCGCATGGGTACCATCAAGGAATGCTTCCTGTTGCAGAGGAAACCTTGAAACAAATTGTCGCATTGCCGATGTTCGTTCAGATGACAAACAAAGAAGTTGAGCACGTAATACAATGCCTGAGAGAGGTATTGCCGGACTGTGAAAAATAATTACACCTATATCCGTGAAGCTTCCAGGTTGCATCGGAAGAGTTTTGTGTGGAGAATGAAGAGAAAAACCGTTTTCAGATCGAGAAACGCATGAATCGAGATTTCACTCTAAATAAATACAGGGAATTGTGCATTGCCCTCTGCTCTCACGGATATACCGTGTGTACGGTCGCTGATTATCTGGAGAATCACCACTCAGAAGAAAAGATAGTAATACTACGCCATGATGTTGATCGAAAATTGCAACATGCAGTAAGAATGGCGGAAATAGAGCATGAATTTGGCATCAAATCAAGCTATTATTTTCGGTATAACAAGAGCGTTTTTAATCCGGCCTCCATACAGCGAATAGCTGACAAGGGGCATGAAGTAGGTTATCACTACGAGACGCTGGACAAGGCAAAGGGAGATTACAAAATAGCTATCAGAATCTTCGAGGATGAACTGGTCAAATTCAGGGAAATAGCTGAAGTGAAAACAATTTGCATGCATGGCAATCCTCTGACACGGTGGCTTAACCGCGATCTATGGAAAGAATACGATTTTCGTGATTTTGGAATAACCGGAGAAGCTTTTCTTTCCTTCAATGACATCCCTTATTTTTCGGATACGGGCAGAACATGGACTAATAAGCATAAAGTGAAAGATTATTTGCCATCTGCTGAACCTGATTGTGGTGGGTATGAGGCAGGTAATGTATTGAAGTGCACAGACGATTTAATCATACTGCTGGCGAGCGGGCGTATCCGATCTGCTTATATTTTGACGCATCCTGAGCGGTGGAGCAACGGCTCAGTTGAGTGGGTAATAAGCCATTCCATGGATATGGCGGTAAACTTGATTAAAACGGTATTTGGGCTTGGAGAACGAGCCCAGAGATGCTAGGTTGTTTGATGAGAGAGACACTGAAAAGATCAAGGTATTTGATACAGGAAACTGTTGATCATCTGGAGTGGGACGAGTTTGTGCGCCAACATCCACAAAAAAACATATTCCAAACACCTCAGATGTATGATGTGTATCAAAGAACAAAGAACTATGAACCGATAAAGCTGTTTGCAATTGAGCAAAAAACGCACCTACTCTGTGGAGTCCTCTCTGCAGTAATGATGCGGGAGGTAGGTGGACCGCTTGGTATGTTCGCCACACATTCGGTAGTTCAAGGCGGTCCTTTGGCTACAGAGGATACGGATGGGTTGGTACTCCCGCTGCTCATGGCTGAACATGACAGACGAATCAAACGAAAAGCATTGTACTCCGAGATACGGAATATGCATAACGTAAACCAGACATTGGAGAATGTCAAACATTATGAGTATGAAGACCATCTGAATTTCCTGATAAGGCTGGATCAGTCCGAAGATGAGCTGTGGAAACAAATCCACCGTGCAAGGCGGAAGAACATCAATCGCGCCATTAGACAGGGGGTCGAGATTGAAGAAATCCACGATAAACGGCTTTTGGAAGTTTTCTATGGCTTGTTGAGAGAGACCTATGCTAGTGTGGGAATCCCTCTTGCACACACGACGCTATTCGAGGCAGCTTTTGACACGCTGTATCCTGTAGACATGGCAAAGTTTCTTTTGGCCAAACATAATGGGAAGCATATTGGAGCACGAGTCGTGCTACTATTCAATGGAGCGGTTTATGATTGGTATGCTGGCGCTTCACAGCAGTCACTGGATCTGTATCCAAATGACCTGTTGGTATGGCACGTGTTGAGATGGGGTGCAAAAAACGGCTATAAACAGTTTGATTTCGGGGGGGCTGGCAAGCCAGATGTTGAGTATGGCCCGAGAGAGTTCAAGCGTCGGTTTGGAGGAAGTCTGGTTAACTATGGAAGGCATGTGCGCGTTTACGCTCCAACCAAGATAGCTATTGCAAAGGTGGGGTTAAAATTCTATCAAAAACTGTATTCTTCATCAAAGATGAAAACAAGGTTATGTATGTAGATAATACGAGATAAAACCAACATGAGTGAAGTATTGGTTATTACTTCTGCAGTATTACCGACAATTCTCAAGAAATTTTACACTACCACAATTCTTTGTGACTACTTGTTTTTCAAAATGGTTTGACCCATATACTATTCGGCAACCAGCTTGCACTACTATGAATATACGATTAATAAGGATTGCGAAAATCTGTATACAGACATTCCATAGGCTAGACCCGGTTCTGCCAAATTTGGAGCGTCGTTTATTGCACGAAACAAATTTACCGCCCCCGATTTTCATAATTGGACCGCCGCGAAGTGGATCGACCATCTTATATGAAGCTTTAACAGTGGGATGCAAATGCGCTTTCATTACAAATGTGGCAGCACTTCTCTATAGATGTCCGGTGCTCATAACTAGAATGTTCCACCCACACTCCCCTCGACAGTTTTCTGGAAAAAACAGTTACGGATACATTCCAGGTTTTACCTCGCCTGCAGAGGCAAAAGAGCTAAATGAATCCTGGTTTGATGTCCCTCAGAAACCCCAACGGATTGAAGTGACAAGAAAGCAGTTTGCGGAGTTAGCTCGCTTTTTTGGTGGGCCAGTTATAATCAAGAACCTTCGCAATAATCTAAGAATACCTTCAATCCTTCAAAGTTTCCCTGATGCACGCTTCATATGGCTTCATCGGCCAGCAACTGATACAATTCAATCACTTCTAATTGGCCGTCGTCGTATTTACAATGACGATCGTACTTGGTTGGGTATAAAACCTCCAGGCTGGCATGCATTCATTGATCTTGATCCTATTGATCAAATTGCGCATCAAGTGGCGGGTCTCGAGGAGCCTATAAGGTCTGGTTTAATTGATATTCCAGAGACACAAATCCTAAGATTGGACTTGGAGGAGTTTTGTCAATCGCCATCAAAGTGCCTGCGAAAAATCTCCGAATGGTATGGCCCTGAATTGAATCTACTTTCTCATTCAATTCAGAGTCTTCCTGAAAGACTGCCCTTTTCAAAAGGACCCAAAGTCGATAAGGAAGAATGGCGCAGAATAGAAGAGGCAGCGCTTCGTGTAAGCATATCATGAGGCTATTGCTTGTCGTCTAGATCACAATTTCATTTGACATGAAACTTTTTTGCGCTTCATTGTTAATTGGTGCGTTTATGAAATACGAGAGTGTTTGAAAGGTTTTTAAACTATGAAACTTATGATATTAATCGCGCATCCTGCTCATGTTCATCAATTCAGATACGTAATAGAAAATCTTAAAAAAAACGGTCATACCGTCAAAGTAGTTGCCATCAAAAAAGAGATGAACTTGGAATTACTAGATACTTTTAATATCCATTATGAAGTTATTTCAAGCAAATCAGGGAGCAATCCTTTTCAAAAAGCTGTTATTTTCCTGATAACAACATACAAGATATTCAGAATAAGTAGGAAATTTAGACCGGATATTCACATTGGGAGAGCATTTCCAATGGTGTCACTAGTCAGTTTTGCTACCAGAAGCAAGCATATTATGTTCTCAGATTCGGAACAGTCATTCGCATTACGCGTAACAACGCTTTTTGCTGACGTAATTATTACTCCTCAGGGTTTTAGCAAGGATCTTGGCAGGAAACATATCAAGGTAGATGCTTACAAGGAGTTATCCTATCTCCACCCAAACTACTTTACACCAGACCCCAGCGTTCTTTCTGAACTAAATCTCTCGCCCTATAACAAATTTGTTATATTACGTTTCGTAGCATGGGATGCATACCATGATTTTGGACAGCATGGCTTCAGTTTGGAAGAGAAAAGAAAGCTGGTAGGTGAACTGGAGAAACATGTGAGGGTGCTTATCACCTCAGAGAGCCAACTACCTGAGGAATTTGAACCATATCGAATCACTGTCGGCCCGGAAAAGATGCATGATTTGTTGTATTATTCACATCTTTTAGTTGGAGACAGTCAGACCATGACTACTGAAGCCGCAATGTTAGGCAAACCTGCTGTGCGCTGCAACTCATTCGTTGGCCCCAACGATATGGGGAACTTCATTGAATTGGAGCATGAGTACGACTTGATCTATTCATTTCAAGAGCCTGAACAAGCTATAGACAAGGCACTGGAACTTATAAATCATCCCAATCTAAAAGAAGAGTGGGCCAAGAAGCATCAGAAACTACTCGCTCACAAGATTGACTTGACTGAATTCATGATTGATTTCATTGAGAACTACCCCGCAAGTTTCCATAAGTATAGCGAGAGGATAACAGGATAGCGATGAAAATCATATCTGTCGTAGGAGCTCGCCCGCAGTTTATCAAATGTGCTGCCCTCTCTAAAGAACTACGGAAACTCCATCATGAGGTTCTCATCGATACTGGACAACACTATGACTATCAGTTAAATAAAGTTTTCTTTGATGAATTGGGAATCCCGAAAGCAGATTACCATTTGGGGATCGGATCTGGAACTCATGGTTTCCAGACCGCCGAAATGATGAAAGGTATTGAACAGGTGTTATCGAGTGAGAATCCCGAATTGGTACTACTCTATGGTGATACGAATTCCACTCTTGCAGGAGCACTTGCAGCTGTCAAGATGCAGATTAGAATAGCCCATGTGGAGGCAGGACTTAGAGGTTTTAATAGATCCGTGCCCGAAGAAGTCAACAGAGTTCTAACAGATCACTGCTCCGATTTGTTGTTTTGCCCAACACAAAAAGCTGTTGATAATCTAACCCGCGAGGGAATTATAGATGGAGTTTATCTTACCGGCGATGTTATGGTCGATACTCTAGCAGATAATAGGGAGATCTCAGAGCATTCTAAAATACTTGAAAGACTTGGCCTTCGAAAAGGAAGTTATCTTGTAGTGACTATCCACAGAGTAAGTAATACAGATGATAGTACAAACCTGGAGCAACTAGTAGATGCACTTTGTGAGCTTGATGAAACAGTGGTATTCCCTGTACACCCACGCACCAAAAAAGTACTGAGAGAGCGAGCTCTATATGATCGGTTAGACAAGAAAATGCATTTAATAGAACCATTGGGATACCTCGACTTTCTGAAACTTATGAGTAATGCAAAGCGAATCCTTACAGATTCTGGCGGGATTCAAAAGGAAGCATACTTGCTAAATGTACCTTGTATCACTTTCCGTGACACCACTGAATGGGCTGAGACTGTGGAAGATGGATGGAATGTCCTAGTGGGTACCAACAAAGAACTCATCATTGAAAACGGTAGGTTCTTTAATCCACAAAAAGAGCGCTGTGACCGATTCGGTCACAGCGTGTCCATGAAAATAGCTGCGATCTTGGACAGAGATATATAATCCTGATATTAGTAACGCTCCATACTGACATGAAATGAAGCATGTATTCGATAACCATCACACACATTCAACTGGAGGAGCAGATAGTGAAAAAACTAAATATATTAGTTCCATCAGCTGGACATCCGACCAGGCCCAGTCTATTAAAGTGCTTACAGAATAATGGTGAGAGACAAATAAGAATCGTTGGTATGGATATGGAAACTAATGGCATTGCTTCGCATATAGTAGATAAGTTCTATCACGTGCCACCCAGATCAGACCCAGAGTATCTCGATTTGGTGCTAGATATATGTAGTAAAGAGTCAATTGACGTTTACTATGCCCTTGGTGAAGAAGAAGCTATCGCGGCGGTACAACGAAAGAACGAGTTTAACACCGTTGGTACTGCTATTATTAGCCCAGGGACACCGGAAATGGTTACCATTGCTACTAATAAGTGCAGATGGCATGACTACCTTGCTTCCAGAGGTATTGCTCATGCTGATTACAGAAATATTTACGTCGTGAATGAAATCGAAGAAGCTATCCATAGTCTGGGTTATCCTTATCATGATGTATTTGTTAAACCAGCTATTGCTAAGGGCGGTAGAGGAGCGAGAATCATTACTTCAAAAAACCTTTCAGAAGAATATTACACAGATCGCTCTGGTGAGCCTAAAATGTCATTAAATGCTTTTATTGAGCTACTTTCGCCATTTAAAGACTCAGGGAAATTTCTCCCTATACTGGCAATGGAATATCTCCCCGGGACTTACTATAGTGTCGATGTTCTTTCTGAGAACGGAAAGCCACATTACGTCATTCCAAAAATAAGGATCCAAGGTACAGCTTCCAATACCACTGTAGGACAGGTATCCCTGGATTCTGCCGTGATAGAACTGGCTACCGATATTTGCAGAGTCTTTGATTTTAGCTACCTGCAGAACTATGAAATGAAAGTCAACAATAAAGGGGAAATCATACCATACGATATTAATCCGCGTGGTGGAGCCTCCGTTGCCCTATGCGCTGGCGCCGGCGCAAATATCGCCTACTATGCAGTCAAGATGGCAATTGGCGAGGAAATCCCACAAAAGAAGGTAATCAATGGCACAAAGATGATTAGATATTATGATGAGTTCTATACTAATGCTTGAATATTTGCATTCTCGTTACGATTTACGGAACAGTTTTTGTTAGTCTATGTTTGTTACCAGAATCAATGATGTACGATATAAATACTACTATTAAACCGGCAATCAAATATGATATGTCATTCCGGTCTCCGAGCCGGAATCCACTTCTCTGCCACCCACTAGATTCCCGCCTTCGCGGGAATGACATGGCATGGTCGCCAAAGTCTGTATTTAATTGCCGGATTTCCAAAACGATATGTTAAAAACTGATATGCATCTGCACTCTACCTTCTCAGACGGAATTAACACACCTCAAGAATTAGTTGAAGAAGCTATAAGACTTGGGTTCGTGGAAATCGCAATAACAGATCACGTCAGAAAATCAAGCGATTGGTTAGACTTATTCAGTCAAGAAATAAATAGATTAAAGCAAAAATACTCAAACAAAATTATATTGCATTCTGGAATAGAGGCTAAAGTTATTGATTTAAAAGGAGCCATAGACGCTCAGTCTTCATTTTTTAGCAAAGTAGATATTGTATTAGGTGCGTTTCACAGGCTTCCAATTGGAGAAGGAGATTTTTGGCGTGGTAATCAAATCGCGGAACAAAAAGAACGGGCTCTTGGGTATTGGTTTAACGCAATGATGAAGTTAATCGAAAATGAGAATGTTATGATAGTTGCTCATCCCACAGCGATTCTAAAAAGGAATGGAGTAGTAGTACCCCGCGATTTAAAGGAGACCATTGCCACGAAAGCAGCTTCCTATGGTAAAACGTTTGAGGTCAATACCAAGTACAATGTACCAGACCGAGAGTTTTTAGATTTGCTTTACCACCACGGTGTGAACCTAGTACGTGGAAGCGATAGCCATAGTGTTGAAGAAATGAGGCACTTTGCTTTTTCTCCATATGTCGCATGAAAGGGAGAAACATGCGCAAGTATTCATCACTTCGAAAAGCCTATTACCAGAAGAATTTTGAGGAATATCGCATAACATTGTCTGCAAAGAATACAGACGTGACGCAGTATATGGTTGACCTCATGAAGAATTATCACAGAACCAGAAACGTGGCGACAGATGGGAGAGTGAACGATGCGTGTCCATGAATTACTTAAGGACAATGAAGAGCTTTGGGATATTTTCACAAGAAAGGAAGAGTATACATCGGTTCAAGTGGATAAGCACGGCAGATACACATTTGCTTATAGTAGTCAGGAAAGCATTACAGAACCAAAGGTTTCGAGATTTCTAAAGGGAAATGTATCCAAACCTGAGTATCCAGAAGGCAGGAAGTTCGCGATTTGTTTAACTCATGATGTGGACGACATATATCCGCCTCTTATGCATGTGCTAGCTTCGGTCTATCATTGTGCTAAATACAGGGATTTTGGCAAACTACCTAATCAATTTATGTGGAGGTTGAGAGGTAAATCTAGCTCGCCGTATAGAAACTTCAGCGAGATTATGGAACTGGAGGACAAATACAACGCAAAATCCTCTTTCTATTTTATGGCAACAAAAAAGGACCTTCGTAGGTTGCGTTACGACATTGAGGAGCTGCAGAATGAATTGCGATTCATAGATGGAAGCGGTTGGGATATCGGACTGCATATCGGCTACTATTCTTTTGACGATTTAGCGGAGATTGTGAATGAGAAAGAAAGGATTGAAGAGGTTTTGGGCAAGCCGATTATTGGCAGTAGAAACCACTACTTAAGGTTCAAAGTTCCCGATACTTGGGAATTGCTAGCAAACGCAGGCTTTAAGTACGACACGACGCTTGGTTATACCGATATGATTGGATTCAGAAATGGTATGTGTCATCCCTTCAGACCGTTTAACTTGAATAGTGGCAAAGAACTCAATATTCTTGAGATTCCTCTCAACATCATGGATGGCACATTGTTCCAATACATGCATATGAATATGGATGAAGCCTGGGAAATTACTCAAGCATTGATTGATACGGTTGAAGCGGTTGGGGGGGTGTTGACTGTACTATGGCACAACGACATTTTCGGTTGGCCCTACCGAAAGAAATGGGCAGAGTTTTATGAATGGCTGTTAAAATATGCCAGTGAAAAGGGAGCATGGCTGACCTCTGCGGACGAAATATATAGATGGTCCATGTTTGATTGCGATTCATCTGAATAGACAAACAGGGGTTGGGTTGATTTTATTATTTTTTTAAGGGTTTATTACATGAGTCTGAAGATATTTAATGAGGTGGACAAGGAAGAATGGAATTCGATAGTCGATAAATCAATTCCATACACATCATGTCATCGCTGGGAGTGGCTTCGCATAGCTGCGAAGCATTCGAATACAAACCTCTATCCTCTTGTGCATGTCGATAAAGGGGGTAATCCTTTGGCCGCATTTCCGCTTTTCTTTTCGCGAAAAGGTCCTTTAAAAATGGTGTTTTCACCACCACCTGGATCTGCTATGAGGCTTGGGCCAATATTTATCGATAGTAAATTGAAAACACACAAAAAGGAGACCATATACAAAGAGTTTCAAACCGAAGTTGAGGAATTTATCAATTATTTAGGCGCCAACTATGTTCTTATTGCCACAAGTCCCGGTTTAATAGATATCAGACCCTTCAAATGGGCAGACTATACTGCCACACCAACGTACAACTATATAGTAGATTTGACTAAAGGGGAAGATAATCTGTGGGCGAGTTTTAAAAGGGAATTGCGCAATAATATCAAGCGTACGCAAAAATCAGGTGTTGTGGTCATAGAAGAAATATCGGATAAAAATGTCGATCACTTGTACAACTCACTGGATCGAAGATATCAAGGGCAGAGTTTGAGACTTGGCATTTCCGGCGATTATTTGCGGGATTTGTTTGAGCAATCGTATGAACTGAGTTTGAAGCTTTTCGTTGCGTACTATGAGGGTAATGTTGTTGGCTCAATAGCACATGTTGGTGAAAAACAGAGGTTGGTCGTTTGGGTGGGAGCAGTCAAAAACAATATTTCCGGACTTGCTGTCAATGATTTGATTCAATGGGAAGCGATTAAATGGGCAATTCAGAATGGATATCATGAATATGAAATTGTCGGTGCAAATATACCGAGACTTTGTCTATTTAAATCGAAATACTCCCCCGATTTAAATATATGTTTTATATTAAAGAAGGCCGGGCTGTTGGGCCGTATTTCTGAGAATGGTTATCAGTTTTGGAAGAAACATAGAAGATGAAAATGATTAAACTCAAGCTTGTATGGGATAGTACCAAGTCTAGAATCTTTACTCGAGAAACCATTTTACTTTTTCAGCATAAGGAGCAAAAACAAGTCGATGTGCCGGTTGAAGTGATTTACGCTTCTAAAAACAATCTACGTGATATACTAACATTTCAGGACGAACGCTACATCAAGGTTTTCGAACGGTTTCTCAATCAGGGTGATCAAGGTTATTTTGCTTATTTGGAAGGTCAATGTGTTCACCGCTCCTGGGTAAGGAAGGGACCGAGCATAATTAAGCTTCATCCTGTATTGAATACTAAATTGGATCAAGGGGAAGTATTTATACACTATTGTGAAACGGCCCCAATGGCACGGGGCAGAAACATATTTCCTTTTGTTCTTCTCAGGATAGTAAAGGATTTTCCTGACCAGAACAGAGTTCTGATTAGTGTCAATTCCAAGAATAACTCTTCTATTAGAGGTATAGTCAAAGCAGGTTTTGCCGTAAAATACGAATATTATCTGTTCAATTTTATGGGCTTCAAAACTATACGATGTAGATAGTGTAAATTATTAATCTGCATAGATCACCAAGCCAATTTGAGTATGAGGTGTAGCGAGCTAGATGATGTTCGTAATGTTAGACAGATATAGGCAAATACTATTGCATAACATTGGATTAACTATTGGGATATTATTATCTCTGAGTTTATCACTCTGGTTTCTTACTATTGCAGATACTAAAATAACGACGTTTGACCCGGATAGTCTTCATTATGCCAAACATCTTCCAGTATATTACTGGATTGGAATGGGTTTAAATTGTATAGTCATCCTCTTATCACTGACTATCCACCAAGTTTTTCACAAAGGTATATGGATTATACATTCCTTTGCGATCCTGATACTGGTACTGTATATAATTGGAACCCCTTCTTTCATATATGACAATCCAAGCCCCAATGATGTATATGTGTATTCCAGTTTAGTTGATACTATCGGTACAACCGGGCATGCAGAGGGGGATTTCCACTATCTTGAGGAGTTTCCAGGTTCTACCATATTCACATCGATGATAGTACAAGTTTTTGGAGTAACAACCCTTGCTGTTGAAAAATATGCTGCCATATTTATTGTATTAATATTATCTCTTATTATATATGCATTGGCAAAGGGCGTACTGCGCCAATATGCTGTTTTCGCGCCAATCACCAGTATCGCACTTGCCTTCGTTTATGGATATCATTTAGTTCCACAAAACATTGCACTGCTATTAACTGCTACCCTCCTTATGATACTAGTATCTTCTTTTCTTAGGAAAAGAAAAGAAGAGGTATCTATCGAAATGAAAAGACGAGCGCTGATTATTTTGCTATGGATGGCTATTATTGTATCTCATCCATCAACTCCGATCTTGAACTTGTTTGCTTTTGTTTTTATGTTTGCGATTCTCCTGCTAATTTCCAGACCACTACTATCTTTTGGTGTCGGGAATACTAGGCCGTTAATAGAGAACGGATCTGGTGAAAGGAAAACCGAACCATATATTTTAATATACTTTTTTGTAGCATATATGGCCTATATTGTGTATGCTGGTGAATTTATGTTGGAAAGTACAGTTTCGTTGTTTCAGGATTCAATCAGTGATTTAGCAAGCGGGAATGTTTTTAATGTAAATGACCAGGTTGCAAGTAATCCGTTATCATCCTATACCCTATATTATTATGCACGGTGGTTTGAAATAATTGGTATCTCTACATTGGGTTTAGTGAGTATTCTTATTTTATTTTGTAATAACAATTATAGACTATCAGCGTTATTGATAGGCTCGTTTTTTGTTGGGTATATCTTTTTGGGGGTGATTCTTGTTGCTAGCGGCGAAGCAGCGACAGACTATGGCACCGGTAGAATTTTGTTGTTTGCGTGTGTACCATGTTCCATTTTGTTCTCTATGGTGTTTGCTAGTAAAATGACCAAACTGTTCAAGTCATTCAGAGTAATATTGTTGCTGTTCATACTAACTTCATCCATTGCGGTGCCATTAACCCGATATGGTAATCACTCCTATAACTTCATGTCAGATTCAGAATTTGCTGGTTTGAAGTTTGTGTCAGAATTTCCAGGAATTGGGAATAGAAGCAGGGATCTTGATAATAATGCTATTATGCGGTTGTCCCCGTTTTCAAATAATGGGTATTGTTTATTTGAGTTGAAACAGCAAAAAGGAGGTGAGTATACAAAAAGTTTCAAAGACCAGCACAAGTTGTATGATAGTGGGCAATGCAGATTGTATAAAAAGGACCCGTTACCATATGCATTATAAAAAAATTGGCAACACATCAAGTATTGGTCCGAGTCTTAGTTATTAACCGTTTGAATAATTGCAAATCTTCAGGACTTATACCTTTTAATCCTGCAATTACTGCAAAGTATATGATTATGGAAATAAGGATGGCTAATACCAAGTTTAGAATATCTGCTGTGAAGTATAAAGCTATTCCCATTATTGTTCCTGCCGTTATTGGTTTAAGTACAACTTTTGTCAGGGATAGTTTGTATATATCTTGGGAAACCTGTCTATACAGTGTTGCAAAAAGAAGGCCTGCCATGATCGCTGTTGTCATTGCTGCCCCTTCATAGTCTAGCCATGGTATGACTATTATACTTGAGATTATGTTGAACATGGTAAAGAAAAACACCGGACGGGCGAATGCAGCTAGCCGGTCAGTTGCCTGTAGTAGCGAAATCAGTAGTAAGTTGCCTGAGTTGAATAAGAACATCCACAATAAAATATTCAAGACTGTGCTTGATTCTGCCAACTCATCACCATATATAAGAACGATGAATCTATCCGATAGTAGAGTCATACCTATTGAGATTGGAATCACAACCATATATAGATACGTGAATGATTTTTCATACAATGCTTTAAGAGATTCCAGCGAAGTGACATATAACCTGGAAAAAGCGGGTAACAACGCACCACATAATACAATGGGGATAATGCTAAGTCCATTTATTATCCTGTAGGCAGCATTATACAATCCAGTCGCTTCGGTTCCAACCATCACCATAATAACCAAAGTATCGATTCTATCGTACATATTGAGAAAAACGTTGTAGAAAATGAGTGGTAGTGCTTCTCTTGGCAACCGCTTCCAAATCACAAAATCCACTCGAAATTCTGGTTTAGCAAATTTCTTTATGCTTATTATGTAGCTAAGAATCACGTTGATAACACTACCTATAATGTAACTAGATAGTATTGCAATCAGGCTAAACCCTAGATTCATAAAGATGAGGCCCAATGAGACGATGACGATCTTTTCACCGATTGCCAATATGGCGCTGTATTCCATCTTCTCAAAAGCATGGAATACACTTCTGAATAGCATCACGAATGCCTGTATAACAGCATAAAATCCAAAGATGTATATGATCATCTTCATATCGGACGAAACGTGGATGACATTGATTATTACGATTATCACGCTGAATATAACAAGGAACAAGAGCAGTTCAATAATCAGAAGATTGCCTGAATAGATACTTGCCAACTTTCTATTTCTTGATACCTCTTTTATGATATATATCTGAAAACCGGGGCCGATAAGTGAAGCCAGGATAAAGCTAAAAGCAAGCCCGAAGGAGTACTGACCCAAAGCAGTTTCACCTAATGTTCGTGTCAGCATAACTACGAACAGAAATTCAAGTAACGCAGTGGCTATACGGACAACCGTTAATGAAGCGATGTTTTTTGCTATGGTTCGCAGGCCAATCATAGTTTACCTAACTTTCAGTGATAAATATGGTTTATATACATTGCAAAAGGCTAGTGTCCGATTTGGTAAATATGTGGAGTTGTCAACCCTTTACCCGAGTCTTTTGTCAATATTCTACCCGGTTCGGACCGCCCTCTTGATCCCCCAATCTTGGAGGAAGTTGGTTTTTGGGGATACCCCCACCCCCCTTTTTCAGGAGGTGTCTCCTGCACCTTTTATTGTAACTGTACAGAGCTATGAATTTTAGTTTTCGGCTATGGTGACCCATAAACGCAATGTCTGGAAATATTCATAGAGTCTACCTTCGCAGACCAGGTTATTGTCCTTGAATAACAATATCTCTGTATCATATGCCCAATAGTCAATTGGTACGCAATCGATTATCTTGTGCCACTGCTCACCACTATCGATTTCTATTGATTTGCATAATAATTGTTGATCTATATTATCATCTGATTTTGATTGAATCCTTATCTCATAGGTTGCTTTACGCTGGCTTGTGTTGGTTATGGAGACATCCAGATTTTCCCCGCGAGGGTATACCAAAAACGAAGTCTGAATCGTGGAGGTTCCTTCAAATTCGAGTAATTTTGATAGTATGAATTCAACCTTCTGTACTCGTACGACATTCTCCCCTTTTGGATGCCCTTGTGTTAATGCTTCGCTCAAGTGAATCACATTCCCGTCTATTCTTTCTATTGATGAAATCTCACTTCTTAGGTAATACCCTCTAGCAATTCTGATACAATCTCCCACATTGAAGCTTTCCGCTGATACGACATTGATAATTGTGACACCAGTACCTGTTGCATCTGCTTCACTAATCCCCCTTGATAGAGTGGTGGAAGCGTGCGATTCAGTTATCATGAATAGCAGTTCATCATACCACTCTTGTTCATCTTTCAGTTTTATTGGCCCAATATCGGCAGTTTGTTCGTCGTCTACGAACACTTTCAGTTGATATTCCAAAGTCTGGTACTCGTGATTGACAATATGTGCTATTACCCGCCCTTTCTCTCCTTCCTCCAGCTCTATTGGATGTTCTTCAGCATTTCCACCAATATCGAGAATATAGAACTCAGTGAACTGCTCCCCTGGTTTCGAGTTCGTGAGTGCGTATACCACGCTAATGACCGATCCAAATATAGCAATGATTAGTATGCCCACAAGTATTTTCCCCGTGATTGAGTCAGGTATACGTGGTAATGACGAAGTGAAAACAAATTCAAATCGTTCATTTTTTTGATGTTTCCCACGACGATACCATGCAATAAACGTCATTATTGCTACGAACAACGCAAATGAGGTTAATATAGCTGCAAGTTCAATTTCCCAGACTTGATTTAGTATTACGCCGATAATCGTGCTAATTGCTAAAGACAAGCCTACGGATAAAGATATTCTTGTTAATGATTGGAGTTGGTTTCTATAAGGGAATAATGCAGCAAGCAATGCATAACCAGGGGAAAAGAGAAGGAAAGGAAGCCCTAAGATAATCCGAAGAGCCTGGATATCAGAAAGAAAAGTAATAATCAGAATTAGGACTAACGAACAACTATTTATAAATAGAAGGTCTTTTTCGAACTTTACTCGCATTGTCTGTTTACTCAAATCTCGTCATCTTCTGAATTAAATATCTAGAGGCACCGTCTCTTGTGCATTCCCGACCACAGTCTCACTTTTACCTCGCCTCTTACCATACCATATGTCAGTCCACCATCAAAGGATCGAGGGTAACCTTTGTCGGAATTATGGGCTTAGCACTTGCTTATGAATGCCATTTTGTCAATAGTAATACGTATAAATATACATTGCTTTATTACTTATCCAGCAACCTATCTTTAGGCCAAGCTGTCAAATCCAAATGATATTCTTCATGAATCGACCAACTATATACTAGCACACAATGTCAGACAGTTGAGTTACCAAAAGTAACTTTTTAGACCACTTCAGATTAATATTTGGTAACAAAGGCCAAGTCGTCCATTCCGCTTAGGACACTCTGTCAAGGTGAGGACTTCTAGGCTTCCACGTATCTTTGAAATGCCCGAATCTCTCTTCTTTGCGTCAACCACCATACCAGTCAGATTAGTGTGTTTAAGCCCACAGCATCAAGCATGAATATTGCCTGGTTGGCCGATAATTCATGTAGCATTATTCGTTATCCAAACCCTAAAACCAGAAATAATATTCACCAAAGGAGAAGCCACGTAGTTATCAGAGTAAGGTCCGGGTGTATTGCCACGCCCTATCAAGTATTAGATTAGTGAATGTACCGAAAGAACGAACCAGCGATCAGGTCTTCTGCCGACTCAGTTAGAGATACGGCGTCCCGAAGGCGATCATGTTAAAAAAAGGGGATGATAGAATGTATGACTGCTGTAGAAAGTCATTCGAAACAATGCCTTCCTAAGAGCTGGCTTCTTGGGATTCCTAAACTTTGAGTAATAGCATAATAGCTGGTACAGTCTTTAGGAAACTCTCATTTCATCTCATCTCCAGCATTGGGAGTGGTACATAAACTGATAGCAGGTCGGTACCATATTCTCATTTCGACCCTTAAAAAGATGGATACCAATCCCCACCAAGTTGTAGATCGACTTATTACTATATTCTCATTCTGCCCCCCCCCAAAAGATGGATACCAATCCCTACCAATTTGTAGTATGATGTCTTGCGCATAGGGAAAATACTCAGCCAAATAGCGGTAAACAGTGGTCATTAATACGGCAACTAAACATGATATGTCATTCCGGCCTCCGAGTCGGAATCCACTCCCACTCCACCCGTCTGGATTCCCGCCTCCGTGGGAATGACAGTATCAGGTGAATTCATGTCTCTCTTTAATTGTCAGTTCAATAATATCATTTTAGGTATCAACATAATTGTTGGGGATGTGATGTGATGGACGCTTTTTTGGAGTTCGTTATTGTGAAGAGTAGACTCTTGCTAGTTACACTGCTCTTTATTTCAATACTGGCATCTTCTTTTACTCAGGCAACACCGGCAAAGACTGAAGGCATCGTTCATTTTGTTAGCACAACCGGCAATGATGCAAATGATGGGTCTACTCATGAAAATGCCTGGCGGACAATATCCCATGCCGCCCAACAAGCACAAGCAGGAGCTATCGTTTACATAAAAGCCGGTAATTATGGTGGTGAACATGTAGTTATTGCGAATTCTGGTACTGAACTAGACCCCATTGTGTTTGAGGGACGTGATAGCAATTGGAACGCTATTCCTGAGCCGGAATGGCTGGATTTGTCCATTAAATATGATGCTCCTGCACTCGATGACACAGCCACGCCCTTATTAGATGGCGGTGATGGTACTGGTAGAGGAATTGACATGTCAAGCAGAGCACATATTGAGATAAAGAATATCCAGGTAACGCAATATGATTGCGGCGTTTATGGTTCAAGTATGCGCGATGTGGTTCTTGACAACCTGCTGGTTACTAATTGCGCAAGAGATGGGATACAACTCCGGGAGAGTGACGATTGCCAAATCCTTAACTCTATAGTAACCGATAGCGAGATGTCAAACATCAATTTAGTTGGTCCTAGGAATGCACTTATTGAAAACTTCAGGTCGCATGATATGCCCGGAGGAAATGTTACAGATTATTTCATTGTGATAGTAGGATATAGCAGAAATGCCTATGGAAATACAATAAGGCATTCGTATGCAGAACTGGATCACAAGGGATCTGATGGACATAGCGGGCATGGTATTGGTTTGAAGGGATATGGTTATGATATCTATGATAGCCTGATTGAAGATTGTGTTTCTTGGACTTTTGCTAAGTGTTTTTATGCTAGGCACAGTGGTGTATACAACAATATATTTCGGAATTGTGCTGCATATAATGCAGGTAATGAGCGTGCTAACTGCAGTGCGTTTGTAGCAAGGGATGGAGCACATGATAACAGGTTCATAAATTCACGGGCAGTAGAAACTGACATTGGTGTATCGTTCTATGATTCTAGTGAAGATGGTGATGACCTATACAGTGCAAAGGATAATATTTTTGAGAATTGTATTTTTGAGAATTGCATAATAGGGATACTTTTCGATCTTGGTGTCTATGATAGTCCCGCACAGGATAACATATTTGTGAACAATGTTTTCTCAAACAGCGGTAGTGGTCATTTTGCTTTATACAACCTAACTAACTGTACTGGGAACATAGTCCAAAACAGTGTCATAGAGGGTTTTGCTAATCTTGAGTCGAGAGACACTAAGATTACCTTTACGCACTCGTGCTTCTGGGATAACAGTTTTGACACTTCTTCAGGGGAAGGTAACATAGAGGCAGACCCTTTGTTTGTTGATCCTGAAAATGGTGATTTCCACCTTCAAGAGGGTTCCTCCGCCATAGACGCTGGCTCATCCGCCAATGCTCCAGGCACAGATTATGACGGAAATCCCCGACCCCAGGGAAGTGGTTATGATATGGGTGCATATGAATATTTAGGTGGTTCGCCACCTGTTAACAGTCCACCTGTCCTTTCTTCTATCGGCAATAAAAGTGTAGATGAAGGTCAGCTGTTAGAGTTCACTATCTCCGGTTCCGATCTTGATGAAGACCCACTTACGTACTCGGCGTCTAACCTGCCATCAGGATCCGCCTTTGATGCCAATACGCAAACCCTCTCCTGGACCCCAGGACAGGAACAGGTGAGCACTTACTCCAATATTCACTTTGAAGTCTCCGACGGCCAACTGACTGACTCAGAAGACATTACTATTACTGTAGGTAACAGTAACCAGGCACCTGTGCTATATTCAATCGGCAGTAAGGTGGTCAATGAAGGTGAACTGCTGGTGTTCACTATCTCTGCTTCTGACCCTGATGAAAACCAGCTCACGTACTCGGCGTCCAACCTACCGACAGGATCCACCTTTGATGCTAATACACAAACCTTCTCCTGGACTCCAGGTCAGGAACAGGTGAGCACTTACTCCAATATTCACTTTGAAGTCTCCGATGGCCAACTGACTGACTCAGAAGACATTACTATCACCGTCAATAACAGTAACCATGCACCAGTGCTAAATTCAATCGGCGATAAGGTGGTTAATGAAGGTGAGCTACTCCAATTCATTGTCTCTGCTTCCGACCCTGAGACTGACCCACTTACGTATTCAGCCAGCAACTTGCCATCCGGAGCAAGTTTTAATTCCAATACACAAACCTTCTCCTGGACCCCTGCTTATTCCCAGGAAGGAAGCTACATCTCTATCCATTTTGAAGTTAGTGATGGCACATCAACCGATTCCGAAGATATTACTATCACTGTGAATGGTACCAACCAAGCCCCTATACTCAGTCCCATTGGTAATAAGTCAGTCAATACAGGTGAATTGTTACAATTTACCATCTCAGCAACTGATCCCGACGGTGACGATCTGATCTACGCTGCCCTCAACCTGCCGTCAGGCGCCAGTTTTGATGCTCAATCAAAAACCTTTAGCTGGACACCTTCGACCACAGGTAGCTTCACCAACATTCACTTCGAAATATCGGATGGGCAACTCACTGATTTTGAGGATATTGCAATCACCGTAAGTGAGCAGTATGATGTTTGGGATGTCAACCAGGATGGAGAAGTCAATGTTCTTGACTTAGTCCTGATTGGCCAGCATTGGGGTGAGATAGGTTCAGTAAGCTGGATTCCAGAAGATGTAACGGCAGATGGAACCATCAATGTGCTGGATAGTATTCTGATAGGCCAGAATTGGACTGTATAGGAAAACCGCAATACAGTGCGGGATTTTTTGTGCACTTCTTTAGGATGCTGGGTTGTTTTTTAATACTTACTTCTGGACTATATGTTTCATTTGGTTTTAATGATGGCCCGACATGGCGATGTGTATGTTGTTACTATAATGTTCATTCTCTTTGAGATCGCCGTTTTGAGTATCTTCGAGCAAGCCACAGGCAAACGAACACAACTGCTGCTGCACCAGACATCCATATCAGGTCTATTCCCACATTGGAAAACCTGAAGTACTCGTCAAAGAATTCAGGTATATCATAATGGTAATGCCTAAAACTATACTCCTTAAAGGGATAAAACCACGGCACACTCCAGTCTATAACCAGGTGAGAGATTCCTCCAATAAACGCTGCCAGGCCATGCCTTCTCCTCCAGAGTGCAAATGCGATCGATACAACAAGCACGAATAACAGAGTATGCGCAATATATCGGCCACCCATCTCAAAAACATACGAGAGGGGTTTATCAACCAGATCGGGCAGCATACCGCAGAAGACAGCTATGATCGGGTTCAGCCTCAGCAGGTAAGCCAGAATCAACGGAATACCGGCGTGGGCTACTAGATCGCTTGGTACGCCCGGATTAAATTTCTCCATATTACTGGTAAATACAGGTTGTCCAAAAAGCTACTTTCACTCGGTGCAACCCGGAACATAGTTGACACGTTAAACCGGGCACATGGTTGACAGAATTACCTACCTTTTACCTTTAGAT
>JABMQN010000028.1 GCA_013203045.1 Chloroflexota bacterium
CACCACAACCTTACAATGAACTACCCCGCCGCAAGCGGACGGGGTATCAATTCGGAACCTTGTATTTGTCGCCGCAAGCAGCGGGGAATTCAACCCAAAGGGATTAATTTGGTTTTATTCAGGCGACTCCACCAAACCAATTTTCTACAGAATAAGAAGTCTATATACAGTAAAAACTGCTTGACATATCCCAAATAATATTGCCATGATATGTAGAACCCTCATAAGCGTGGGGATTTATCTTAATCATGTGTTATGAAAAAGATGGAGGTTTACACAGGACACAGTGACCCGAGGATCAGTTTTGTGTATAACCCAGAGAATGGATTATGATTTCATGTTATGTACACAGAGATCCGAATGAAAAACAAGATATATATTACTTTTGTTGGCCGGAGGTATAAGGTCATGACAACTTTCCTGTTATCACGACTATCGAAAGGAGCAGTGATCGGACTAGTGCTGGCACTACTTCTTTTCTCAACAAACATTCATGATGCTTCAATTGACGCCTCAGGTAATACAACAGCTCTTACGGTGGCAACTGCTGATTCCAGTGATACGACTAAAGCTCAAGCCGACTATGTTTGTGATGGCTTCGACGATCATATTGAAATTCAAGCAGCTATACACGACTTACCGGCTAACAACGGAAAAGTTAGACTATCAAAAGGCACCTTTACCATATTTAACACCTCGGTTGATAGTATTGAAATAGCTGATGGGCTATCGATTGAGGGGACAGGGGAATCTACAATAATACGCTTGGCGAGTGGAGTCAATGCTGATTGCTCGATTTTCTCTGCTACTAACAAAAAAGGAATCATCATTGAGAACCTTCGGATCGATGGGAATGCTGCTAACCAAGGTGAAGGCCAGATGTATGGCATTACTTTTAATTCCGTGTCAGACTCACTCATTGAAGTATGGAGTAAAAATTTCACAACTGCAAATTTCAATCTTGTTAATTCACAGGATACAAAGTATCAAAATCTCTATTGGCCTGTGCCAGATAGTAAGCCGATGGAATGCAATTGTGTTGATTCTATAGGTGATCAGTTACCTCATCAGATTACACTACTAGATGATTTTGAATCCGGGTGGACAATATCATACGATAGCGAAGGAAGCGTATCTCGTGATACAGCGATATTTCATCAAGGAGGCGCATCACTAAAAATAACCAAGCCCATTGGATTTGACAGGGTTAGTGTGACCAAAAAAGTTAATTTAAATTTGGAAAACAGGCAGCCAAGTTTGTGGGTAAGACTCGATGATGGAGTCACTCATTTGTATTGCTTTTTGTTAGCCCCAGACTGGAGCAATTATTACAGCTGCAGCCTTTCAATTAGAAGCGACAGCCCAATCGACAACACATGGTACAGAATGCCAATAAATGTGGCCACTGCGGAAGGATTGCATGGATCCCCAGATCTCTCCGATATAACGACTATTCGCATTGAAATGAGAGGATCTACTGACGCTCAACTATCAACATGGGTTGATGACATGTGTTCCTATCCATCACCTGCGCAAGGAAAAGTGACACTGAGGTTCGATGACGGTTTAATAAGTGTCTATGATACAGCTTTCCCAATCATGGCAGAGTACGGTTATCCCGGTGTAGCTGGTTTGGTAACTTCCACTGTGGGTAAGAGGAGCTACACCATGTCCGTGGACCAACTCAAGGAAATGCAGGGATTAGGATGGGACATAGTATCACACAGCAAATACCACCGTCTCACGCATGATTCTCCTGCAGGATTTGTTGATGACGAGCTTAGGGAAAGCCAATCATTCCTCATTCAAAATGGATTTGAAAAGGGATCACGGTTTTATATTGCACCTCAGGGCATGGGGAGCGCCAGGATCATGGAAAAGCTCAAGCAGTATTATTGTATGACAAGTTTTTCAAGCCCTCTCATGAACAATGCTTACCCCTATCAATACATTGTTGGAGGACGAGCCGTCACCTTGGACACTCCCACTGAAACAATCAAGGAATGGATAGACCAAGCCAATGAATACGGTTTTTGGCTGGTATTGATGTTCCATCGAATTGAAGATTCAGATAATCATTATGCCTACGCTATCGATAGTTTTACAGAGATTATCGATTATATTGATTCAGTGAGTATTCCAGTGGTTACTTTCTCAGAAGTATATGACAATCTTTATGTTAACTCTTTCCCTTCACATGAGGACATAACTCACCTGAATACCCTATTCACTTTCCACCCTTATAAAAATATCATATCTTATTTTCTAACCAAACTGGAATTGTACTGGAAAGATATGGGCTGTATGCCAAATTAGCATCCAGTCTAATCAGCTAATAAAAATACGCGTACCAAGTTGATTTATAGCGGCATGATTGTTTATCGTGCCGCTTTTCGTTTATCAAACCATACGTCCGACTCCATTTTTACCACATCTTGCAGATATATCTGTTGCTCAAAATAATTACAAGCAAGCCCGCTTGACATACACCAAACAATATTGTCATCATATGAAGAACGGTATGAGAGTAATAGCAATATCATCGAGAATCACGCTATCTCATATGCTAACACAAGGGCAATTCTATGCTTATGAGGCATGACCAAAAACCAGGGAGATCACCATTAATGCCATGTTGAAAGTAGGTCTTATATCCGCTGAGTTCCTTCCTGTATGGGGAGGCATAAGTTCATACAGCATGAATCTCTGCAAAGGGCTGGCAGACAAGGTAGAATTTCATGTTCTTACAACATCAAGTGCTCTTGATCACACATCTCTCAGCCAAGAAGAATCACGTATCATTGAAAAAGTCAAAATCCATGCCATATCTCCAGCCGCCGGGGTGGCTCTACCAAGTCTTCGATATCAACTGGCCTTGATACGCAAGTTACCAAAAATCATAAAAGAGAATAAACTGGATCTCATTCACACTACAGCACCGATGTCTGACCACATTTTTAGAATGATCGGGTGTAAAATCCCACACGTACTTACTTATCACACCACTTTGCTGGCACAACGGCAGGCTACTTCTTTATCTGGTATCAAGTTCAGGGATATGCATAGTTCTGAAAAAGCAACTCTGATCACATATCCCTTCGCCAAGTTAATAGAACAACTCAGTCTAGCAAGAACCAGGAATATCATCGCTGTCTCAAATACACTCACTGACGAATTGATCAACGGATACAAATACAAAGGTAAGATTACAGTCATTCACAACGGGATTGACCTTGATACTTTCCAACCCCTCGAAAAGCAACCCAACTCAATAAAGAGAGTGATTTTCATCAGTAGACTGGTGGCTTGGAAAGGTCCCCAAACTGTCATCAAAGCCATCCCACGTGTTCTCCAGGAACACAAGGACGTTGTATTCGTTTTAGCTGGCGCGGGCGATACTGAACCATGGGAGCGGATGCTAAATGAAAATGGTGTACCGCCAGACAACTACGAGTTCTGTTATGTCAATTATGGTGATATGCCACAATTTTATAATTCAGGAGATATATTAATTCTACCTTCTTGGTTAGAGGGTTTCCCGATGTGCATTCTTGAAGGTATGGCTTCAGGTCTCCCGGCAATCGCTTCCAATGTTGGAGACGTCGCATTCCTGGTCAAAGATAATGAAACTGGATATCTGATCGATAAAGGTGATCACGATGCCCTTGCCACAGGGCTCTTACGCTTACTTGGAGACGAAAATCTTCGCAATCGCATGTCACAAAACGCGATAGATTTGGTAAGATCAAATTACTCAGCAGAAGTAATGGGGCAGCGCACTTTTGAAGTCTACCAGGAATTGATGGAAAATAATTAGCACTGCAATTGGGGAGAACTACTCATATCAACTCTGAACGATATAAGAAACACCCTGACACACTAAACCATCACACGATATTTTCTTCGCCACTCCAATGAAAAATAACATCAAGCAACCGTCAGATACCAATCAACATCCCCTGCGAATCGCCATCATCACCGCACTTCAGAGTGGCACAATTGGCCAAGGCCAGATCAGAATGCTAAGCAGGTTTCCTGACACACTTACACAACACTCCAGTTCCCTATATTTTATAAGCGGATGGACACTTATCGATGGCAGGAAGTCGCCAATCCAAGTAAGTGAAAACATGCCATCTATGAAAGCAACTGCGCTAAAATACATACCTTGCGGCGAGATTGGGACATCTATCAAACTGTCACAGATTCTCTCACAAGTAGACGTAGTTATATTCTTCCTATCGGGACCATATGTTCTTCCAGCTTCAATCGCCAAATTAGCACGCAAAAAGACCATTTTTGTCCTGGCTGGATTACAGTCCAAAGAAACAAGACTCAAAGTTCGACTGGAACCGCTTAGCAGTATTATTTCTGGTATTTTTAATTTACTTGAACACATCTGCTTCAAGCTGGTTGATCGTGTTGCGGCAGAGTCAAGTAGTATACTCCATTGGTATGGATTGGACAAATATCATAACAAATTCATGGTATTTGGGGCAGCATATGTAGATACCTCCCGATTTTCAATACACATTGATGTAGCAGAAAGGGAACCCGTTGTAGGCTACGTCGGGCGTTTCTCTGCAGAAAAGGGAATCATGAACTTCGTAGAAGCAATACCGTTGGTGCTCAAATCACATGAACACATCAGATTCATTATCGCTGGTGATGGTGCACTCAGAAGCGAAGTTGAGAATCAGATCAAAATCAAACAGTTAGAAAATAAAGTTACCCTAAGAGACTGGATACCCCACAATGAAATCCCAAATCACTTGAATACGCTCAAATTGATTGTCTCCCCTTCTTTCACTGAAGGATTGCCTCCACTTGTTCAAGAAGCAATGGCTTGTGGCACACCGGTTCTTGCCACATCTGTTGGAGGTATTCCAGATATTATAACCGACTCACACACCGGATTCATTCTGGAAAATAACTCTCCAGAGTGCATTGCCCGCAATATTATCAGAGCACTGGATCATCCGAACCTTCCTGAAATCACTCGCAACGCTCGTACTCTTATAGAGACTGAATATTCGTACGAGACAACCGTAGAAAAGTACGTTGAAACCTTGAATAATCTATTCGGATCGGATATCAAATAACATGTCACAACTGTCGATTTTATTGAGAAATATAACGAGCTATACAACACTTCGATTTATCGTTTGTATCATAATCATAGGGACTTTCTCAGCCTTGCTAGACATACCAGTCTTGAGAGAGCTCATGGTAGTACCCTTCCTTCTTATCCTGCCCAGATTGCTATTGCTATTCTTATTAAAGTTGGACAAGTTGGGATTGGCAGAGAAAATTGTTCTTACAGTAGCTCTCAGCGTCACTTTCTTAATGTTCTTCGGTGTGGCATTAAATCAAATCTGTCTTGCTATTGACTACTCAAAACCACTCGCAACAAACACCTTCGTGCCTTCACTCAGTATTGTATTAGTAGTACTTACCATTTTGGCCTACCGAAGGAACAAGCAAGCATTCGCATCATTTCCATTTCATATTGAATTAAATAACAGAAATAAGCTCCTATTGCTCATACCAGCGTTTCTCCCCCTTCTTGTTGTCCTGGGCATGCGTTCCCTAAACATTTCTGGCGATAATATGCTGTTGATAACTCTTTTGGCTGACCTGATCCCTATTTCTTTTATTTTGCTGGTCATGTTTGGCCGTACAGTATCAAAAGATACATACATATTGGCCATCGTCTTAATTGGGTTCACGCTTCTGTTGATATCGTGGTTGAGGTCCGAGCATATCCTGGGACATGACACGCATGCCGAGTACTACCTATTCCAGATAACTTCACTCAATAGCCACTGGGATACTGAATATGTCAATCTGTTAGATCCCGATGCCGTACAGCTCAGTTCTTGCCTCAGCATAACGATACTGCCAGCTACATTCCAATCATTCCTAGACGTGAGTTGGGATGAATACCTCTTTAAAGGTATCTACGTATTGATATGCACGCTTACTCCATTGACCATATACATTATCGCTCGTAAGTATCTTGGTTCAATGCTTGCTTTTCTCGCGTCCATTTTCTTCATGACTCAACTAGCATGGTTAAATACTGCAGACGGACCACGCACCAATCTGGCTATTTTCTTTTGCGCTATTACTGTTATGGTATTATTCCACGATCAGATTAAAGGCATAAGCAAAAAGGGTCTATTTACGATCTTTGCAGCATCCATTATCGTATCTCATTATTCCACTGCATACATATTTCTATTCCTGCTGGTGTTCATTTTCTTAATGAGCATGATCGTTAAAAAACAAATCCTTACAAGGTACATCAATTTTGTTGATATAGCTTTGATCGCAGTAATGATTTTCCTTTGGCATGATGTACTTACACAAGGAACATTTTCGAGTGCTACTAACTTCGTATCAAGGCTTGTAAGCAATATGGATAGCTTCTTTGGCGCAGATAGTAGAAGTACTGATGTCGCAAAAGCTGCTGGTCAAGGGCTGGAATGGCCTTTTGATTTCTTACGATTGATCATCAGCTACACGGCTCTCCTTTTTGTCGCAACGGGGATACTTGCAACGTTAGCCAGACGCAAAGAGATCGTATCCATCCCCAAATTTGAAGATTCTCCCCCTGGACCGCTACGAGCAAAATTCGAAGTAGAACACCTGCTTTTTGCACTTGGTGGTGGAATGCTCCTTGCAATCACGATCATACTACCCTATGTCACTGAAGGATACGGTATGCATAGAGTGTACTCGCTAACTGCAGTCGGATTGTCTGTCTTTTTTGTGACAGGAGGAATCATGTTAGCAGGATACATGCGCATGAATCCTGCCTTACTTGTGTTGTTAATTCTGATTCCATATTTTCTATTTGTATCCGGCGCCGTATACGAAGTGTTTGGAGAACATAACGTCTATACTATAAGTTCCGAACATCAAGATCTCCAGCATATGCTTGTCCACGACCAAGATATTCAATCAGGAAAATGGTTGAATGCTAACACAGAAGATGTATCTAGAATTGACACACCCGACAGATACACAAGAGAAATACTGATAAGTCAAGGACTTATCGCTCCCATCGTGGTTAGATACGATAAAATCCCTTACCATCAAAAAGTCCTTGGACATCTCTATCTTGATCACTACAACATAATTAACGCAAAGATGATATGGAAAGGGGAAAGGCTTCCCATGACAGACTTCAGCAACACATTCGAACACAAAAACAGAATCTATGTTAATGGTGGATCAGAAGTATGGAGATAGTTAATCTAGCTGCTTCTATTACCAACTTTTTCTGTATTCCAGATACTTATGCTTTTGTGAGAAGGGAGTTCACCAAATTGCAGGCCGCTGTTCTCATGTACCATCGTGTCTGCCCTAAAGACAACACATGGTCATATACAGGCTTGTCCCCGAAAGATTTTGAGATGCAGATGAAGTACCTCCGGAAAAACTTTGAAATACTCTCCTTAGAAACACTTGGTCAATACATACAGGACGGCAAGTCCCCACCTAAGAAATCAGTTGTAATCACTTTCGATGATGGCTACAAAGACAATTTCCTCTATGCATACCCTATTTTAAAAAAATACCATATTCCAGCAACTGTTTTTCTGGCAACTGGCTTCATCGGAACAGACAAATTGCTTTGGTGGGATAAGATCGCGTATGCCCTTGAAAACACCTCTGTGAATGAATTCGAGCTGGACACTATTGGTTATTACAAACTTAACTCTTCAGCTGATAGAATTATAGCTGCCAATAGAATAACTGAACAAATAAAGTCAATACCGGATGAAAACAAACATCTCACTGAAAAGGAATTGCTTAGGACCTTAGAAGTAAATATCCCTCCGGGATTAGGTGAAAATATACTCCTAAATTGGGAGGAAATTACCAAGATGAGTTTGGGAGGTGTCTCTTTTGGAGCACATACTGTAAACCATCCAATCCTTACCAATTTGCCAATCGAACAGGCAAAAAGTGAAATCATGGCCTCCAAGCAAGATATGGAGGCAAAACTCGATCGCCCAGTCACTACATTTTCCTATCCCAATGGTGATCGCAATAAGGAACTGGTCGAATTCGTCAGTAACAGCGGCTTCACTTGCGCCGTTTCCACCAAACCCGGTAGATTGATCAACACTGAAGACAACCCATATGAACTAAATAGAATGTGTTCACTCGATTTCAACGTTCTCAAGATAATGCTATCTGGATTGTGGGGAGACCTGCACCATTTGGCAACATACAGAATAAATTGAAACAGGTATACGGTAAGTACCCAAGCAAATCAATGAATTAGCGATTAGACAACGTATATTGGCAACCAACTAAAGATGGAGATTTGTTCATATGCAGCCCTGTGATAATGCCTCGAAAAAACTGAGAGTAGGCATGATACTCCCACTACGATATCAGCCCAACATGTTGGTTTATCCCACCATAAAGATTCTCGGTCATTTAACAAATTATGGTCATCATGTTAGTTGGATTATCGAATCCGAAGAGCATCAACAATCCGATAGCTTCTATATGGGGGACATTGAAATACATCCAATTCCGTTTAGATACTACATCCCTGGCAATTCAATTCTATCAAAGATACCCAACACACTCGTTAATATGCTTACGAAAGTTCGCCCGATCTCGAAAGTCTTCCGTGAAGGCAATTATGACCTGGTGCTTGTCAGACATGAAGTGCGTGCATTTGATGGATTAATTGCAACCTATATCAAATGGAAATATAAGATACCGCTAGTCCTTGAACTTTCAAATCCTTTGGAGCACTGGGAAGAAATACGGCTTCATTTTCCCAAGCAGCGATTTCTACTTTATTTTGTGGCTAAAACAGATGAATTTATCAGTAAGCGTATTTTGCCAAAGGCCGATCTGGTATTACCAATCAGTAAATGGCTACAGCAAGATTTGATTGAAAACAAAGGTATTCCGGCGTCCAGATCGTTGCCCCTCCCGGAAGGTGTGGATAGCAAGGACTTCCTAAACCGAGATGGAAAACATATCACTGAAAGGTATAACCTGCCTGGGTCTCATGTGGTAATCTATGAAGGTGAAATGAACCATGGCAGAGGGCTGGATATTCTAATTGATGCATTCTCCAAAGTAGTCAAGCAAAGACCTGGCACAAAACTTTTAATGGTGGGGAACGGTAACGACAGGGAAAACCTTGAAAACCTTGCTTTACAGTTGGGAATAGATCAGGATGTGGTCTTTACCGGATATGTACTCCAATCAGAGATTCCGGATCACATCGCGGCTGCTGATATTGGGGTTTCCCCGATTCCTCCTATAACCTTTTATAAATTCAGTTCACCGATCAAAGTCGTCGAATATATGGCTTCTGCCAAAGCAGTAGTAGCAAATGAGGAGATACCGGATCATAACGAAGTCCTCAGCCAAAGCGGTGGAGGAATTCTTGTCTCCTTTGATCCTGAAGCCTTCGCTGATGCCATTATTAATCTGTTAGACAATCCAGATGAAGCTGTTGAGATGGGGAGAAAAGGCAGGGAATGGGTAGTACAGAACAGAGATTTTGAAGTCCTGGCACGTCAGGTGGAACAACGATGCCTGGAGCTATTGAATACAACTCAGAAATAATCGAGCCCATTGGGTCAAAAACAACATGAAAGGGGTATATCCATGACAACGATTGATATTCTAAGTGTCCTTAAAACTCGCACTCCGCCGATACAAAATGTCATGATATTTGTCTCAGATGCGCTTAGATGGGATTGTCTCCCAGAATCAATAGCAGCTCAAGGTGTGACTTTTAAGACATTGACCGCTTCACTTCTCACAGCGTGCTCTTTTCCCAGCATGATGACTGGGCTACATGTGCCAGTTCATGGTGTGAACAATTTTTTTGATCGGCTTCCAAGGGATACTAAGTCTCTGATGAATTTGGATGGGTATAACACGTCCCTCTGGAATGAGAATACATGGCTTGGTTATGACCCCCCTGAATCCAACCCCCTTCATCTTTTGTTGAGACAAAAACACAGAATATCTATTGACAAGATTGAACCACCTTTCATCTACTTGGAAGACGAAAAGGGAGGCCATTGCCCGTTTGGTTGGACCCTTGGAGATACAGATTATAGAGAATGGGAATGTGACAAATTTTTCCATGATTATGGAAAAAAATCAAAGGATGAACTCAAGGAGAAATACCTTCAGGGTATATCCAGAAGCGTCAGTGAATTCGAAAAACGCATGGATATACTTCGGGAACTACACCTGGCTGAAAGCACTTTGGTCATCTTTACAGCGGACCATGGGGAATTATTAGGTGAATACGGTGGGCATGTCGGGCATGGTGAGATATCTTGTTCAGAGGTCGTCTATGTCCCAACGGTTTTCATCCATCCCAGTTTGCCTGGTGGTGTACGGTTTGATGACGCAGGCATCATGCGCCACGTTGATCTGTATCCCACAATAATGGATATTTTAGGAAAGCCTATCGGCCCTGTTAACGGTATCAGTCTAGCGAGTACCGACCAACTCCCCCAGATTGGTTTCAACTATTACGAAACACACTTTAAAAAGAAGATAGTTGGGATTACGATTAACCTCGGCGGCAAAGAGGTCAGTGTTTGGGATAAAGATGGGGGTTATCTTTTCCGCAGTGGAAGCAATATAGCCAACCGTCTAATCCGCATAATAGGTAAATTCTTACTGAAATCAGGCAACACATCAGTCTACCTACGTGCGTACCCAAAATGTAACATGCTCCATCTAGCTAAAGAGTATTTCACAGCTCTGAAATATTACGTCACAGAAGAAATTGTATTTGGCTCACCTAATTTCAGCAAAAAGGACGCGAAGCTGATAATCACGAAGATCGGAAGTGGTGAGCGATTTAGAATACACAGGGCCACCAGTAAATTTAAAAGGAAAAGAAATATTTAAAAATAATAATATCGGTATTTTTTAGTTTTATTGAGATGGTAGACTTATTACATTGCTCCCATTATGGTAACCTGCCTCTAGTTGTTGTACCACCCCTGGGGTTAGAGTTGGGGTGAAACTGGCCTCTGGCGCAGTTGTTTGATCATTTCTATATCGTCCTTAGAGACTCCTCTTGCTACGTAAAGCATCGCAAAATAGATCACCACGCTACATACAATAATTATAATCAAGTTAAGATCACGGCAAAGATGAATAAATCCTGCCATAGCAGTTCCTGCAATCAACGGCGGTATTAGTAATTTATGAATAGGCAATAACGTTAAATGTTTTGAAACCAGATAGAAATACACTGCACCAATGGCCACGCCACTTATTAAAGTGGCCACTGCCGCGCCGGTGTAGCTATAGTGTGGAATTAGAACGAAGTTAACAGCAACATTAAGAGCTGCGCCAGCCGCAACCATTTTTGCCATTTGATTCTGTCTATTCATTGCTACCAGTATTTGCGCCATCGGTCCACCCATATATACCAGGAAGATATCCCACGCTAATATCTGTAGCGCAATGTCGGCTTTCTCAAACTCCGTACCAAATAACAATAATATAAATCGATCCGCCAGCATTGTCAGGCCAACTGCCATTGGCAGACCTATTATTATCATTATTTTCATGGCCTTCTCATAGAGGATTTTCAGCATGTCTCTCGAAGAAATGTAGTAAACGGAAGCTAATGGAAGAAGGGCATTCATAAACATCAATTGCAGAGGTTTTAGTCCGAAAGAGAACATAACAGCAGCATTGTACCAACCAACCACTTCACGGTCTTCCCATGCTGTAAGCATCACCGTGTCCGCCCTGGCATTAATAACACCAAAGACAGTCAGCATACCTAGTGGGACAGCAATTTTCAGCGTTTGCCATTGAAATTTCCAATCAATTTCCAATCTAGGTTTTGTGAAATTTTTTCTACACAGGTACATACTTATCAGAAGATCAAGAAACCCCGGTATCAAAAAAGCTACCACTAATAAACGCAAATCTTCATACACGACTATAGCGATTGTTCCCAAGCCAGTCCTCAGTGCCTCTCTGATGATAACGGTAAGCGTTTCGTATTCCATCTTTTCGAAGGCACGAAAAATTGCACGGTGTATATCTCCTATGAGTATCGATGCAGCATAGAGGGCAAGAAAATAAATAAAAAACTTGGTATCGGGAACCAACCCCAACGAATCCCCCAGCAGGTGGACTATGAGTACCAGGATGATATATCCAATCCCCATTAACAATAATCGCGCAGCAATTACATTACCGTAGTATTTCCCAGCCAATGACTTATTCCGTGATACCTCTCTTATGACTACGGTGGTGTATCCCAAAGACGTTCCGTATAGGAAAAACAGCATATAAGCCAATGCAGCAGAGTATCCACCAAATTCATCATCCCCCATCCGATTGGCTATAAGTATGGCAATAACCATCTGCGATGCAAGAGTAAACCCTTGAGCTATAAATAAAGCAGCTGTGTTTTTAAAAACTCTTTGTATGGTATTCATCTGCATAATCCATAAATACGCACAGATTTAGAATTACTTGAAAACTGGGTTCCTCTTGAGACGTTATGACTATAATAGGTTTCGGCTCAAACACTTGCTGTGAGACAATTCATGCGATTACTTGAACCTGAATCCAAACGTAATGACATGTAATCAATTCGGTATTTTATCATAGCAGGTCCTTTAGCGAATACCAACCTGTGCTATTCTCCCTTAACCTCATATTTATCCAAATTTACTCTCAATCCTAAGCCCCCCTTCACTTTCATATGCAAAATGCTACCCACCAGACCGTCTTGTGGGTTTTTCCCAACAAAAAGATGGTGGCTAGTAAAGGTCTCATTGGTGGCTGACAAAGTTTCCAGATGAAACCCTTGTTGGGACAATAAATACAGTAGTCCAAGATCAATCAAAACTATTATCACTATGTCTACTTTAAGTGTCCGAATTGAGTTGGGAAGGGTAATGTAGAAAGGTTTTTTCATACATAATCTAGTGTTTTAAACGCTCATGAAAAGGAAATCCTTTTGCAATCGACTTTACATCGATATTCTGGGCTACTTTGGTACTAGGACCAGTATTCAGACCATCCAAAAACAGTACTAATTTCTCAGGCCACTTTATCCAAATGTGGGATACAAATCTAATTGAAATTACAGTACGGTTGGACAACGAGTTAGGTAAATAATCGATGAAAAATCAGTAACAAGTTGGTAAAAACGAATGAATTGGACCCATCACTTTATAGGAAACAAACCATTTCGATCAACTAATACCCCGTCAATGACTTCTGAGCACGACAGAGCGGGAGGTGAATAGTGAGGAAAGCGCTCATAGCAACGCTAATAATATCACTCCTTTTAGGATATAACTTTCACCCTGGCACAGTCGAAGACGCACATGCCGCAACCATATACTATGTTGATGGCACCAACGGGAACGATGATTGGCCCGGAACTGAAGGACAGCCGTGGAAGACCATTTCCAAAGCAGCCAATACTCTCACTGCCGGTGATACGGTCTATGTTAAATCAGGAACCTACTACGAAAAAATATCCCCTCAGAACTCAGGCAGCTCTGGAAACTGGATAACATATGCTGCTTATCCCGGGCATACCGTCATGATTGACGGTACTGGCCAAACATTACCCAGCTATAGTGGCTTGTTTGATATACGTAGCAAAAACTATATTGTCATCGAAGGCTTCAACATCGGTCATGCTCACGGTGATGATGGAGACTACAAACAAAACAACATGAGTGCCGGTGGTGGAGTCTTCGGTAAGGAATCGGACCATATAACGGTTCAAGACTGCTATGTCTTTGACTGTGGTGGTTCCGGGATTCAGTTTTTAAGATGCTCAAACATATTGATAGACAATAATGAACTGAGCGACTGTACTGATCAAGGTGATCAAGAGTGTATAAGCCTTATAGCGTGCTGGGATTTTGAGATATCGAATAATTATGTGCATGATATTGCCTATTCTTATTGGTACTACTGTAGTGCATGGGGTCCAAAGGAAGCCATTGATGCTAAGGTAGGAAGCCACGATGGTTCTATACACAATAATCACACCGTTGGTGGTCGACATGGGGTTTATATTGACGGCTTTGGTGCAAAGTCTTACAACATCGATATCTACAACAACCATTGTGAAGATTTCATAGACACAGGCGTCTATATAAATGATGAGCGGGGCGGTGATCTAGAAAATATACGTATATATAACAACATCATTCATGATTCTAGTACTGAAGATATTGTATGTTTTGGCAGACGTGGTATAGGGATTGGAGGTCAAGCGACTTCTTATAAAGGTATTTATATAACAAATAATACTGTTTATAACGTTGTTAGATCACCTTTGTTAATAGACAAAGGCGGTGACAATGTCGCAGACCTATATGTTCGTAATAATATCTTCTGGGGCGAAAACACTTCCTATGGTTCCGTTTATTATGATGAAGGTATTAACAACGCAGAAAATGGCTATAATCCGAGTGAACATATCTTCACCAACAACTGTTACGGCGTACAAGGCCCTGGAAACTTCGCTAATTACTTCGGTACTAGTTATATAACTGACAATCCTCAATTCGTATCAGCCAGTCCGGGATGTTCAGTCAATGGATTTGAATTACAGAGTAACTCTCCCCTCATTGACGCAGGGACATCCACTGATGCTCCAGGTACTGACTACAATGGCAATTCCCGGCCCAGTGGCAGCCCCATTGATATCGGAGCCTTCGAGTATGGTGGCAGTAGCCCTCCACCCACTAATCAACCACCGGTGCTCGGTTCCATCGGTAACCAATCGGTCAATAAAGGGCAACTGCTCCAATTCACTGTTTCAGCCACTGATCCAGATGATACCAATCTTAGTTACTCAGCTTCCAATCTGCCATCAGGAGCAAGCTTTGACACCAACTCCAGAGTTTTTTCATGGACGCCAAGTGAAGGACAGTCCGGAAGTTATCCGTATGTCCATTTTGCAGTTTCCGATGGAAGCCTAACTGACTCTGAAGACATAACTGTAACCGTTAATGATACCAACACACCTCCACCCCCTCCGCCTGTAGACCCTCCGTCAATCGGATTCGTTTCCCCAACAGATACTGATAATGCCACTGTCGAAAGAGATTGGACTGAAGTTAATGTATCTGTGGCAAGTACGGTTGATACCAGCAGCTTTGTCGATTGGGATAGAAGTCTCGCCGGTTATTGGGATTTCAATGAGAATTCCGGATCCACCATTAGTGATGGGTCAACTTACAGCAACAGCGGGAATTTTGTCAACGACCCTCAATGGACAACCGGCAGATTCGGCACAGCTATCAATTTTGATGGCACCAGCAAATCGGTAGACATCAGTGATGATGAATCACTAGATATTACTGGTGAAATCACACTTGAAGCATGGGTTAATTCTCTCTCAACAGGTGGATACCATGCCATTGTACACAAGAGAGCTGACGAAGTTGCGAATTACTACATGGGACTGTGGCAAGGTAGTAATGTTTACTTCAGGTTCTACAATAACGGAACCGAGTACCACCATGAAACAACGTCAAACCCCATCACAACCGGTAACTGGCACCACGTCGCAGTTACCTTTAATGAAGCCAACAATACGGTGAAGATATATGTTGATGGTGAACAAGAGTATATCGATTCCTCCGAAACTGGAACAATGCAGACAAATGATCTACCAGCGCAGATAGGATATATATCTGAGTCTCTCTATGCTTTCAATGGTTCTATCGATGAGGTCAAAATTTGGAACCGGGCTCTAAGCCAAAATGAAATACTAGCTTCATACAACTCAACCCTCAATGGATTGACTAATCAGTTTGATAACTTATCAAACGGCTCATATGACTACTATGCTTACACTACAGATACGGCAGGTAACTCAGCTCAAACTGAAACGAGAATAATAACAATAGCAGCTGATATTGGCGAGCCACCTGTACTCGACTCCATTGGTGACAAGTCAGTTGATGAGGGACAACTACTCCAATTCACAATATCAGCCACAGATCCAGAGGTTGATCCACTGACCTACTCAGCCAGCAACCTGCCATCCGGAGCAAGCTTTGATCCTAATAACCAGACGTTCTCCTGGACCCCGGATTACTCCCAGGAAGGAAGCTACGCCTCTGTACATTTTGAAGTAAGCGATGGCACTTCAACTGATTCCGAAGATATTACCATCATAGTGAACGGTAACAATCAAGCCCCTATACTCAGTCCAATCGGTAACAAGTCAGTCGCTCCAGGTCAATTGCTGCAATTTACTATCTCAGCTACTGACCCGGACGGCAGCAACCTGATCTATGCAGCGATCGATTTACCTTTAGGGGCCAGCTTTGATGCTCAAACTCAAACCTTTACCTGGACACCATCAGCAATAGGTGTTTATACCAATGTTCACTTTGAGATATCGGATGGAGAACTCACTGATTCTGAAGACATCACTATCACTGTGAGCGATCAAGCTGGCGATTGGGATGTCAATCAGGACGGAGATGTCAACGTTCTTGACTTGGTCCTGATTGGACAGCATTGGGGTGAGACAGGTTCACCCGGCTGGATTCCGGAAGACGTCAACCAAGATGGGACAATCGATGTGCTGGACAACATCATGATCGGCCAGCACTGGACCTCATAGGTGAAAATAAATGAAACGCAATAGTTTGCGCATTGTTTTTATTGGTATAGCTATTCTATTGATGGGCATCACTGGATTATCTCTGCCTTCGACAGGATCAAGTGCTGAAACTGCTACCATCGATGTCTCGGTATCAACCGATACTGTCGGTGGAGGAGAAACGTTCACTGTGGATATTATGGTAACACCAAACAATTCTATCGCCGGGGCACAGTTTGACCTATCCTTCGATTCGTCCCTAGTTACTGTAGATAGCGTTGAAGAGGGAAACCTACTATCCCGGGATGGAGCAAGTACTTACTTCAATTCCGGAAATACCGATAACCAGGCAGGCTCAATCACCGGAGTTGCCGGAGCCATTATCACCCCTGGTGAAACAGTATCAACAGCAGGAACTCTAGCCACAATTACCATGACAGCTAAAACAAGTGATGGAACCAGTGCCTTTGTTCTCTCAAACGTAGTAATCGGCAGTGCGCAGGGGCAATCCATACAATCGACTATCAACAACGGAGAAATCACTGTTAATTTTAATCAGCCACCGGTACTGAATTCCATTGGTGATAAATCAGTAAACGAGGGCGATCAAATTCAATTCACAGTCTCAGCTATAGATGCAGATGAGGACGACTTAATCTATTCAGTTTCTGGACTGCCATCAAACGCAGGCTTTGACGCGAATACCCGGACTTTCACGTGGACACCTAACTTTTCAGCAGCTGGCAACTATCCAAATATCACATTCCAGGTCAGCGATGGTACCGATACAGACTCTGAAAATATTACCATCACAGTAAATCACCCATATGAAGACTGGGATGTCAACCACGATAATAACGTCAACGTTCTCGATCTAATCATGGTCGGCCAGTGTTGGGATCAGTCAGACACTGCCGGATGGATAGCAGAAGACGTCAATGAAGACGGTTTGATCAACGTGTTGGACATGATTCCAATCGGTCAACATTGGACCTCATAGGAGAAATGGGATGAATTCTGAACGAATATTATCAATTTTTAAAAGAGGATGGCCCATTATGGTGATGCTTGCTCTGGCATCATTTTGGGTAGCGGACATGATTGGACCTGATCACCCTGACTCAGATGATATACCATTTGGAGTTTATAGCGGAGCAGACCCAAATTCAGGTATCGTGAGCATATCATCAACTGACTCTACAGAGGTGGGTGAAACTATCGAAATTGACATCGAAATAGATCCCAGTGAAGCTATCGCTGGTGCACAGTTTGACCTGACTTTCGATCCCTCCCTCATCACCGTTAATAATGTCCAGGAAGGCGATTTACTAACGCAAGACGGGGCAAGTTCCTATTTCAACTCTGGTGAGATAGATAACCAATCCGGTACTGTAGATGGAGTTGCCGGGGTAATCATAACCCCTGGACAAACAGTGTCAGAAGCCGAAGTATTTGCCACAGTCACACTTACTACAAAAACAATCGGAGGAATCGGCTCTCTCATATTAACAAATGTAGTATTAGGAAATGCAGATGGACAATCTGTATCCGTCAGCGTGATGAATGATGACGATCCGGCTACCAATGAACCACCAGTGTTAGCTTATATTGGAAACCAGCGGATTACACAAGGACAGTCACTACAGTTCACTGTTTCAGCCATTGATCCCAACAGTGATAACCTCAGTTACACCGTCACTAATCTTCCGATAGGAGCCTTGTTCTACACATCAAATCAAATCTTCTCCTGGACCCCCACCACAATTGGTGTGTATAACAACGTCCACTTCCAGGTTACTGATGGTGAGTTTGTTGATTCAGAAGAGGTAACCATCATTGTGACCGCAGCTGAAAACACCCCCTCCGGTGGCGGCGGAGTTGCAGCTGGCGGAGGGGGTGGTGGCGTTGTCAGTAGTAGTATTGATACCTCACCAGCAATAAGCCCAAAACCAACATCTAGTCCAACACATACATCTCAACCGATTCTTTTAACAGAACCTCCACAAATGATTCTGACAGAAGAGACACCTGTAACGGCAACAATAGATTTATTAAACGACTTGACAGGTTTGATAGCTGAGAATACAAACAGTCATGCGGATAATGGCAATTGGCTACTCAGCATTCCGAAAGGAACAAAGAATCTGACTGTAGACGGAGAGACTCTGGAGCAAATAACTGTAACAGAAATGTCAGATACTCCAACACCACCAACCGATTCAAATTGCATCGGTGTAACATACGATTTTGGTCCAGATGGGGCAACCTTTGAACCGCCTATAACTCTCTCGATAAGCTACGACGATTCTGAAATCCCTGAAAACATCGATGAAGAAAATCTGGTCATCGCCACATGGGACAATGCTTCCAATACATGGATCTATCTTACTAGCATGGTTGATCCGGCTAACAATATCGTCACATCACAGATCAGTCACTTCTCTGCCTATACTATAATGTCGCCGAATGACATTGATGCATCCATCACTACCAGCATATCTGCTACTGTCAACGGAACATCGGAACCCGGCAATTCCAATGAAGAAATTATTAATAAATCTTCAGATGAAACACGGGTGGTCAATTGGGCAGTCCTTGGTCAAATAATATGTATTGCTGTATCCCTTTCAGTAGTAGCTGCATTTGTCGTTCTCTTGCGCAGACGCCGCTTACTCGGACAGGAGGGAGAATAGTAGTTTAACACTTACCTGTTATTAATTCATTATAATTGTGTTTTGCATCGACTGTTTGCACGTCAGGCAGTCGATGTTTCATTTCCCCCTCAAAAATCGATTAACCCCCCTCTTGCGCTTTCCCTTTGTGGCAATTGACTCCACAGATTACAGTCCGTGGTATTCACACTATGCCTGTGTTATGTTATTATGTCCTCGACTTACTATGTCATTCTTTTTAAATTGTGTGGATAATTAGGCAATTTAGACAATGCGGTATTATTTGGCGATATGTATAATATTTATGAAATCGGTAAATATTTGGTAAAAGCTTGGTAAATTTTGGGTAAATGCAGGTAATTTCCTCTCAGGGAAGCAGTATTATAAAATACACTGGCTTCCCTGTTTTAACACCTAATTAGTCCCCAGTTAAGAATAGCTAAGCACCAACACAAAAAGAACCTATGCATTTATGCCAGGATAGAAATGAAACTTTTGGGCCAAGATAGACCCGGTCATATTCTCACCATAATATTGATTGCTGCTATCATGGCGGGATTGACAGCTTTGGGATACACATTAGCTACCACTTACGAAAGTGAGAAATTCAGTGAGTTCTATATTCTTGGACAGGATGGCTTGGCAGAGAACTATCCCGCTAAGTTAACCGTCGGAGAAAGAGCAAGCGTGATTGCTGGAATATCCAACTTCGAAGGCAAAGAATTGAGCTATAGGCTAGAAATAGTTATGGGAAACAAAAATATTGCTGAAGTTGGCCCTATTCTCCTCGCTGATGATGAAACATGGGAAGATTCAGTGTTCTGGATACCTGAAGTCGCAGGGGATAACCAGAAAGTTGAGTTCTTCCTTTATAAGGGTAACGACGCTGTCCAACCGACACTTGAACCTTTGCATCTATGGGTAGATGTGAACGAAACCAGTGACTGATGATTAATTCAACTATGGCAAAAGCAACTGAGAATCTTGATATTAAAGCATTTGTACAAATAGCGTTGAACGTATTAAGGATAAACCCTTTCACAATCGACCCCTTAACGCCAATCAGAATACCCATGTTACCTGTTGGATGCTTGAGCAACTAGCCGGATGGGACGGAGGAATTTAATGAGTCAAAATACACTGCTATACCAAATCAAGCAACCAATAGACAACTGGAGCAAAGATGATTGGTACCGTACAATCGCACTGGTGATAGTAATCTTGGGAGCACTGGCAATGCTTTCTTATCTTTTGTTTGCGCTTATTTCAGATGATCGCAGTAGCGAATCATTTTATCTATCACCCATTGACGATAAGTCCATACACGAAGGCAGTTTACTTGAATTCACTGTAGCGGCCAGCAATCCTGATGAGAGCACTCTGTCTTTCTCTGCTTCCAATCTACCTGATGGAGCAAATTTTGATGCACAATCACAGACTTTCTCCTGGGTCCCAACGTATGCACAGGCTGGCGACTATCCAGATATCCATTTCAAAGTCAGCAATGGAGGAGAAGTCTACACAGAGGATATAGCCATCATTGTGACCCAGCCAAATGATCCCACCGACGTGAACCAGGACGGGGATATTGACGTATTGGACGTTATTAGTATCCGTCAACGGTGTGGGGATGTAGGCAAATCAGGATGGATATCAGAAGATGTCAATCATGATGGAATAATCAACGTGTTAGATATGATCCCGATCGGTCAATATTCAATTGAAGGGTAAGACAAATGAATTTTGGAGTTATAATGAGATATCTAGTTTTCTTACTGATTTTTGCTTTGTTGATTGGATTTCCTGCCATAGGAACCGCGAAAGCATCCGCAATCGTCACTGTATCTGCGCCAGATCAGCAAATCGCCTCAGGCGAGAAATTCACTGTATCTATAGATTTTAACCTCGACACAGCCATTGCAGGCGCTCAATTTGACTTGACTTTTGATCCTTCGATTGTAACCGTCGATAGTGTCCAGAAAGGTGATCTGCTGGCACCTGAAGAGCCAGTTGTATACTTCGATCCGGGGAAAATAGACAACGAGAATGGCACTATAAGCAAAGTGATTGGAGTGGTAATGACCCCAGGCCAAACATTGCCCGAAAAGGGATCGATTGCCATAATCACCTTCACGGCAAGGGGGAAAGATAATAACAGCCCTCTCAATCTATCCAATATAGTACTTGGCAATGAGGAAGGACAACCGGTACCGGTAAGCATTTTGCGCAATGATGAAATTACCGTTGGCGTTAACCATCCGCCAGTGCTAAAAATAGGAAACAAGTCAATCAATCAGGGTCAACTACTTGAATTCACTATCACAGCCACCGATCCTGACAATGATACACTGATTTACTCGGCATCAAATCTACCCCCCGGCGCACGGTTCGATTTTAAAACTCGGACTTTTTCCTGGACACCAACTCAGATGGAAACCTATGCCGGTGTTCACTTCCAGGTTTTTGACGGAGAATTTGTTGACTCACAAGACATTAGCATAACGGTAAGTGCACCATCCGACTACATCGGCAGTGGTGTTGGGGGAAGTACTGTAACTAGTGGTGATAGTGCCGTGATAGTTGGTGGAGGCGCTATCGGTGGTGGAGTCCCTGCTGGCTGGGGTGGAGTTCCCCCCCCTGTTAGTGGTGGTGGTGTTGCCGCTGTTGTGGGCGGAAGTGTAATTGGGACAACCGGGAGCGGTTACTGCTCTGACGGCACACCATGCGGTTGGTGTTCTTCCACAAAACCCAAAGAGTGTGCTAGTGAGATTCTTGTTGACAATTGTTCCAAGTGTGGGTGCCCCCCGGGATTGGAGTGTCAACCAGATGGAACATGCTCTGAGTCAGCACATACAGATGACGGTGATACGAGCACTGGCAGTGATAACTTCGAAACCAACAATACAAACAATACCGCTACTAACACCGAAACCAATCAAGCACCGGTGCTTGATTCTATCGGTAATAAATCAATTGATCAAGGGCAACAACTTCAATTCACCATCACAGCTATCGATCCTAATGGAGATGATCTGACCTACTCTGCATCCAATTTACCTTCAGGTGCAAACTTTGATTCACAGACAGGAATCTTCACTTGGACCCCGGGTTCTTCTCAAACAGGATATTTTAACGTTTCTTTCGAAGTCTACGACGGCCAGTTATCGGACTCCGAAAATATTACAATAACTGTTAACGAAGATCAGCAATACTACGTCGCTATAAACGGCAACGATAGTAATCCCGGATCATATCAGGAACCCTGGCGCACTATTGCAAAGGCAGCCAACACAGCCGTAGCAGGTGATACCGTATACGTTAGATCCGGGACCTATCGTGAAAGGATTATTCCTAAGAATTCCGGAGGTCCAGGTAACTACATCACATTCTCAGCATACCCTAACCACAAAGTAATCATAGACGGTTCAGATCACTATTTTGACTACGGCAATGGATTAATTCATATAGAGGATAAGAGCTATATTAAAATCACCGAATTCACAATCCATAATTCCCCCAACGCTGGTATTGCCATTAAGGATAACTGTGACCATATCACCATCGAGAATAACTACATCTACAACTGTTACTCATCAGGAATATGGGCTGGTGGTGTCAACGATAATGCCAATGCAGCGATAGTCATTGATGGCAATGAGGTAAATAGATGCTGTATTGGATATTCTCAAGAATGCATAACGCTAATTGGTATTAGCGGTTTCGAGATTAAAAACAACTACGTACACGATTCACCGTATCCCAAAGAGGGCATCGATGTAAAGGTAGGCTGTAACAATGGATTAATTCACCATAATACGGTTCACGGGGTTAGAAACGGTATCTATATCGATGCCTGGGCTCAAACATCTGACAACATAAGCATATACAATAATTTGACTTACGAGTGTGTGGATGCCGGAATTGCTATCAACGCAGAACAGGGAGGGCGCCTTGAGAACATCCATATCTACAATAATGTAAGCCATTCGAATGACCACAATGGCTTCATAATCAACTACGAAGCTTCCTCATACGAGAACATCTATCTGGTGAATAACACGAGTGCAAATAACGGTGGGCTTGCTTTGCAGGTAACTGCATCTGGCTATAAAATTGATAATCTTGTTGTGAGAAACAATATCTTTGATTGCACCACTAAATGGGGGGGAGTGAATTTCGACACATACGACGGAGGGGCCCAGCATCACTTTGATCACAATCTCTATGGGTGTTCCCCTTATCTTGGGACGGACTATCAAACTGGGGATCCGGGCTTTGTTGATCCAGACAGTGACTTCCATCTTCAGTCCGATTCCCTTGCCATCGACGGAGGCAGTTCACAGGATGCGCCCGGTGATGATTTTGATGACAACTCGCGACCAAGCGGTAATGCCTATGACATCGGAGCATATGAAGTTAGATGATTTATTAATCCGGCAATTAAAAGACATAACTATTTTGCTCAAAAATCCATGAACCGTATTGACTGCCATAGTACTATTCGCTCGCTAAAACGCAGAGTTACTCTATTTTGTTTCTTCGAGTTTGTTTATATAAGCACAATGCCACTTTTTCATTCATCTTCTTTGCGATCTTAGCGACTTTGCGAGATTTTATTAACTGGCAATTAAAAGATGAGACGTTTTTACAGGGGAATTATATGAGCCATATTTAGTTGCCGGAGTAATAATCTGAATTAGCTGTTAAACACTAATTCCTCCATAACATAACAATTATGCTGTGGAGGAATTTTTCTATCCCACAATTTTCTGAGATATTTGCACCTATTACAGAAAACAAGCAGAACATAAGATTATAGGAATCCCCTTCAGACGCTACTCACATATCTGGAAAGGATGCCGATTTTTTTACAGGTATATTGTCAATCTCAGCACTGCTAATAGAGGCATCCATCATAACATACCTTAGGCTATGTCTCTAATCCTTTCAACAACGATAAACACGAATACCAGTGCAAACGGTATAATAACCGGCATCATAAATCGAGCAAGGCGTTTTGCAAACTCAGACTTGCTACTATCACATACTTGCCGAGTAAATAGGAGCACTATTAAACTGATTGCTACAATGCCTTCGTGCATTCTAAAATCCCCCGGTGAATATCCCGTTACATATAATCATTATTTGATCTATTCACAATCCCAATACAACAACTGGATATTTACCATCCGTTTACCCATTCTTAACTAACTCTTTACCCACATTGACCACTGCTTTAACCTTCAGATGATATGGTATCAGTGTGAGGTGAAGTTGTTATGATTTCAGAATATTTGTCACCAAGAACCCGTTCAAGAAATAATGTGCAACTCAACGATGGAGATACTCTTACCAAAGGTTCGATGTTTCCCATCCTTGTCCTATCCAGTCAATTACTCCTGCTAGCTCTGGCTATAGCCTGGTTCGTTCATATGATCCTGATTGCGATGCATGGTAAAATATTCTTCGCTGAACCAAATTCTCTGATTTTATATGGAGAAATCACGGCTACAGCACTCATCGCATTATTCGCTGTAATTGTCTTCATCCTCCAGTGGAAACGATCTTGGGGAAGTCTAGACAAGCAATGATCAATTTTTAAGAACACTCCTCTCAACTCCTCCACAAAAATATTCACCTCGGACACTTAGTACTTAGAATACCAGTGGGAATATCAAATACAGATAAATATTCATTAGACCATGAGCCACCACAACCCCTAATATAGACCCCCATTTCTTTACAACCCAGCCAAAGAAAAGCGCTATTTCAAAAGAAAGCAGACAATGTAATACCGAGTCATGCCCTATCTGCAACACCGCATACAATACTGCAATATATACCCACCCCCAGGATCCAAGTAATCCTACAACACGTTGCATTACTCCACGAAATAGCAACTCCTCCACAAATCCAACGGACACCATGAGAATAATGGCAGGGACTACCGCTTTCTGCCATGTCAACTCTGAGACAAGCGGTTCAGGCTCCAGCACAAAGTAATCAGCTAACCCAAATCCTATCCCTACAATCGCTACAACTACCTGAATAGGGATTTTCCCAAGGGTGAAGCCGATCTCCGCAGGACGAAGCCCCAAGAGCCTGATATAGCCCAAAACCCCAACCAATACCGGAATGGAAATGAGTAAAAACGAATACGTCTGTGAAAAACCCTCTAAAGGCATTGTAAGACTTACAATTCTTATGAGAGGGCCCAAAGCTAACACCAAAAACAACCTGTATGATGGATGATTCCCCACCAAAGCAGCGTGGGTAATGAGGCTAAACAATATAACCACATGGAATACAGCCCCCCACCCTGAAGAGGCCACTCCAACTAACTCGGCTCCAAACATGCCTATTAAGTAGGCCACACTATCACGAGTTAGCTTATTGGTATCGCTATTGATCCAGTTAAACACAGATAATTCTCTAATCACATTTACCTCAGCATATCATAATTGAGACTGCACTTCATAATTCAGCCACACAACACAAGAAATATGAATGCTGTGATGATTAGCGAGATCAATATGGTTTTTCGTTTTATTGATTGAAATACGATTTGTCCTCAACCGGCCTTCGTGCATATCTAACACGGGGATAAACAATTATTCCTATAGGTATACCCACCAAACCAACAATGATGAAATACCCGCCAATTCCCCATCCAGCAAGTTCTGATACAATTGGATTCCACCCATCCTTTTCGGAAGGGACAAACATCAGGGGAATTGCCTCAGTCAAGAAAGCCTTTTCTACATTAACCGTGTCTTCATATGATCCATTGTCCAGTATCCTTTTTTCTATCCGAATCATCGTGACAGCGTCAGTCGCGAACTGGTTTCCTTTCACATATACACTCAACACAACAAGGCGTTCCAATTTACCATCATCAGTTACTTTTTCGACAATCAACTTCTCCAGCGGAATAGAGATGTTTGAGAATTCTTCCACCCAGTCAGCGTGCGTTATTGTAACCTGATCTTTTCCGTCCTCCGTGATGTTATATCCATGCGCTGGATAACATAACCTAGGCTCATGAAAACTTGTCGAGGTTCGAGAGCGCAATACTAAGAAGTGCACCGGTCTATATATACCTGGGGCCGTGTATCCGCGCAGGATTGTAACATCCGCACCAAGTCTCTCTTCCCACTCCGCTGTATCCTCGTCATAGCCCACCCAATCGCCCATCTGCAATGGAAATGCAGCCATATGCTCCTCGTTGCCCAAATCCATTCGAGTTTCAACGTACACTTCGTTCACAGAGGGACCATGTAAATCAGCATCTAAGAACGCGACTCCGGATGAAAATACTATGTCCGATGAGGATAGTAACAGAGCTAACACTACCACCAGTACGGAAAGTCCAATTATTAGTGAATATTGCCTGTAAAAATTCATCTTAAAATCTATTTTGCGTCATTAGCAGAGATTATACCAAATTATTATCATTCCATCCGTTTCCATTGTGAATTCCAACAACGCTAGTATTCTAAATCACCCCGCCTTTTTCTGAAATCACATTGTAGACACTTCAGCTATCAACCCAATACAATTCCATTTTACTAACTTTAGCCACTGGAACACACACATTCAATGGTACTAACGGTTAAGATTGGTCACATTACGGTAAATTTTGGTAAAAAAACGGTAAGAGTCTATATTTTTGATGCAGCCCCAATTTGCAACTACTGTTCCGCTGATATATAATCTGAATACAATCGAATCGACCATCACCGCTAGAGGTGCTCAAAGCTGAGACCCCGTTCCGGCGGGGAACTCTTTGAACCTGACCTCGATAACGCGAGCGTAGGGAAGCGGTAAAAAAAAGACCAAGATCCGGAATACCTAGGCTCTTGGTCTCTTTTTGGAGAAAACGAAAGTGACACAACTTGATATAGCTAGAAATGGCATCATTTCTTCTGAAATGAATATTATAGCCCAAAAAGAGGGTATCGATCCAGAATTCATTCTTCAGGGCATTTCTGACGGAACAATCGTGATCCCGGCCAATATCAATCACAAGGGAATTGATCCCTGTGGTATCGGAAATGGATTAAGCACCAAAGTCAACGCTAATTTTGGCACTTCATCCGATATTGGCAATATAGAAACAGAACTGGCTAAATTGCACGCTGCCCTCGATGCCAAAACTGACACAGTCATGGATTTGAGCACCGGGGGCGATATACCAGCCATCCGTCGGGCAATCCTTAATAAATGCCCGGTTCCCTTGGGAACGGTTCCAATCTATGAGGCTGGGATTGCGGCAATCGATAAACGCGGTTCCATCGTCGATATGACCCCCGATGATATGTTTGACGCCATCGAGAATCACGCCAGGGATGGTGTGGATTTCTTAACTGTACATTGTGCCGTCAATCAGAAAACCATCGCTAGATTGAAGGCAAGCAGACGTCTCACTGATGTTGTTTCCCGTGGTGGTTCGTTTCTTATTGGCTGGATACTACATAACAAACGTGAGAATCCTCTGTTTGAGCAATATGACCGCCTGCTTGAGATCGCCAGAAAGTACGATGTGACTTTGAGTCTGGGTGACGGTTTGCGCCCTGGTAGCTTGGCCGACGCGTCAGATAGAGCGCAATTCGAGGAATTGCTGACTATCGGAGAGTTAGTTGACAGGGCTCGCGAAGCAGGAGTGCAAGCGATGGTCGAAGGCCCCGGACACATGCCTTTAGATCAAATAGCAGCCAATGTACAAATCCAGAAAAGTACCTGCAAAGGCGCTCCATTCTACGTACTTGGGCCTCTGGTGACCGATGTAGCAGCCGGCTATGATCACATTACCTCAGCTATCGGTGGGGCAATTGCCGCAGCAGCCGGAGTTGACTTTCTTTGTTATGTCACTCCATCAGAACATTTGGCATTACCAACTCCCGAGGAAGTGAAAGAAGGGGTAATTGCTTCACGCATTGCGGCTCATGCTGGAGACTTGATCAAGGGTGTTCCAGGTGCATGGGAGTGGGATTTAGAGATGTCCAAAGCGCGAAAGAACCTCGATTGGGATACCCAATTAAAACTAACCATTGATCCGCAAAAAGCAGCCTTGATTCGTGCACGTCAAACAACCGGCGGTTCGGGTTGTACTATGTGTGGCAATTATTGTGCCATGGAGTTAGTGAGCGAGTATCTGGGAACTCCCAAAAAAGTATGCTGACTCTATGTCTAGACAACTCCGCAGATGCTATAGTGAAAGAGTCAATTCATGGGACCGCGTTGTAACCATAGAAACACAACATGAAAGCAGAGATCATTTCCATTGGCACCGAGATACTTCTCGGTGAGATAACCGATACCAATGCCGCTTTTCTGGCGGGCGAATTACCTCAACTCGGTATCGACCTGTACTGGGTCACTCAGGTAGGCGACAATCGCGGTCGCATGCTCGAAGTCCTCCACCGTGCATGGAATCGTTCCGATCTTATTATTCTTTCGGGAGGGTTGGGTCCCACCGAAGATGATATCACCCGTGAATCCATAGCCGAAATGCTGGGCGAGGAGACGCGACTGGACCCTGACCTGGAGAAGTGGCTAAGAGGACTTTTTGATAGAATCGGATACGAAATGCCTGAAAGAAACCTCAAACAAGCAACACTTGTTCCTTCTGCTAAAGCAATACCCAATCCAAAAGGCAGCGCCCCTGGCTGGTGGGTAACTCGTGACGAACGTATTCTGATTGCAATGCCCGGTCCTCCGGCAGAAATGAAACGAATGTGGAAACGGGAAATCAAGGATGAACTTCGCCTTGTCATTGGAAACGTGGTCATCTGCTCGCGAACACTTAAGATATTCGGTTTGGGAGAAGCTCAGGTAGACGAAATGCTGGGTGCTCTCCTCTCATCTGAGAATCCAACAATCGGGGTATACGCTAAACAAACAGGCATTGAAGTCCGTTTAACAGCAAAAGCAGATAACGAAGAGGACGCCAAATGCATGATCACCCCAATGGAAGGGCAACTCCGTTCCATGTTTAGTGACAAAATATGGGGCTTCGACGATGACGTAATTGAACAGGTGGTTGGAGACTTACTCCTCGATCAAGGACTAACTTTAGCAACGATGGAATCATGCACTGGTGGTCTCCTGGCCAATCTGATTACTGATGTACCCGGAAGCTCAGTCTATTTCAAAGGCGGATTCGTAACCTATTCAAATGAAATGAAAGCTGAATATGGTGTGGATTCCGGGCTCCTCGCAAAGCATGGTGCGGTCAGCTCTCAGGTTTCTGAAGCCATGGCAGAAGCAGTCAGAAATAGACTCGGCGCTGACATAGGGATCGGTATCACGGGTGTAGCTGGCCCCGAAAAACGGGAAGATAAACCAATAGGTACAATCTACATTGGCATTTCTGACAGAAAAGAAACCCGATCGATCCACGCTATATTCCCTCAACATCGTCCTCGTATCAAACGTTATGCAGTAATGAGCGCCCTTAACGAATTAAGACATTTATTGCTTCAATCCCAAGCTGATTCCAATCGCTGATTGCATCAGCTTTGATCCCGTGTAACTCTGCCCTTCGGGTTATTAGGAACGAGGCAACCTAACGATAACCAGCACTACAAATCGTATCGAAGAAGCGTTTCAAGATTCTGGCCGTTGCTCCCCAGATAACCTCGTCACCGTAGTGATAAAAATAGGCCTGATAAGTAATATTCCCTTCGGTCTCCTCTTCCTGACGGAAATTGGCCTTATCCAGAAGAGTGGATATTGGGACTTCCAGTATCTCCTGTACTTCTTCTTTACTTAGCTTGAATGGATAGGGATACGGTATATAACCTGCAAAAGGTGTAATGATATAATTACTTACGAAAGTCATCTCGTCATCCAGTTCGCCAAGAACATCCACCGATTCCGGCCTGAGCCCAATCTCCTCATGAGCTTCTCGTAGAGCAGTCTGCAATAAATCTCTATCGGTATTCTCTCTTTTTCCACCGGGAAATGAAATCTGCCCTTTATGATGTTCAACCATATCTGTTCTCTTGGTGAACAAAATGTGATCTTCGCCATCTCTTTCGAATATGGGCATGAGAACCGCTGCCGGAACAGCCCCGGAATTCAGAATGTGCCTCTTCTCACGTTGTATAAGTGTTCGTTTGATTCGTTCTTTCACTAGTATCCTCTATTAACTCTCATCGGCTATTCGTCGGGCCCAATCTCGCACAAAGGGATTCGCCTTTCGCTCCATCCCGATGGCTGTCTGCGGACCATGCCCTGAATACACGACCGTATCGTCGGGGAGCACCATGAGATGTTCGAATATCCCAGTCATTAATTGAGAGTAGCTGCCACCCGGAAAATCCGTGCGTCCAATGCTGAATTGAAAGAGTGTGTCGCCACTGAATACAACATCATGACCAATAATGACAATGCCACCCGGCGAATGACCCGGAGTGTGCTTCACATCGAATCGCAAATCTCCAATTTCTATGATGTCGCCATCCTTGAGAGGTTTTTCCACGTTGGGTGACTTCCCAAATACACCGCCTTTTATGCCCTCTGCTTCATGCATCGCGAAGGGAGCGCCCGTTTTCTCCTTAATCCGATTGACCCCACCTACATGGTCGATATGGCCATGCGTAGCAACAATTAACTTTATGTCAAGTCCCAAGCTTTCCACCGTGCTTATTATGCTTTCCGGATCAGCCCCCGGATCAATAATAATCCCTTCCTTTGACGCTTCTGATCCAACAATGTAGCAATTCGACATATAAGGGCCTACAACCAACATCTTGAGTATCAATTCGTTCCTCCGCTCAACTGTATCTCACCGCATTTTTGGAAATATCTCCGATATCCCGCCACCGTCAAGTCAAGATACATATATTCATATTTTAGTTCTTTCGAAACGTTTTCTTTGAAGTACTGATTAAGTCGTTCCTCTATTTGTTTGGAGCCTTCCCCGGTTTTCAATGCTGCCAAAATGATATCCCCGCAATCTCTTAGTTCGACTGCTGCTCGTCGCATCAGATCGTCCGTCTCTCGTCCTGTGCCTTCGTGAGCATAGAACAGCACTTGAGGGGCTAGACTTCTCAGTTGTTCGATGGTTTGAAGCGATAGATTGAGGTCGAATCCTTCGGGGCAGATAATCACAACGCCATCGACCTCGGGGTAGTACATCCCCAGAGCATCACCGCAAAACAGCCCTCCGGACTTGTCATCGTGAAGGCAGAAGTGGTGGTTGGCATGTCCTCGTGAATAGACGACTTTTAACTGTCTTCCACCGAGATCGATCGTATCACCTCCATCGACCGCGATTATTTGTTCCTCAGGCACAGGCAGAATAGTTCCGAATTTATCGGCAAAGTTCTCGCCAAACGTCTGTTTGTTTCCATCGATGAGTCTGGCAGGATCGATAGCGTATCGAATATGACGTTCATAGACCGGTATCCTGACTTGCGGGAACCTACGAGCCAAATGGCCCACTCCCCCTGCATGATCAATATGCAGATGTGTAGGAATGATGTATGAGAGTGAGTCCAGATCAAAATCCAATATCTCTTCTATTGCGCGAAGCACAATATCCGCTTGAGTTGCAGAACCTGGATCGATTAGAGCGGCTCTTTCTCCCAACACGAGATAGGAAAGACTAAACATGAAGTTTAGTTCGGGGTGAATCTCATATATATTTTCTTCTACCTGCGAAACCCTGGCCATACGAATTATCCCTCGTTATTCTAACATATGAGCGAGTACACAGTCTTTGCTCATAGTATCGGTGTAGAGTATAATCAGATCACAAATCGGATTGGAGATGGGAGGCATAGTTGGAAATCAGGCTGGCCACTGAACGAGGTTTCTGTTTTGGCGTTCGTCGTGCTATAGAACTCGCGGAAAAGGCCGTAGAAGAACGAGGATCTCTGGAGAGTCTCGGGGCAATTGTGCATAACAGACAAGTCGTCGAAATGCTGGGCAATCGGGGAATGCGTATAATAGATAGCCTGAACGAAATGAAAGGAGATACTCTTCTTATCCCATCGCACGGTATACGACAGGAAATCCTGTCTGCGGCTGAAAATCGTCAATTGCAGGTTATCGATGCTACCTGCCCGATTGTGCGCAAAGCGCAGCAGGTTGCCCAGCAATTGCATCAGGAAGGCTTCACTGTGATAGTCTACGGTGATGCCTCGCATACTGAAGTTAAGGGTTTGCTCTCCAGGGCCGGAGAGGGCGCAATAGCCACGACCGAAGTTCCAGAACAGAGTAACCTGTCCCGACGCATTGGAATTCTTTCACAGACAACTCAGAGTCAGAAACAATTTGCCGCCTTTTTGGCACAGATCATGGATTCCAAACTCGCATCGCTTTCTGAAATACGGATATTCAACACGATATGTGATGCTACTGCTAAACGCCAGCAGGCAGCCCTGAAGCTAGCCTCCGAAGTTGATCTCATGCTTGTAATTGGAGGGCATGATAGCGCCAACACCAGACATCTCGCTCAGATATGTTCATCGACCGGTGTGGAAACGTTGCATATTGAAACAGCTAATGAATTCGATCTTTCCTCACACAATGAGATATCATGCATTGGTGTGACTGCAGGAGCCTCCACCCCTGAATGGGTTATTGAGGAGATGATTCAGAAACTGGAGCAATCATCTGATAGATAGAATAAATCGAGTAGAAATGGAGAGTCGCCAATTCAAGTGCACGATATGCCTCTACAGCCGTTTACCTCTCGCGGTATGCGATTAGTCTGAAGTTTCGTCTTTGCAATCTGCGTACATTGATTCACTATCTGAAATGAACTACCCCGCAGCAAGCTGACGGGGTATCAATTCGGAACCTTGTATTTATCGCCGCAAGCGGCGGGGAATTCAACCCAAAGGGATTAAATTAAACCATGTTTCTTCCTACTACACGCCAGGAAACGGACCAACTGGGATGGGATCAGTTAGATGTCATCCTAGTAACCGGTGACAGCTATATCGACAGCCCGTTTATCGGGATTGCGTTAATCGGTAAGGTACTCAGCCACGCCAGTTACCGTGTTGGGATAATAGCCCAGCCTGATGTTCACTCCGATAAGGATATCTGTCGATTGGGCGAGCCAAGGCTATTCTGGGGAGTATCGGGTGGCAGTATCGATTCGATGGTAGCCAATTATACCGCCTTAAAGAAGAAACGAAAAAGTGATGATTACACCCCCGGTGGAATAAATGACCGGCGTCCCGATCGGGCAACGATCGTCTACACCAACCTGATCCGGCGTTTTTTCAAGAATACCCGCCCCATCGTTCTGGGGGGCATAGAGGCCAGTTTACGACGCATCGCTCATTATGACTTTTGGTCAGACCGGATTCGCTCTTCGATCCTGTTTGACGCCAAAGCAAACTACGTCTTGTACGGGATGGCCGAAAAGTCGATTATAGAGTTAGCTGACGGTTTGAAGGCAGGAAACGATGTTCAGAGCATCCGCGGTCTGTGTTATATCTCCAATAAGACCGATTTGGCCAGGATACAGGACGAATATATTGAGCTACCCTCTTTCGAAACAGTCAAACAAGATAATAACGCCTTGATTGATATGTTCCATACTTTCTATCAAAACAATGATCCGCTGACTGCAAAAGGTCTCTACCAGAAACATGGAACACGTTACCTGGTTCAAAACCCGCCCAGTCCATGCCTGACACAGGATGAAATGGATGCTGTATATGCTCTCGATTTCGAGCGAGCTCAACACCCCTATTACGAAAACCAGGTATCAGTAAAAGCTCTACAGACAATCAGATTTTCCATCCCTACCCATCGCGGTTGCTATGGCGAATGTAATTTCTGCTCCATTGCCGTGCACGAAGGACGAAGGGTTCAGTGGCGCAGTTCAGAATCCATTTTAAAAGAAGCTCGTCAACTCACCCGGCACCCGGATTTCAAAGGATACATCCTGGATGTGGGCGGCCCGACGGCTAACATGTATGGGATTGAATGTCAGAAAAAAATAACCCGTGGACATTGCCGCAAGAAGCGATGTTTATACCCGGTTGTTTGCCCGTTATTAAAAGCCGATCACCATAAGCAGATTGAGCTGTTGAACCAGATCAGGCAAATAAAGGGAGTCAAAAAAGCTTTCGTGGCCTCCGGTATCCGCTATGACTTACTGCTTAGTGATGAAAGGTGTGGAAAAGAGTATCTGCAAACAGTGGTCAATCATCATGTCTCCGGCCAGATGAAGATAGCCCCTGAACACACGGAGGACAAGGTTTTGCACCTGATGGGAAAATCGGGAAAAGCCTCGCTGCTAACATTCAAAGAACTATTCGACCAGATGTCACACGCTGCTGGGAAAAAGCAATTCCTAACATACTACTTAATCGCTGCACATCCGGGCTGTACCGAGAAGGACATGCAAAACCTGAAACGATTTGTAAGCCATAAACTTAAAATATATCCGGAGCAAGTCCAGGTATTCACCCCATTGCCCTCCACTTATTCCGCTTTAATGTACGCTACCCAGATGGATCCATTCACCAGAAAACCGATCTTCGTTGAGAAAGAACCACGACGAAAGGCTCTACAGAAAAATATCGTTGTTCAAAAAGGACGTGCCAGGTAATTGGCCAATCGTTGAGTATTGTATGAAAAAAATATTTGCGGCCTCTGAACTGGGATTGGAAGAGTTCACCAAACACGAACTCCATGAACTAGGCCTGTTACCTTCAGCAAAGGCCTCAAAAACGAAACGCTCTCAAAACAGCACTGAGAAAGGTGGTATTGAGTTTGACGGCGATCTGAAGGCTATTTATCGTGCTAATCTATCCCTGCGTACAGCAAGCCGTGTTCTCGTTCGACTGGGAAGTTTTCACGCAGCAGCATTCTCAGAACTCCGCAAGAAGGCTAGCCGACTGGAATGGGAACGTTATCTAGCGCCCGGGCAATCCGTTGCGTTAAAGGTCACATGCAACAAATCTCGTTTGTATCACTCCAATGCTGTGGCCGAGCGTGTTGTCGGGGCGATCGGCGATCGCCTGAATAAGCAAGCATTGCTGCACGAATTTGTTGGAGAAGCAGAAAACGAATCGCCCCAATTGTTCATCGTGCGTCTGGTAAATGATCACTGCACAATCAGTGTAGATTCGTCCGGAGAACTACTGCATCGGCGCGGATACCGATTAGAGACTGCGAAAGCCCCTTTACGAGAAACTTTAGCAGCCGGGGCAATCATGGCGTCAAAATGGGATATGGAATCTCCCCTGATTGATCCGTTTTGCGGATCGGGTACCATTCCAATCGAGGCAGCACTAATGGCTCGTGGAATTGCACCGGGTAATAGCAGGCGTTTTGCTTTTATGAACTGGCCTGGTTTCGATCCTAATTTATGGAAGGCTGTGTTAGCAGACCATAAACGACAGTTCCCCTATCGAATTCCGAGGATTCTGGCTTCTGACCGCGATGCAGGGGCAATTCGGATTGCGCAGGCAAACGCCGAGAGGGCCGGTGTAGCAGACTACATCGACTTTTCCTGCCAGGCCGTCTCTGCGATTGAACCAACCGATACAGGGTGGATTGTGACTAATCCGCCTTATGGGCTTCGAGTCAGCGCCAATAAAGACCTGCGTAACCTTTACGCTCAGTTTGGAAACGTTTTACGCACCAAATGTCCTGACTGGCATGTCGCTATTATTTGCAGTGACTTGAGGCTTTTAGGTAATATCGGTATTCGGCTCGATACAAGCTTATCCATGGTCAATGGTGGAATCTCAGTAAAATTAGCACGGGGAATAGTGGAAACCTGCTAATTGGCTTTGGTGCCAGATATTTAAAGGCGATTATCCGCTAGCAATTTCAAACTCAACATAACCCATTGCAAAACATGCCACCAGGGAATATAATGCATGCATATTGCAATTAAAGGAATTTTGAAGTCTTTCTGAGTGCCCTATTTGCCATATCAGATTCGAACTCTATTCTATGACACTGATTCACCGGACTTACTAGTGAGAGGGAGGTGTTTGATGGCACAACATATATCTGGAACCATAGCAGTTAAACCAACTATACCCAGTTGTCCTCGATGCGGGCATCCTTCTAACAAAAATGTAGCATATTGCACAAATTGCGGCAAAATCAATACTATCACTCCTCCGACGATCAACGCCCATCAGCAATGCCCCATTCACAGGAACCCGATGGTCAACGTGTGTTCTTTATGTAGCCGCCCAGTCTGTAAATCCTGCTATGAAGATGCTCAAAAGACCTATGGTTCTTACACGTGTGCTCAGTGTCTGGATAAATGCCGGGAACTAGAGGCCTCTTACCTCACGAAACTTGAGCAATCCGGCAAATGCGTTAAGCATTCTAACCGGACACGTATTGGCAAATGCAAATCTTGCGGCTTTCCAGTTTGCGAGCTTTGCGGGCATCTCTGGTGGAAAGGCCGTCTATTTCGTAAGATTGTGGATGGGCCATACTGCGCTAGTTGCAATGCCGAACTGGTAAGTTCTCAGGAACATGATAAAACCAAAAATATGAAGTCATTCCTGTTCCAGGATGCTGCAACGAAGGGATTCAAAATCCCCTCTTTTGTCTTCGATATCGCCTATACCTCTCCCAGACATTCTCCACAGAGTGATTCACAACCCGTTAACGTATCCGATTGCCCTGTATGTGGAAAGGTTGTCCGAATCAACACTCCTTCATGCCTTCATTGCGGAGAACAGTTGATATGGTTAAATGGGATACCATATGAAAAAATGAAGTATCCATCCCATGTATACCAATTCTCAAGAAAGACCTCCAAAGTATCTGAATGCCCCCTGTGTGGGGATATGGTCAGGGTTGATTGGGAAACTTGCCCCCACTGCGGAGAAAATCTACACGAGACTGTGTAGCAGATCAACAGAGCAAAGGCATGTTAACCTTTTGCTCCGTAAATACTACCTAATGTTGTGTCTCTGAGGTAGCTGAACATCTGTCTCCAGTTCCGTTCGTGCTGAGCGTGCCGCCGCTGAAGCTTTGGCACGCAAGCGGCTTGTCGAAGAATGAACCCGTTCCCCTTCGACTAGGACAAGGACGAACGGGGCAACAAGCTTAAGCAAAAATGAGACTAATGTACAGAAGCGTTGGAGACAGTACACTAGTCAAAAATACGACCATCAATCCCTATTCAAGGTATAAAGGCCAGATGATGCAACAGGTACATGCCTACTGGCGACACTTGATTTTCAGCGTTGGCCATTGTAAACCGGATATTAAAACTATTGCCCAATTATGGTAAACTAAATTACTCAGAATAATCGTTTAAATACATTTGGGTGAATGGAAATGAAAGGTATTTCAAGAATCGATTCGAATCATACTCACGGATGGTTCGTACGGGTATTTCTAAATGCTCAGACACATTCCAAAATGTTCAGCGATGGAGTTCATGGCGGTCAGGATAAAGCGTTAAAAGCTGCAATCAAATATAAAGATGAGTATGAACGCAAACACCCCCCATCATATGCTGCTACACGAATGCGTCTTCAACCGATGAAGAACAACACCTCTGGCGTAGTAGGGGTTTCTGAGACTTTCAGCAGAAGCCGCAATGGAAATATACTGCCATGCTTCAATGTTTCCTGGAGACCTCGGCCTAATGTCAGCCGATCAAAGAGCTTCTTTTTGAGCAAGTACGGATCGCGAGAGGCAGCATTTGAAGCCGCAATAAAGTTTCGGAGGGAACGTGAAGCGGAGATCATTGCTGGAATCGAATCCTAGCAACCGCTTCCAGCTAATCCCTCGAAAGCTACTGGAGCTTTTCCTGATCTCGCCTCAATCGCATAAGTAATGAATTGTCATCAAGTTCTACTGCATCCATCGGAATGGGCTCGCCTTTGGCTATGGATTTTGTAATTGTAACTCCTTCAGTCAGTCCGACTGGAAGTAATCCTCGCGCGTTTTCTACGATATCAATCTCTCCGTAGATGGCATACCCGCCCAGTCCATCAAGCACTTCTCTTGCCGATAAGTCTTTTTTGGCAATAGCCACAACGTCAGCGATTGGGGCTCCAATTGGAGCGATAAGTGGTTCGCCATCCAGGATTACCTCAGCAATCGTTAACGGCGTTTCGTAGTGGCACAAATGATAGGGCCGGAAGAAGAGATAATTGGGCCCTGATCCCATCTTCAAATATTCCATGTAAGGTTGTACAGCTTCCGGATCGTTACCATGAGCAATGACGAAAACCCCACCTTTGAAATCTCCACCTAGGGTATAGTCGACGACATGTTTATTTTTAAGAACAGCTACGAAATCATCGAGGGCATGCGCCAGGTCAGTTGTAATGCCATGCATTCCTCGCTTATCAGGTATGAAACCCATCGCATTGCAGATCACGGCTTGTTCGATGTTCATCTTGGTACCATCAGCCATAGCTGTGGTGACAGGCAGGGAAGTATTCTGTTTTTCAGCCCACGGTCGAACCGAGTCGGGAGTGGCATTCACATCCATGAATCCTTTGCAATTAATTATTGCTGTCACTTCGAAACTGAAAGCTGTAATAAAATCATACAGACGTTGTAACACACCTGGCTGATCACCATCGGAGTTGGTGTAAATCAGGCCGGCTTTTTTAGCGAGGGCATTGAGGGTACAACCAACCGTAGCGTCAGTCTCAGAGTTCATTGTAACCACATGCTTGGAACCTTCGAAGGCATGAAGCGCCAATTGCGCCCCATATTCCACAGCTCCGGTCACGTCCATTAATACATCGATCCTTTCGAGTTCACGCAGGACGTCGGGCCGACTCGTCACGGTCGGTTTACCTTTCTCAATTGCTTTTCGCAGTTCCGCAATATCATCGCTTACTATGATTTCATCCCGTCTGAAACCAGAGTAAATGTATGAATCGACAGCACGTTCGATGGTCCTATTAATGATAAGAGCCGTGTGCATACCGGGCGTACGATCAATCTGATAAACCATTCCACATCCCATAAGCCCTGCACCAGCTACGGCTACATTGGCCTTGCCGTTGCTTTCTTCGTACTTCTTTAATCTGGTATAGATGCTCATAACTATCTCCTTTTAGCTACAAAGAACATTGCGATATCCCTTGATAACATTTCACATCCTAAGTCAGAATTATATTCGCAAGTATATATTTTTGCAATGGTACTTCCATCCAGGATTCAACTGTGAAAGAGTTGCACAGCGCCTTGACAAGAATCAGTATTGGAGTTAAGCTTGCCAAGAATCATGAGATGAAGCTAATATGGTTTTATATATACTGTGAAGTGATAAAAATGAAACGAGGTGTAATCAATGATCTGTCACGGATGTAAAAGCCAAAACACTCACATGTTCCTTTCTCTAGGTTCCACACCATTAGCTAACGCATTTTTGAGAGAAGAGCAATTAGCAACAACCGAACCTTCTTATCCGCTTGATGTCTACTATTGTAATGATTGCGGACTTGTCCAAATTGGCTATCTTGTGCCACCTGAGCTCCTTTTTCCAGAAAATTACCCCTATGTTACAAGCATGTCGCAAACTATGAAAGCCCATTTTGCCGATCTTGTTGACTCGATCGTAAGTGAACACAGCCCTTCAAAAGATGGGATCATAGTAGATATTGGAAGTAATGATGGGACTCTACTGTCTAATTTCCTGAAATACGATTACAAAGTTCTGGGTATTGAACCTGCCACTAACATAGCTCGTCTGGCAATAGAAAACGGGGTTGATACAGTAAGCGTTTTCTTCGGTGAAGAGTCCGCCAAGAAAGTTCGTGAGGAAAAAGGGCAAGCCAGTCTTATCCTCGGAACTAACGTCTTTGCTCACGTCGGTGATCTGGATAGTGTACTCCGAGGCGTGACTCACCTGCTGTCAGACGATGGTATGTTTGTTATTGAATTCCCTTACCTGGTGGACATGGCAGAAAAGATGGAATTCGATACGATTTATCATGAACACCTCAGGTATTTTGCCGTGCGGCCCCTGGTGGTCTTGTTCGAAAGGTTCGGTATGGGAATTGTGAATGTCAAACGCACGAGTGTCCACGGAGGCTCCATGGTTGTGTATACCAAAAAAGGAAGCGATTCATCTGCCCCGAGCGTGGTGCAAGCTATTGAGCTGGAAAAGAAAGCGAAGTTGGATTCGTTAAAAACGTACGAATCTTTTAGCAAATCGGTAGCTACGGTAAAAACTCAATTAAGAGAGTTGTTACAGCAATTGAAGGATAAAGGGGCAACGATCGCAGGTTATGGCGCTCCGGCCAAAGGCAATACACTACTCAATTATTGTGAGATTGGTACAGAGACCATCGACTATATAGTAGATTCCACCCCATTTAAACAGGGATGTTATACCCCTGGCACGCATATCCCTGTGGTGGATGAAAGCCGTTTCCACTCCACCCCCCCTGATTATGCGCTTCTGCTGGCATGGAATTTCGAAGAGGAAATCCTTCGCAAAGAGGACCAGTTCCAACAGAACGGTGGAAAGTTCATCAGACCTATCCCAAAACCTGAGATTATTTAGACTGAATCACCAATTATTATCTCGGCAATTAAATATGATGCATAATAGAGATAAATATGGCATAATGAATATATGGAAAAGAGAGATGCCAGAAAGTTAAGTAATGATGCACAATATGAACTCCGTTGTTGCGTTATACGGATGCTGAAG